>BNTW01000046.1 GCA_025996895.1 Bacteroidia bacterium | reverse complement strand
AATCCGGCAGGAATCAGCACATTGACGCAGATGTCGGGAATGGACGTCACTAGGGTTGAGCCGTCGGCTTCTTTCCAGTTATGATAATTGTGCCAATCTGAATCGCCTGCTGCACCTGTCCAAATCAAGCTGTCGGCAGTATTGCTGCGAACGGTCACCGTTCCGTTGAGTGTACAGTTTTGTCCATAATCCACAATGAGCGTGTAGGTGCCGTTGTTGGTCGGGTCATTGAGCATATAGGACGAGGCTCTGCTGATGGTGTCTTTCGATGCGGCTGTTCCGCGCAGCCACGTATAAGTACTTTCGGGGCTGGGCAGAAATCCGACCGATGAAAGGGTATAAGGATACGAGCCACAGCCGACGGTAACCTCTCCACTTCCAAACGGGTTAATTGATGTATCCACATAATCGTCTAAAATCCAGTTGCCGGTGTTGTTGCCCAACTGCCCCAAGCCTGCCGTGTTTGAGCTTTTGAATCCTTTTTCCAGCATCGCCCGCTCGTTTCCGTTTGCTTCGGCGGTAGTGAGCGCGTGAATATCGCTGAGGTTGATGTGGTCAATCAATAATGTATCTTGATCGGCCGGATTAAAGGCATAATTGGCAGCCGCTTTGGCCACGCTGACATTGGCCGATGTACCGGTGGTGGTCGATTTAATCGTGTTGCGCAAGCAGGGCGTTCCGCTGGCATACCATGCCTGATTGACAAAAGAGGTATCGGTAGCAGTGAAGGAATAAACGTGTCCGTATCCGAATTGCAGCGTATCGGTGACCACATGTTTAATCGTAGCATCGTTTCGGACAATCAATTTGGCATATTGGCCATAATTGACATTAGCTTTTACCGCACCGGCAAATTCTACAATATTGTATATATCTCCTGTCCGAGTCTCGAATGTTCTTACATAATCTCCTATAAATTGAATTATCGAATTGGCCGTTTGCGCCGGAGTCAGATTGGCACCCTGTGTATAAGTCCAACCACCACGATATATATTCTCGTCTAATATTATAGTTGAATTGGCCATATTCAGTATTCGGTTGGGGTCGTTGGGCGAGCCGTCGGGACTGTTGCCTGTCGTGCTTTGGAATGAGTGCATTTTCACCGTTTTTCCATTAAAATCCAAATTGCCCTTGTAGAAACTAATACCTGCGCCATCATTTGTTTTGGTTGTGTTGTTCAATGTCAAATCGTCAAGCAGTTTCCAGCCGCCTGTACCGTTGAAATAGAACATTGTTTTTATAACTACGCCGTTGGTCGTAATCGTTTCGTTTGGCCGGTTGCCGGCGAACGTAACCGGTTGTCCCGATGTGGTGGTCAGTCCCGAAACGGTCATGCCCTGCTGAAAAATCAGTGAGCCATTGATTTGCAGCGGAAAATTGAGTATCAAAGCCGGTGTTTGCGAAGCCAACCCGATCCACGACATGCTGTCGCAATAGGCATTTTGGTCGGTAAAGACCGTATCATTGGGCGAAGAAAAAGAATATTCGTCGAAAATCACATTATCAAAAACACTTGGTATACAGCCTGTGCCGTCACCAAAATATCCGCCTGCGCCGCCACTCAAGAGCGACCAGTTCGACGTATTCGACCAGTCGCCTTGATTGCCGACCCAATAAAAGGTTTTTCCGCTTCCGGCGGAAAACGCCCAGCCGGCATTATTTCCCAAATTTTGAGAATTTGTAACTGCGTATGGAATATCGGGGCCTGTGATATTAATGTCGCGCAACGAAGCATACGAAATCGCAACGGCAGGGTGAGGCATGGAATCGGTCGTCATAGTGATTGTTCGCTGCGTTCCCGTTGTGTTGGACCGGATTTTGTAGTCCCCGCCGCAAGAAATGCCGTCGCCGGTGCCCAAAAATTTATTCACTTTCACTCCACCGGTGTTGGTTGCGCTGATAGTGAATGTTCCACTTTGGGTAAAAACCAGACTGTCGGTAACAATTCCATAAGCGATAGTGCCTAATGACGAAGAGAAAGCAACCTTATTATAATAGCTGGCGTTTGTGCCGCCGGATGCTGTTCCAAGCGTTCCGGTTAGAGTACCAAGAAATTGAACATTGTAATACCGGTCGCCGTTTTTCGTTGATATATTTCCATTTCCCGTACTGCGTATAATGTTGGAATTGACCGATTGAGCTGCCGTCAAGGGTTGTCCGCCCTGATACGTCCAACTACCCGAACTGATCTCAATGGTAGAGTTGGCGATGTTCAATGTGCGGGTACTCAAATAGGGCGCATTTTCATTACCGCCGGAAAATCCATAAGTTGAAACATATTGTCCGTTGAAGTTCAGGTTTCCGCTGTAAAAATAGATCATGCAATAAGAGTGAGGGGTGGTTGCATTCGGTCTTGTATAGAAAACTAAACTGTCCTGCAGATTCCAGCCGCCCCGCATATCCGTACTTTGAAAATACATAGTTCCGCGTATGATTGTGCCGTTCAGGGTAATCGATTCCATCAGGCTGTCTGCAATCATCCAAATAGGGGTACCTATATCATAATTTCCGCTATCTTCCGTTTTTAATTTCATACCCCGTTGAAATTCCAATGAGCCGTAAACCATTAGGGGGCTATTCATGTGTATTATGGCCGGTGTGATGGTGGTACCAATACACAACAAGCTGTCGCAACTAGCCGTCTGATTGAGCGTAACAGTCTTGTCGCTTGCCGTAAATCCCGAAGCATCGTCGAAATAAGCATTATCGAAAGGCGAAGGCACGCAACCGCTGCCGGGTGTGCCACCCGATACGCTTGCCCAATGATTGAGGTCTGTCCAGTCGCCACTACCGCCTACCCAGTAATAGACATTATGAACGGCTGTTCCTTGAAAATCCCAGCCGCTGTTTCCGCCGCTGTTTATTCCATTGGTCACCGGATAGGGCACACCCAGTCCGGTAATCGTCATATTTGTAATACCGGTATTAGCCACCACCACATTAGAAGGATTACCCATAGTAATCGTTTTACCACCGGCAATATTGATCCAGCCGCCGCAGCCGGCCGGTTGGATTTCCAACTGTTTATTTACCGTTACATTGTTGGTGAAGGTATAACTTCCCTGTCCATTCAATATCAAACTGTCGGTAGTGATTGTACCGCCGGAAGCTGTGGACAAAGCACCCACACAATCTACATACCAAATTTTATTGAAAGTCCCCTGATTAATTCCTCTATTATTAAAGTTATTACTAAAACCAGAATTATAACCGGGAGTTGTTTCAAGCAGCAGATTATAATATTGGTCGGTAGAAGATGTTGTCGTAAAATTGCCCAAAGTACTCGTATAATTCCGGCATCGCATATCAATCGTAGAGCCGTTGGTTTGGGCAGTCGTTACTGCTGTGGAAGAGGTATAACTCCAACTATTTACAACAAAAGTGGTGTTTTGCATACTGATTTGTCCTGTACCTGAACAGGCAAAATTCATCACTGTAACCGTTCGGTTATCAAAAATCACTTTTCCGTTGGATATGGAGAGGGATCTGTCTCCTAAAGTCAACTGAAATGCCAGATCGTCCAAGACTGTCCACGTTCCGCTTCCGGTAAACGAAAATTGTATACCGATAATTACACCGTTTGTCTGAATGGTTTCATTTCCACTTGAAGTGAATAAAAAATCAACATTATTATAACCAATAGTCATTCCACTTTGCAAAGTCATTGATCCGGCTATAGTCATATTGTTACTATTATTATAGATTGTTGGTGCAACCGGACAACCGGAAAAAGTGATATTCTTACAGGTTGCACCTCCGCTAGGTAATGTAATGGTTTTGTTGCCCGAAGTAAATCCTGAACCGGCATCAAAATATACATTATCACCCTCTGTTGGCAATTGGCTGGCATTAGCGGCCCCACTGCTGTTTCCGGTGCGAAAATGCGAGATAGACCATGTTCCACCGCCGCCTACCCAATAATAGTCGGTGGCAAATAGCTTCGTTATACTCGAAGCCAAAAGAAAAATCGCTAAAAATAAAAATTTAATTGTTCGCATACTTTTTTTTGAGTTATGAGTTATGAATTATGAGTTATGAGTTGAGAATGACCCCACCCCAGCCCTCCCCTGAAGGGGAGGGAGTGGCAGCGCACAATTTAGCAAGGGCTTTTTCTCCCCCTTTAGGGGGCTGGGGGGAAACAGGGGATTGCGGGTCAAGCCCGCAATGACACAATAATTGCCGCCTTCGCAATGACGAAGGCCGGAAATATTGCGTATTAAAAAGATTTTTTGTATATTACGCGCGAGAGAAGAAAACCGCGTTACAAGGATGTGTGACGCGTTAATTTTTGTTAAACCGCCAGATGAGTAATGTGTGTGTATCATATTATTTTTCATTTTTTAAAATAAATTTATATGTTTTACAACACAAAATCACAAGAAATTACATTTTTTTTAAGAATTGTTCGCATCATAAATTGTTACGGAAACAGACTATTGCAAAGAGCGTGCCAAACTAATATTTCAACCATTTCATTATTTCCGAAAATGCCGGTTTTTTGCCGTACATCAAAATTCCGGTACGGTAGATTTTTGCCGCCAGCCGGACAAACAGCCAGACCGTAACGGACAATAAAACGGTCGAAACCAATAACTGCCAAAATGGAACGCCATAAGCCAAGCGTGTCATCATTACGATAGGGGAAGTCAGCGGAATGATAGAAGTCCAGAAAGCGAGTGCACCATCGGGATTTTGCGCACCGAAAAATCCGGCGTAAAAAGCAAAAAGTATCAACAACGTAATCGGCATCATGTATTGTTGCGTGTCTTCGTGGCTATTGACAATCGCGCCGATAGCGGCAAAAATAGAAGCATAAATCAAGTAACCGCCAATGAAAAAAAGGATAAAATAGAGGCTTAATGTCATTAGACTGCCGGAAAAGGATAGGGGAGAGCCGGTTACAATCCAGCTTCCTGCGATTAGCAAAATGCCCCAGAGGGCATATTGTGTCAGGCCGACCAGACCGATACCCATTATTTTACCCATCATCAAGTCGAACGGCTTAACGGACGAAACCATGATTTCGATAATCCGGTTGGTTTTTTCTTCCATCACGCCCTGCAACACCATCGCGCCGTAGGCCATGATAAAAGTGTAAATCAGGAAAGTAAAAAGTATGCCCACAGTGGTCGTGTCGGTCGCGAGTTCGCCGAAACCCGATAGATCGACTTTATGCTGCGCCATAAACACCAATCCGGCAAACAGCAACGGCATGAGAAGGGTAATGACAAGAAACGATTTTTTCCGCACCCGCACCCCATATTCCCGTTTTATGATAATTCCTATCTTACTCATACTCAATCTTTTTTAGATACTGTCCGAATAAAAATATCGTTCATCGAAGGCATTTCTTCTTCAAAAGAAAGGATTTCGTTTTCGGGCAACAAAGCCGTCAAAAACGTCGAGTTCGTTACCGGTGCTGTTTTTTTCAATCGGAAAACAGACCGGTTGTATCCTTTTTTGCTGTCCAAAATTTCGTACATTTCGTTTGTTCCTTTCAGTTGGTCGCCTGCGATTTGCAGACGGAAAATGTTTTCCATATAGCGCGACCGGATTTCTTGTACATCACCGCTCAACACCACCTGCGAACGATTGATTAAGGCGATTTCGTCGCAGATTTCTTCGACCGAAGCCATGTTGTGTGTGGAAAAAAGTATTGTTTTCCCTTTTTCTTTCAATTCCAAGATTTCATTTTTCAGTAGTTCCGCATTCAACGGGTCGAAACCGCTAAACGGCTCGTCGAAAATCAGCAAATCGGGGTCGTGCACGACCGTCGTGATAAATTGCACTTTTTGTTGCATCCCTTTCGACAGTTCTTCGAGCTTTTTGTTCCACCAACGAAGCAAATCAAATTTTTCAAACCAAATTTTCAAGCGTTTTTCTGCCTCCTGCTTCGACAAGCCTTTCAACTGCGCCAGATAAACCGCCTGTTCGCCGGTTTTCATTTTCCTGTATAGTCCGCGCTCTTCCGGCAAATATCCGATACGATAAATATCATCTGCCTGCGAGGGACGGCCGGCAAACCAAACTTCGCCGGCGTCGGGTGCCATAATCCGGTTAATAATCCGGATCAATGTTGTTTTTCCAGCACCGTTAGGACCCAGCAAACCAAAAATCTTGTTTTCCGGCACTTGAATACTGACATTGTCCAACGCCAAATGTCCGGCATATTGTTTAACAACTTCCCTGGTTTCTATGAAATTCATACCTGTTCAAATCTGAAGACAAAGGTATAACAAAAACACAAGAAAAAGAGGCTTTTCACAAAGCCTCTTTCCCTAATATTCATTTAAATTTTTTTAATCATGAAATCACAAAAAAATCTCTTAAAACTTTTTTTCTTTAATTCTTGCTTTCTTACCGGTCAATTTGCGCAGATAATACAATTTTGCTCTGCGTACTTTTCCTACCTTATTCAGAACAATGCTGTCGATGAAGGGTGAATTTAACGGAAAAATACGTTCTACACCAATATTTTCCGACATTTTGCGAACGGTAAAGCGTTTAGCATCGCCATGTCCAGCGATTTTAATCACCACGCCGCGATACTGCTGAATACGTTCTTTGTTTCCTTCTTTAATCCGGTATGCCACCGTGACGGTATCTCCGCTCTTGAATTTCGGAAATTCTTTTTCCGCCGGGTTGGCAAATGCTTGTTCTGCTACTTTAATTAAGTCCATGATAAATTAGCTTTTATAGTTTTTATAACTAAACGCAACATTCGCGAGCCACACAATTTTCTCGCCAGCGGTTGCGTAAAGCAGTCGCAAAGATAAAACTTTTTTTTGTTTTTGCAAAATTTTATCCTGCTTATCTTCTATTCGGACGGAAACCATGCCCTTCGGACTGCGGACGCCGTTCGGAATGTTCCGGACGTTCGTCGGTTTCGCCTTCTTTCCTTTCGGGACGTGGCAGCAACGCCTTCCGCGACAACTTGAATTTGCCTGTCTTCTGGTCTATATCCACGAGTTTCACCTCGATGTCGTCGCCTTCCTTGATACCGGATTCTTCTACAGTTTCCAACCGGTTCCAATCGATTTCAGAGATGTGCAGCAAACCATCTTTTCCCGGAAGGAATTCAACAAATGCGCCGTAAGGCATGACAGAGCGTACTTTTCCCTGATAGATTTCACCGACTTCCGGTATAGCGATAATTCCTTTGATACGTGCAATCGCCGCTTCGATAGAATTTTTATTGCTGGCAGAAACTTCCACCCGGCCGATTCCGTCGATTTCTTCGATCGTAATCACCGTTCCGGTTTCTTCCTGCATAGCTTGTATGATTTTTCCGCCCGGGCCAATCACCGCACCGATAAATTCTTTCGGAATGATAATCACTTCGATACGCGGAGCATGCGGTTTCAGGTCTTCGCGCGGCTCGGTAATCGTTTCCAAAATCTTGCCCAGAATATGTTCGCGTCCCTGTTTGGCTTGTGCGAGTGCATTTTCCAAGATTTCGTAAGAAAGTCCATCGACTTTAATATCCATTTGCGTAGCGGTGATACCGTCGCGCGTTCCGGTTACTTTGAAATCCATGTCGCCCAAGTGGTCTTCGTCGCCCAAAATATCGGAAAGTACTGCATAATTTTTGCCTTTGTTTTCGGAAATCAAGCCCATGGCAATTCCCGAAACCGGTTTTTTGATTTGCACACCGGCGTCCATCAGCGAAAGCGTTCCGGCGCACACCGTTGCCATCGACGAGGATCCGTTCGATTCCAAAATATCGGAAACGATACGAATTACATACGGATAATTTTCGGGAATCATCGGTTTCAGTGCGCGGTGCGCCAAGTTTCCGTGACCGATTTCGCGCCTGCCGACACCTCTCTGCGGTCTGGCTTCGCCGGTAGAGAACGGCGGGAAATTATAATGCAGCAAAAAGCGAGCTTTGTCATTCACCAACGCATCATCAATAATTTTTTCGTCCAATTTCGTCCCCAGCGTAACGGTTGCTAACGCCTGCGTTTCGCCCCGCGTGAAAATCGCCGAGCCGTGCGGTCCTGCCAGACAACTTACTTCCGACCAAATCGGACGAATTTCGGTTGTTTTCCGTCCGTCCAAACGAACGCCTTCATCCAGGATGCAGCGGCGCATGGCTTCTTTTTCTACGTCGTGATAATATTTGTTAATCAAAAATTTCTTTTCGTCGGTCAATTCTTCTTCGGTTAAATTCGCTTTGTATTCGTCCAAAATAGTGTGGAAAGCGTCCGAACGTTCCTGTTTGCCCTGTCCCGATTTGGCTACGGCATACACTTTATCATATAATTTGGTTTTTACGTCGGCACGCAGTTCTTCGTCGTTGGTTTCGTGCGAATATTCACGTTTCACGTCCGTACCCAATTCTTTCATCAACTCAATCTGCACTTGGCACATTTCCTTAATGGTTTCGTGAGCAAATTTGATAGCGTCCAGCATTTCAGCTTCAGACACTTCCTTCATTTCGCCTTCTACCATCATAATATTGTCGATGGTTGCACCCACCATGATGTCAATGTCGGCGCGTTCCAATTCTTCAAACGTAGGGTTGATTTTGAACTGTCCGTCAATACGCCCCACGCGCACTTCGGCAATCGGGCCATTAAACGGAATAGTCGAAACGGCCAACGCTGCAGAAGCGGCCAAACCGGCCAAAGCGTCCGGCATGTCTTTTCCATCGGAAGAAAACAACAGGATATTCACAAAAACTTCGGCATGAAAATCGTCCGGAAACAATGGACGCAACACACGGTCGACCAAACGGCAGGTCAAAATTTCGTAGTCGGAAGCACGTCCTTCTCTTCGTGTAAATCCGCCCGGAAAACGTCCGAAGGCAGAAAATTTTTCTTTGTATTCCACTTGCAGGGGCATAAAATCCGTCCCCGGATTGGCATCTTTGGCAGCACAAACGGTTGCCAGAATCATGGTGTCGTTCATTCGCAACACCACCGAACCATCAGCTTGTTTGGCTAATTTTCCGGTTTCAAGAGTGATAGTTCGTCCATCACCCAACGTAATTGTCTTAACAACAGGATTAATCATAAATAATCTTTCTAATTTTTTTCTCTTTTAAAATCGGGCAAAGGTAGTGAAAATTTAATGAAATCTTGTATCTTTGCAAGCTAAATTTCAATTATTTAAGATGAAAAAGACAATTATAGCAAGCATTTTGTTCGTTTTTTTATTGGTTTCCTGCGGAAAAGGCAGGCAGACTTTTACGATTGAGGGCGAAATTCAGGGAAATACACATAAAACTTTATATCTGGAAAAAGTGGGCATTTCCAAAATTACGGTGTTGGATTCCGTTGCATTAACCGGCGGAAAATTCAAGTTCAAGCACGAACGTCCGCAAACGCCCGATTTCTATCGCCTGCATTTGGGCAACCAACTGATTAATTTGGCTATCGACAGCACGGAAACCATTATCGTTAAAGCCGGCGAAGCCAATTTTGCCAAAGAGTATACCTTGGAAGGAGAAAAAGACAATTCTTTAAAAATCAAAGAATTAACCCTATTGCAATTGGAAACTACCCAACAATTCAATGCGGTAAAAAAACAATACGAAGCGAATGAAATCACGAATGCGCAATATGTCGAGCAAGCAAATCAAATTATCAACCGCTACAAAGAGGAAGCGAAAAAATACATTTTCCTCGATTTTCTGTCGCCGGTGGCTTATTTCGCTCTGTTTCAACAGGTCAATAATTTGCTGATTTTTGACCTGTATGATAAGGACGATAATAAATTGTTTGGGGCGGTGGCCAATGCATGGAACACGGTTTATCCCGAATCGCCTCGTGCAGTACAATTAAAAAACGTATATACACAGTCGCGCGCGGTTTTGCGTGGCGAAAAAGTGATTGATCTCGACGCTGCCGAAAGTAAGGCGTTGTTCGACATTTCCCTGCCGGCATTGGACGGCAAAGAAGTCCGTTTGTCCGAAATCGGTCAAGGCAAAATCGTTTTGATTGATTTTACGGTTTATGGCGCACAGCAATCGCCGCTTCACAATCGCCAATTAGCTGATATTTATGCGCAATATCACGCCAAAGGCTTGGAAATTTATCAAATTTCGTTGGATCAGGACGACCATATCTGGAAAAATTCGGCCGTCAATCTGCCTTGGATTTGCGTGCAGGACTTGCAATCGGTATTTGCACAGAAATATAATGTAAGTCAAATTCCTACTGCGTTTATTATGAATAAGGAAGGGGAAATCGTGGAGAGGATAGAGGATTACAGTACGTTGAGTAAGAAAATTATTCGAGAAAAATAAAAATAAAAATAATTCTTTTTATACCTTTGCGACAAATTTAATCAGATAAAAACTAAAATTTATGGCAATGCTTAAAAATCCAATCAGAGAAGCCGAACGTTACATGCAAAATGCGCGTACTGTCCTTTCGGAAAAAGCCGAAAAGGAAGGTAATTATTACAAAGACAGAAAGTACGTCAAAGCAGCGGGAAATTACGCATGGAATGGCGTATTAGTAGCTTTAGACGCCGTTACTGAAGTCCAAAAAGGGCTAAAAAAAGGACAACGGCTCGATTTCAAAGACTATATGGATGCTATCGCAAAAAAAGACCGAAAAATGACTTTCCCTCTTATGGCAGCGTATGAATCGTTACATAAAGCACTTGGGTATGACGGAAACCCTAATTTTGTTATTGTACAGGAAAGTTTAAAAGATGGACAAAAAATCATTGATTGGGCTGCAAAACATTATTCGGAAAATTAATGATAAAGCAATGTAAAAAAGTTTATGTTGTAAAACATTCTTTCTGATTTTGTATTCCAATTAAAAAATATATATCTTTGCAAAATATTAATGGAGTTCCGGTCTTTATGTGATGACCGGAATTCTTTTTGTTTTAGTTAAAAAAATTATGGCACTAACTTACATGACCAAAGAGGGTTACAATAAGTTGCTCGAAGAAGTAAATTATCTGGAATCCGAAAAGCGGCCGGCAATTTCCAAGCAAATTGCGGAAGCCCGTGACAAAGGCGATTTGTCCGAAAATGCTGAATACGATGCGGCAAAAGAAGCACAGGGTCTTTTGGAAGCGAAAATAGCCCAATTGAAAACGCTTCTTTCCAATGCACGCCTGATTGACGAAAGCCAAATCACGACCGACAGCGTGCAAATTATGAACAAGGTTACTATCCGAAACACTAAAAGCAACCAAAAAATGGTTTATACGCTGGTTTCGGAAAGCGAAACAGATTTGAAAGCCGGAAAAATTGCTGTCAACACACCGATTGGTAAAGGTCTGATGGGGAAAAAAGTCGGCGATACGGTGGAAATCAAAGTGCCTTCGGGCGTTTTATCTTTTGAAATCATGGAAATTTCCTTATGAGCACGATTTTCAGTAAAATTATAGCCGGCGACATTCCCTCTTACAAAGTGGTGGAAGATGCGCATTTTTATTCCTTTTTAGATATTAATCCGGTGGCAAAAGGACACGTTTTGATTGTTCCGAAAAAAGAAACGGATTATATTTTCGATTTGGACGACGCTATGCTGGCGGATATGATGATTTTTGCCAAACGGGTGGCGAAAGCCATGAAAAAAACGATTGAGTGCAAAAAAATCGGAGTCACTGTTATCGGATTGGAAGTGCCTCACGCACACATACATCTAATTCCGATTACAAACGAAGCGGATATGTATTTCAATCTTCCGCGGAAACAAGTCGAATCGCAGAAAATGACTACCCTGGCGGCTGCTATTGCCGAAAATTTTGAATAAGCACAGAAAAATAATATTAGTCACTTCTATAATCTAACATTTTATGAGTAATACAAATACCGTTTCGACAGATATTTTGATTGTCGGGGCAGGTCCTGCCGGTTTGGCGACCGCTATTCGTCTGGCAGACCTCTTGAAGAAAAACGGTTTGGAACGCCGTATTTTAGTGGTGGAAAAAGGTGCGTCTGTAGGCAGTCATATTTTGTCGGGCGCAGTTATTCGTCCCGACGTGTTGAAGGAACTGCTTCCGGAAACGGATTTTTCAGAATATCCGTTCGATGCAGAAGTATCGAAGGACGGCTTGTTGTTTTTTCTGAATCAATCCGTAAGTATTCAATCGCCTCTGCACCCGCCCGGAATGAGCAACAAAGGCAATTATACCGTTTCGCTGGGACAGTTGTGCCGTTTTTTGGCAACAAAAGCCGAAGAAAAAGGCGTAGAGATTTATCCCGGATTTGCAGTAAGCGAAGTTTTATATGACACAAACGGAAAAATCTGCGGTGCAAAAACCATTGATACAGGCGTGAATCATCACGGCAAACCATTGGCAAATTTTCAGGAGGGTACGCGCATCGAAGCGAAAATCACTGTTTTTGCGGAAGGCACGCGCGGCAGTCTGACGAAAACGGTGATCAATAAATTCAATCTGCAAGCAGGCAAAAATCCGCAAGTCTATTCGTTGGGCTGTAAAGAAATTTGGAGTGTTCCCGAAGGCCGTATTTCGGCCGGAGAAACTTATCACACAATGGGTTATCCGTTAAATTTAAAGGAATTTGGCGGTGGATTTATTTACGGCCTGAGCAACAACCGCGTTGCTGTCGGCTTAGTAGTGGGTTTGGATTATGCCGACCCGACTTTCGATATTCAGGCGGCATTTCAAGTTTGGAAAACTCACCCGAAAGTGTCGAAAATCCTGACCGGCGGTAAATTGTTGGAATTTGGTGCGAAAACGCTGCCCGAAGGTGGCTGGTATTCGTTACCTAAAACCTATACGGACAATGCGCTTATTGTGGGCGACAGTGCCGGCTTTCTGATTATGCCTGCATTGAAAGGCGTACATTTGGCTATTCGTTCGGGAATGTTGGTAGCCGAAACCGCACTGGAAGCCTTTACGAAAAATGATTTTTCGGAAAATACGTTGAAAGAATATGAAGCAAAAATCAACGCTTCCACTATATACAAAGAGATGTATCCAACACGCAATTTCCGTCAGGCATTTGCTAAAGGCTTGATAGAAGGCGGATTTTTGTATGGAACGCAACTGATAACCGGCGGTGCAGGTTTTTGTGGAAAACTCGACGTGCATACAGACGCGGACGCGACGAAGAAAGTGGCGGATTTTCATGGAAAACCTTTCAAAAAACGTTTTGCCGGCCAATTGGATTTCGATAAAATCCTCACGTTCGACAAAGTGACCGATGTTTTTTATTCGGGTGCACACCACGACGAAGAGCAAGTCGTTCATTTGCGGGTAAATAATCCGGCAAATTACAACACGGTGAATATTGCACAATACGACGCTCCCTGCCAATATTTCTGTCCGGCCGAAGTGTATGAAATTCACACCGACCGCGATGGACACAAAGAATTGCGCATTCACGGCGAAAACTGCGTGCATTGCAAAACGTGCGACATCAAAGAGCCGGGCGACGGCATCTCCTGGACAACTCCGAACGGTGGAAATGGGCCGGATTATCAAAACATGTAAATCTTTACAACAATGGCATTAACAATAATAAGTTTAATAAAACAAGTTCCGTTGCCCAACGAGATGCGAATGGGCGATGATGGTTTGATGGATCGCACGAAAGCAAAATCCATTATTAATATTGATTGTCAGTTTGGTTTGGAGGCCGGACTTCAACTCAAAAAACACTATCCCGATGCGCGAATGATTGTGTGTTCGATGGGGCCGGGCTCGTTTGAAAGCGCATTGAAAACGGCGATTTCGATGGGCTATGATGAGGCTTACCTTTTGTCAGACCGCAAATTGGGCGGATCGGATACGTTTGCGACCGGTTTGGCTATTTCTACGATGTTGAAACATTTGGGCTTTACGAAAGACAGCAAAGAGCCGTTTGTGATCTTTGCCGGACGCCAAACGAGCGACGGAGACACGGCACACGTTCCTTCGCAAGTGGCTGAAAATCTGGGCATTCCGCAAGCGACTTTCTGCGAATCGGCAAAACCCGACGACAAAGGTAATATCGTAGCAAAACGCATTATTGAAGGTGGTTATCAGATGTTGCAATTGCCGATGCCTTGCCTGATTTCTCTCACGCCAACCGGCATTCCTCCGCGCAAACCCTCGCTGATTGGCGCAATTAAAGCACGAAATGCAAAAATCACCGTTTTTGGTGTGGAAGATATTCATTTGGGTACGGAAAAAATCGGATTGAGCGGCTCACCGACCATTGTGGCAGCGGTTGCCAACATAGAAAGCGAACGTCCGCCGATTGTGATGAGCGAAGGTATCACCGAAACGGCTTTGGTAAGCAGTTTGATTGCCAACATAAAAAAAGGCGGTAATGTATTGCAGCACAAGGAAGTAAAGGAAAAAGCGGAAAAAGAAACACCTGATTTTCCGGTAATCGATACCCGCGAAGACAACAAGCATATTTTGACATGGGTAGAAATCGTGAATGGACAAATCGCCCGTCCCTCGTTGGAATTATTTACTCCCGCACGCCATCTGGCCAAACAATTAGGCAGTGAAACGAAAATCAAAACGGTGCTGATAGGGAAAAATGTTGCTCATTTGTCACAGACATTAT
The DNA here is from genome assembly GCA_025996895.1 of Bacteroidia bacterium. Taxonomy (GTDB): domain Bacteria; phylum Bacteroidota; class Bacteroidia; order Bacteroidales; family Azobacteroidaceae; genus Azobacteroides. The sequence continues at coordinate 8,946 of BNTW01000046.1, read as the reverse complement.
TTGAGCATGGCGCAGATGAGGTGATTTTGGTAGAAAACGACACGTTGGAGGAATATTTGGTTTTGCCGTTTTCGGATGTTATTGCACAGATTATCAAAAAAGAAAAGCCCGAAATCGCTCTTTTTGCAGCCACAACGGCCGGTCGCGAATTGGCCCCGCGTATTGCTGTGAAAACCGGAAGCGGTGTTACGGCCGACTGTACCGGCTTGGAAATCGGCGAATATGTCAATCGGAAAGAAAAAACGATTATCCGTCCGATTTTGCATTCACGCCGTCCAACTTATGGCGAAAGCAAATTGGCGACAATTCTTGGTTTCGTTTATCCGCAAATTTCGACTGCGCGTGCCGGAACATTTGAAGTGCCCAAGCGCGAAGAAGGCCGTACCGGTAAGATTTCTACTTTTACGCCGGAATTGGTCGCAGACGATTTCCGCGTGCAAATCCTCGAAACCGTTCGTGGCGAAGGTGGTTTGCAAAATCTTTTCGATGCGGATGTGATTGTAGCCGGCGGTCGCGGAACAACCGTCGATGGTTTGCATTTGGTCAAAGAATTGGCGGAAGCATTGAAAGCACAGGGCATCAAAGCCGAATGGGCAAGTAGTCGTGCGGTAGTCGATGAAGGCTATGCCGAATATGCTCGTCAAATCGGACAAACCGGCAAAACCGTCCGTCCGAAAGTGTATGTTGCCATCGCTATTTCAGGTGCAATCCAGCACATCGCAGGTATGAAAGAATCCGGCACTGTAGTAGCGATTGACCACAATCCTAAAGCAGCGATTTTCCGCAATGCCGATTTCGGTATTGTTGGCGAATATTTGGACGTTGTCCCCGAATTGATTGAACGCGTTAAACAAGGATTTACGTTTGGGGTGGAAGTCAAGAAGTAAAATAAAATTCGACAAATTAACAATAAATAAAAGGGCCTCTTCACAGGGCCCTTTTTATTTAGTTTTTAATAGGCATTAGTCTTAAGGCAAAAAGATTGTTTTAGGTTATCGGGTGCAAAGATGGGGTATTTTTTGCGTTCCACCAAATAAAAAAACATATTATATAACATATTTTCAAACTTTTTTATTCTTAATATTTGGCAGAAAAGCAGTAATCAAGCCGATGAGCGGAAGGAAAGAACAAATCAGATAGACGTGTTCGATACTCGTACTGTCGGCCAACCGTCCCAAAAAAGCAGAACCGATACCTGCCACGCCGAATGCAAAGCCGAAAAACAGGCCGGCAATCAAACCGACCTTACCCGGCATCAATTCTTGCGCATACACGAGGATGGCAGAAAACGCAGACGATAGGATAAATCCGATAAAAATGCTGAAAATGCACGTCCAAAACAAGTCTAAATGGGGCATAGCCAGGGTGAATGGGGCAACGCCTAAAATAGAAATCCAGATAACATATTTTCGTCCGATACGGTCGCCGATAGGGCCGCCCAATAATGTACCTGCTGCTGCTGCAAACAAATACAAAAACAGAAAATATTGTGAATGCTGAATACTCACCCCAAATTTGTGTATAAGATAAAACGTGTAATAACTCGAAATACTTGTTAAATAAATGTATTTGGAAAAAATCAGTACCAGCAAAATCACCAGCGCGAACATAATTTTATTTCTGGAAAGCGGAACGGCACTTTTGCTTGTTTGAGGTTTTTCAATAGGTTTTAACAGATATAAATTGTTTTTGTACCAACGACTTACGCGCAACATCAACAGAATAGTCAGCAAAGCCAGCAAGGCAAACCAAATCAGATTCGACTGTCCGTAAGGGGCTATCAGCAGAGCCGCCAGCAACGGTCCTAACGAACTTCCGAAGTTACCGCCGACCTGAAAAATGGACTGCGCCAAGCCTCTTTTTCCGCCGGAAGCCATATAGGCCAAGCGCGAAGCCTCCGGATGCAAGACCGATGAGCCGACGCCGGTGAGTGCGACAGCTATCAAAACCATGGAAAAGGTGTGTGCGAACGAAAGCAAAATCACACCGCAGAGCGAGAAAAACATCCCAACCGGAAGAGAGTAGGGTTGTGGCTTTTTATCTGTGTAATAACCGATTACCGGCTGAAACAACGAAGAAGCCAGCTGAAAAACCAAGGTAATCAATCCGATTTGCGAAAAATTCAGGTCGAGCGATTTTTTTACCAACGGATAAATTGCCGGAATGAGCGACTGCAAGGTGTCGTTGGACAGGTGCATAAAACTGACGGCCAACAACACGGTAAAAGCCGTATTATTAGCCGTACGGGTAATTTCGTTTGTACTTTTTGCCTTCATTATCTTTCAATAAATAAGGCGCAAAGGTAACTAAAATTTTAATACGATATTCGCCAAAATGTTCGTTCCTGCCTGTGGGAAGTAACTTTTTTCCACATAAGGGTCAAGCCCGCCCGCTTCGTTGGTGTAGTAAGCCGCCCACACCCAGCCGTTGGTTTCGTATTTTTCGTTAAAAAGATTATTGACCTGCAAATTGACGGACAATTCCTTCAATCCCTGCGGTTTGAACGTATAACCTAAAATCAAATTATTTACGAAATAAGCGTCGATACTGCGGTCATTGTTTCCCGTATTATCCAAATATTGTTTGCTCACATACGACGATTGTAAGTTTGCCCGAAAACCTTTGTAATGGAATGAAAACAAGTTGTTTGCGACCACATTCGGCGAATAGGCGATAGGCGAATTACCGTAATATTCTTCTTTTTGAGGCGAATTGCCGTCATCGACTAAAACATATTCCGTATAATTTTTGATTTTATTCTCGCTCAACGTAAGATTTCCGTTCCACGAAAGCCAGGAAGTGATTTTCGCGCCAAACATCAGTTCCACGCCCGCACGGTAGCTGTCCGGCACGTTACTGGTCAGCGGCTCGCCGATTTCATTCACTTTTCCGGTCAGCACCAATTGGTCTTTGTATTGCATATAATACAGGTTTGCGCCTGCCGAGAACGTCCGGTTTTGAAATTTATAGCCGAGTTCGTAGTCAAGCAAACGTTCGGCTTTCGGTATTTCGTTCAGTCCCGCGTCGGTGTAGTTGTTGCGGTTAGGTTCGCGATGAGCGACAGCCACAGAGCCGTATAGCGTATTTTCTTTATTCAGTTGGTAAAATAATCCGGCTTTGGGATTGAAAAAATTGAAATTTTCGGCTACATTGAGGTTTTGCATTTCACCGATATTCCAATCCCAAACATCATTTTTACCTTTGATTTTATAATCAATATAGCGGTATTGCACATCGCCGTAAATATTCAAATTATTCAGTAATTGATAGTTTGCTTTTAAATAAATGTTCGCGTCTGTTTTCTTTCCGGTACTGCGATAATATTCGTAGTCAGGTGCAAAATTCGGATCAAATGCATAATCTTTCATCCAAATTACTTTTCCGAAATGATTTCCGTCGTAATAATTTGCGCCGCCGCCAAGCGAAACATCCCATTTTTCTTTTTTATAATCTAAAGAAAAAATACCACCATAAAAATCGTTGTCCAAATATTTCCGGCGGACTAAATCACTTTTTGTAATCGTATCGTTGCCCGCAAAAAGCGTATCCAAATCGTATTCGATATATTTTTTTCTTGTTTTGTATTCCTCATAATAACCTTTCCCTTTGGTGTAATGCAAAGCCGCATTCAAATTTAAATGAGGTGTCAGTTGTTGCAAAAGGCTTAATTGATAGTGTGTTTGCTCGTAATTGTCCGTTTGATTTTTGTAATATAGCGGATTTCCGTTTTCGTCGTCGCCCCTGTATCCGCTCGGATTGTAAGTGCGGTTTCCTTCGCCCAGAATGTAGTCCGGCACACCGTCCCAAGCGTGGTAGGTCTTTTCTTTTCCGCCGAAAGTAATGAATTTCACTATCGTTTTATCGTTGATATACGCGCCTTGCGCAAAATATGACTTCAAGTCGACACTTGCGCGGTCAATAAATCCGTCGGAAGTGATGGACGAGAGGCGTGCGTCGAATGCCCAATGATTGTTAATCAATCCGCTTCCAAGCTTGAAAGTTGCTTTGGCGGTATTGAACGAGCCATAGCTACCGTCAAATTCTCCGTAGGACTGCAAAGAAATATTTTCTGTTTTCATGTTGATGCTCGCGCCGAACGCACCTGCACCGTTGGTCGAAGTTCCCACACCCCGCTGAATTTGCAAATCCTGCAACGACGAAGCAAAATCGGGCATATTCACCCAAAACACGCCGTGCGATTCGCTGTCGTTCAACGGAATACCGTTGGTGGTGATGTTGATACGGTTGGCGTCCGTCCCGCGCACGCGAAATCCGGTGTAGCCGATACCTGTTCCGGCGTCGGAAGTCACTATGACAGATTGAGTTAGAGTAAGTAGAAACGGAATATCCTGTCCGAAGTTAAAATCGGCTATTTCGCGTTTATTCATGTTAGAATAAGCCACCGGCGTTTTGCTGTTCGCCCGTACCGAAACCACCTCTACTTCTTGAAGCGACCGTACATTTGTGGTGTCGCCCTCGATTTTTTCCGCAAAAAGAACACTGAACGGCATGCAAGCTGCCAAAAGACATGAAAAAACCTTTTTCATTGTATAAAAAATAATTTACGATTTTGGATTTACGATTTTAAATTTCGTCGTAAAGCAAAATCAAGTTCAACAAAAAAGGGGAATTTTGAGAAATTACGAATTAAAAATTACGAATAAATTGTCCGGTCATTTTCAAATCATCTTTGTTCCTCCGCCGGTATTATCCGGGTCAGGTTCAAAGGGTATAATCTCAGCCCTTGCGGCACCCCTAAAGACGGTGCAAAGGTAAGTATAAAATTTTACTTCTTAAAATAATTCCGCATAATCGGATAAATCGTTGGGACAACTTTTTTAACTCGTTCGTAGAAAATGGATTTGGCTTGCGTATTTTTGGAAATAATCGTACCATTGACGTCGAAGGCGGAAAACAGATTAAATAAAATGCTTAAAGATAAAATCCAGATAGACATACCGAAGAAACTGCCCAACAGAATATCCAACGGTCGGGCAGGGGTTAGTTTAATGGCTAAACAGACTAATTTTCCTAAAAGTGTGATGAGCAGAATAATTAATATAAAGGATAATAAATAACACAGTCCGCTCACTATTTGAATGGAAACGTCATTGCCGGTGAGGAAATGTAATACGAAACTCCGAAAAGGAACGGCTATCTTTCCTGCAAAGAAAATAGCTGCTACTAAAGCGATAAATGACATTAATTGTTTAACGAAACCGTCGCGCAGGCCTTTGATTAAACCGAAAGCCACGCAAATGACAATAACGATGTCTAACCAACAACTCACAACGTTTGTTTTACTTCCACCTCTTCAAATGCTTCGACAATATCACCTACTTTGATGTCGTTGAAATTGTGAATGTTCAGACCGCATTCGTAGCCTTGCGATACTTCCTTCACGTCATCTTTGAAACGTTTCAACGAGCCGAGTTCGCCGGTATAAATCACGATACCATCGCGGATAAGACGTATTTTGTTTCCGCGCTTGATTTTTCCTTCCCGCACCATACAACCCGCTACCGAACCGACTTTCGTGATTTTGAATACTTCGCGGATTTCCACATTCGCGGTAATTTCTTCTTTGATTTCGGGAGATAACATGCCTTCCATAGCCGCTTTCACTTCTTCAATCGCGTTGTATATGATAGAATACAAGCGAATATCGACTCCTTCTTTTTCGGCTAATTTGCGAGCCGATTGTGAAGGACGTACTTGGAAGCCGATAATAATCGCATCGGAGGCAGCAGCCAGAATAACATCGGATTCGGATATTTGTCCGACGCCTTTGTGAATAACATTGACTTGGATTTGTTCGGTAGATAAGCGGATTAACGAGTCCGACAATGCTTCTATCGATCCATCTACGTCGCCCTTCACGATGACATTCAACTGTTGGAAATTGCCGATAGCAATCCGGCGACCAATGTCGTCAAGCGTCAGCAGGCGTTGCGTGCGCAAACCCTGTTCGCGTTGCAGTTGTTCGCGTTTGGTAGCGATTTCACGCGCTTCCTGTTCGGTTTCCATCACGTGAATGATGTCGCCGGCTTGCGGTGCGCCGTTCAAACCGAGAATAAGCACCGGCTCGGAAGGACCGGCTTCTGTAATGCGCTGATTTCGTTCGTTGAACATTGCTTTGATACGGCCAAAATGCGTTCCGGCCAAAACAATATCGCCCATTTTGAGTGTACCGTTTTGCACCAACATCGTAGCCACGTATCCGCGTCCTTTATCTAATGAAGATTCAATCACTGAGCCAACAGCATGTCGTTTCGGATTGGCTTTCAATTCCAATATATCGGCTTCGAGCAATACTTTTTCCAATAATTCTTGAATACCGATGCCTTTTTTCGCCGAAATATCCTGCGATTGGTATTTGCCTCCCCAATCTTCGACCAGATAATTCATTCCGGCCAACGTCTCTTTTATCTTTTCGGTATTTGCTCCCGGCTTGTCTATTTTGTTGATAGCGAATACGATAGGAACGCCCGCTGCTGCTGCGTGGTTGATGGCCTCGATAGTTTGAGGCATCACATTGTCGTCTGCAGCCACGATAATAATCGCGATGTCGGTTACACTCGCACCGCGCGCACGCATGGCGGTAAAGGCTTCGTGCCCCGGTGTATCCAAAAACGTAATTTTCCGTCCGTCAACCAATTCGACATTATACGCACCGATGTGTTGCGTAATTCCACCGGCTTCACCGGCAATCACATTAGTGTTGCGGATACTGTCGAGCAATGACGTTTTACCATGATCCACGTGCCCCATAACGGTAACAATCGGCGGACGAGGAACTAAATCTTCGTCTTTATCTACTTCTTCCGTAATGGCTTCCACTACTTCCGCACTCACATATTCAGTTTTAAAACCAAATTCATCAGCCACGATATTGATCGTTTCCGCATCCAAACGTTGATTAATCGAAACCATAATGCCGATGGCCATACAGGTAGAAATGATCTGCACAACCGGAACATTCATCATGTTGGCTAAATCGTTTGCAGTTACAAATTCCGTGATCTTAATGGTTTTGTTGCCCTGCATTTCTATTTTGTGCTGTTCGCTTTGGCGTAGCGAAACCGCGTCACGTTTTTCCTTGCGGTATTTGGCCGATTTCTTTTGCCCCTTATTGGTCAGGCGTGCAAGCGTTTCCTTAATTTGCTTTTGCACATCTTCTTCGCTCACTTCGTTTCTGGCTGATGGTTTGCGCAGTTTCAATTGAGAAAGATCACCACTTTTGCCCAACGGGACACCTTTTTCTATGTCAATCCGTTCGCGTTTAATTCGTTCGCGTTTTTTCTTTTTATCTTTATCCGCTTCCACTTTTTGAGCAGTCACCGGTAATTTTTCTTGTTTATTCTTTTTTGCTTCTTCCTGCGCTGTTTTTTTGAGTTGCGCCTCTAAAGCCGCCTTTTTCTCTTTATCCGCCCGTTCTTTTTTCTTTTGTTCCTTTGATTTTTTCTTTGGGCGAGTCGATTGATTAATGGTCGATAAGTCTATTTTTCCGATAATATTAGGCCCTTGTACGGTCGGTGTTTTGGATAAACGAAAAACAGCAGAAGGTTTTTCCGCTATATTTTCTTCTTCCTCTTCCGTATCCTCTTCTTCTTCTTCGATTTCATCTTCGCTGTCTTCGTCTTCTTCATCCAAATCGTCCGAATCTTCTAAAAAGGCTTCTTCGCTTTCAATTGTTTCGATTTCTTCTTCCAATTCCTGCGAAAGATCGTCTTCCTCGACCACTTCTTCCGTTTTCGTTTCGGGCTGTTCGATTTCGATTTCTTTTTCTTTGACCGGCTCCGGAACGACTGGTTTTTTATCCAAAGCGTCCAAATCCAACTTTCCTTTGACAATCACTTTGGGTTTAATTTCTTCGGGAATTTCGGTTTTTATTTCTTTGGGTTTTTCGTAACCTTCCACAGCCACGGTTTCTTTTTTCTCCTTATGGTGACGTTCCAAACTGATTTTTTCCGATTCGAGTTTCAAACTCTTGTCAGTACTAAATTCTTTGACAAGAAGCTCGTAAGCGTCGTCTTCAATTTTCGCATTAGGGTCGGCCGCCGTCGGAAAACCCTTTTTTTGCAGGAAATCGACTACCGTCGGGATACCTACATTCAAATTTCGTATTACCTTATTTAATCTAATAGACATATCTGTTTTTTAAGTGGCCATTATTCTTCTTCAAACTCGGTTTTAAGAACTTCCAGTACTTCATCTATGGTAGTTTCTTCCAAATCCGCCTTTTCTATGAGTTCGTCCCGATTCATTGCCAGAACGTTTTTAGCTGTATAACAACCGATATTTTTCAAAGCCTCGATTACCCATGTTTCGATTTCGTCGGAGAATTCGTCCAAATAGATGTCTTCGCCGTCAATATCCACATCACGGAACACATCGATGGTGTATTCGGTTAGCATACTGGCCAACTTGATGTTCAAACCGCCTTTCCCGATAGCCAACGACACTTCTTCGGGACGTAAATACACTTCCGCTTTTTTTTCGTCTTCCCGAATTTTGATAGAAGATATTTTGGCAGGACTTAATGCACGCTGAATGAATAGCGAAAGGTTGGAAGTATAATTGATAACGTCAATGTTTTCGTTGCAGAGTTCGCGAACAATACCGTGAATACGCGCACCTTTCATTCCTACGCAAGCACCTACCGGGTCGATACGGTCATCGTAGGATTCTACAGCCACTTTGGCGCGTTCGCCCGGAATGCGGGCAATGCGTTTGATAACAATCAATCCGTCGTGAATTTCAGGCACTTCCAATTCAAACAGGCGTTGCATAAACAAGTTAGAGGTGCGTGAAAGAACAATTTTCGGATTATTATTTTGATTATCAACTTTCACAACCACTGCGCGCCGGCTTTCGTTTTTACGGAAGAAATCGCCCGGAATTTGTTCGGTTTTGGGAAGGATTAATTCGTTTCCGTCGTCGTCC
>BNTW01000045.1 GCA_025996895.1 Bacteroidia bacterium | reverse complement strand
ATCAAAAAGCGAAGCTATTTGATTTAGCGAAAGCCACACTATCTCATTTTCTACTCGAACTTCCAATTGAACACTGTCGTTTGGATTGTACAAGATCATTTCGTTTTGATTATCCATACTTGTTTTAATTAATTTTCTCTATTGTATCATAAAGTGCAAAGCTACAAATTTATTTTAAGATTTCAACCGTTAATCTTTCTCATATCAAATGAATGGAGTAAATTTGCAACTTAAAATGTAATGACAATGAAGAAACTTCTGCCCATCTTGGAAAAAATATTGATTACCGGCATTGCTGCCGAAGGGAAAGCGATTGCAAAATACAACGATTGGGTGGTGTTTGTGCCGTTTGTTGTTCCCGGCGATGTAGTTGATATTCAGTTGACAAGGCGTAAAAATTCGTATGCCGAAGGGAAAGCGGTTTATTTTCATGAATATTCTCCGCAACGCACAGAGGCTTTTTGCGAGCATTACGGTTTTTGTGGCGGTTGCAAGTGGCAGATTTTGCCCTACTCCGAACAGATCCGGTATAAGCAACAACAAGTTGTTGATAATCTTACACGTATCGGAAAAGTGGAATTGCCGGAGATTTCACCTATTTTAGGTTCGGAAAAAACGCAATTTTACCGCAACAAATTGGAATATACATTTTCTAACCGGCGGTGGATGAAGCCCGAAGAAATTCAGATGAGAGAAACGATTGCCGATTGGGACGCGCTGGGTTTTCATATTCCGGGCTTGTTCGACAAAGTGCTGGATATTCGGAAATGTTGGTTGCAAGCCGGGCCGTCGAATGCTGTCCGATTGGAAATCAAGGATTTTTGTCTGAAAAACGGGTATACTTTTTTTGACTTACGTGCTCAGGAAGGGTTGATGCGCAACCTCATAATACGTACTTCCACGACTGGTGAGGTGATGTTGATTGTTGTTTTTTACGAAGACGACGAGGAGAAACGCAACACTTTGCTTAATCACATTGCCGAAAAATTTCCTGAAATCACGTCCTTATTATATATTGTCAATCAAAAGGCGAACGACACGATTACCGACCAGGAAGTGCATGCTTTTAAAGGAAAAGACCATATTTTTGAAACGATGGAAGGCTTAAAATTCAAAATCGGCGCGAAATCGTTTTACCAGACCAACAGCGAACAAGCGTATAATTTATACAAAATCGTACGGGATTTTGCAGAATTGAAAGGCAATGAATTAGTATATGATTTATATACCGGCACAGGAACGATTGCGAATTTTGTTGCCGAAAATGCACGGCAAATCATTGGTATTGAGTATGTTCCCGAAGCAATTGAAGACGCCAAGGTAAATTCCGAAATCAACGGAATAAACAATACACTGTTTTTCGCGGGCGACATGAAAGATCTGCTGAACGCGGAATTTGTTGAAACTTACGGCCGTCCCGATGTGGTGATTACCGACCCGCCCCGCGCAGGAATGCACGACGATGTGATTGATACGTTGCTGTTTTGTGAGCCGGAAAAAATCGTCTATGTGAGTTGTAATCCGGCGACGCAGGCACGAGATATTAACCGGCTGAATTTGAAATATAAAGTTACTCAAATCCAACCGGTAGATATGTTCCCGCACACACATCACGTCGAAAACGTGGTATTACTTGTGAAACGCTAACCGCAATTTAATATTGGTAAATACTTTTTTGGTGTGCAACGGAAAATCGCCCTGCATAATCCAACTGTAGTAGCCGGGGTCTTCACGGAAAACTTCCTCCACGAGACGTCCCTTGTATTTTCCGAAATTGACGACTTCCTGCTTTTTCTCGTTGAAAATCACTCGTCCGGCGAAGTCCGCATTATTGTTGAAGCACGAAAATTCGGATAAAAAAGTAATATCGTTTTTCAAATCCGGATAGCGGTCTAACTGGGCTTTCAAAATCTCATAAGTCGCTTTTGTATCGGCTTCCGCGCTGTGGGCATTTTCCAAATCGCCGTTACAGTAGAATTTGAAAGCAGCCGCCAACGTCCGTTGTTCTTTCTTGTGAAAAATCGTCTGTACATCGACAAATCTTCGTTTCATCAAATCAATATCCACACCGGCACGCAAAAATTCTTCGGCCAACAATGGAATATCGAAACGGTTTGAGTTGTATCCGGCCAAGTCACAACCCTCAATCTGCGATGCCAGCGATTTGGCAATCGTGCGAAAAGTCGGCGCGTCTTTCACGTCTTCGTCCGTAATTCCGTGAACCTCAGTCGCCTGAGCCGGTATAGGCATTTCGGGATTGAGCCGCCGTGTGCGCGATTCTTCTTCACCGTCCGGGCAAATCTTTAAATAAGAAATCTCAACGATACGGTCGGAAACGATGTTGATACCGGTCGTTTCCAAGTCAAAAAAGACAATGGGATTTTTTAATTCTAATTTCACTATAAAAAATTAATCGTTCAACATCATCGGCATCAGCAACATCAACAAGTCTTCGTCCGCTTCATTTTCAATGGGCAGGATAAGGCCGGCGCGCGATGGGTCGGCAAGTTCAAGCACGATTTCTTCCGAAGGAATATTATTTAAAATCTCAATCAGATAGGTTCCTTTGAAACCGATATTCATATCTATGCCTTCATAAACGCATGTGATCGTTTCTTCTGCCGAAGTTGAAAAATCGATGTCCTGCGCCGAAATAAAAATCTTGTTCGGCGAAAGATTTAACTTAATAAGGCTGCTTCCCGGATTAGAGAAAACCGTAACGCGCTTCAGCGCATTCAGTAAATTCAGCCGATCCACCGTAACTTTATACGGATTATTTTGTGGAATAACACCGTTGTAGTTCGGATAACGGCCTTCAATCAACCGGCAAATCACAACGTAATGTCCCAGAGTGATATAAGCGTTGTTAGTGTCGAAACCGATGGTCACTTCGCCGTCTTCGCGCGGAAGAATGTTCCGCAACAAATTGGCCGGTTTTTTCGGCAGAATGAATGACGATTTTTCACTTCCTGTTACGCTTAAATTCTTGAAACGTACTAATTTATGACCGTCGGAAGCAACAAAAATCAGGCTTTCGGGTGTAATATCGAAAAAGACACCGTTCATGACCGGACGAAGCTCGTCATCGCCACTCGCAAAAAGGGTGCGCGTAATGCCTGCCATCAAATCTTGTGCTTTGATTTTCAGTTTGTTAGCTTCTTCGCTCAACGGTTTCGCCTGTGGATATTCATCGCCTTTTTGTGCGATAAAATTATATTTTCCGTTTTCGTAATAAATAAACAGTTCCAAACTGCTGTCATTGATTTCAAAAATAATCGGTTGCTCGGGAAGCTCTTTTAAAGATTCCAACAGATTTTTAGAGGGTACGGCAAAAATTCCTTCACCTTCCACTTCATTTACGTCGATGGCCGTCGTCATGCGCGTTTCGCTGTCGGCCGCCGTAATCATAAGTTGATTTCCGCGCAATTCAAACAAAAAGCAATCTAAAATAGGAATGGAATTTTTGGAAGCAATCACACGTCCCACCGTTTGTAAATGGCTTAATAACAAGTTACAAGATACTACGAATTTCATACGATTATTAATTTTATATTTTTATTTTTTAGATTTAATCCACAAACTTACGCAAAATATTTGAATTTATGCTATCTTCGTGGCATAAAAATAAGAAGTAAATTAAATATGAATATTTTATTGTTGGGCGCGGGCGGACGGGAACACGCGCTGGCGTGGAAAATTAAACAAAGTCCGAAAACAGACAAATTGTATGTCGCGCCCGGAAATGCCGGAACGGCGAGAGTTGGGGAGAACGTGCCGATTTCGGCGACCGATTTTGCAGCATTGAAGCAGTTGGTTTTGGAAAAAAACATCGAAATGGTGGTTGTCGGCCCCGAAGATCCACTCGTGAAAGGGGTTTATGATTTTTTTAAAAACGATGAAGATTTAAAAAATATTCCGGTGATTGGACCTTCGCAGAAAGGCGCGCAAATGGAAGGAAGCAAGGAATTTGCGAAAGCGTTTATGATGAGGCACAATATACCGACTGCCCGCTATTTGAGCGTTACGAAAACCAATTTTTCCGAAGGAATTGCCTTTTTAAAAACATTGAAAGCACCTTATGTCCTCAAAGCCGACGGTTTGGCCGCGGGCAAAGGCGTCTTGATTATCAATGAATTAGATGAAGCGGTGAAGGAATTAAATGCCATGCTGAACGGCAGTTTTGGAAAAGCGAGCGAAACGGTGGTCATTGAGGAATTTCTTACCGGCATTGAATGTTCGGTTTTTGTGCTGACCGACGGCACGAACTACAAAATCCTTCCCGAAGCTAAAGATTACAAGCGGATTGGTGAGGGTGACACCGGCCTGAACACCGGTGGAATGGGTGCGGTCAGTCCTGTTCCGTTTGCCGACAAAACGTTTATGAAAAAGGTGGAAGAGCGTATTGTGATACCGACTGTCGAAGGTTTGAAAAGCGAACAAATTGATTATAAAGGTTTTATCTTTCTCGGATTAATTAACGTGAAGGGCGAGCCGGTGGTGATTGAATACAATTGCCGTATGGGCGACCCCGAAACCGAAGTAGTGATGTTGCGCATTCAGTCGGATTTGGTCGATTTGTTGGAAGGCGTGGCACACGGTACTCTTTCAGAAAAGGAATTGAAAGTGGATACGCGAAATGCCGTTACGGTGATGTTGGTTTCGGGTGGTTATCCGGGCGATTACGAAAAAGGCAAAAAAATCACCGGTTTAGACAAGGTAGAAAATAGTATCGTTTTTCATGTCGGCACAGCTGAAAAAGACGGAAATATTATTACCGGCGGCGGGCGCGTGATTGCCGTCAGTTCGTATGGAACGACCAAAGACGAAGCCTTGAAACAGTCGTTTGAAAATGCGCAAGTAATTGATTTTGAAGGGAAATATTATCGCCGGGATATTGGTTTCGATTTATAGTTGTGGATATACGCGAGATACATAAAAGTTTTATAGACAGTCGTTTCGTATTAATTTTGACGCTGTTGGCGTTTTTGGTCTTCCGGTTGACGGCCGATATTGGCGAAAATCCGTTCATTTTTTGGTCGGTTGCCTTAATCCAAATGGCTATCGCCCTGCTTCTTTTGTTTCTCACGCAGACATTTATTGTCATCCGGCAACGCACCCTGCTTCCGGCGTTTTTCTATTTATTGACGGTTGGGACAACTCCGGCTCATTTTTACGACCTGCGGGGGAGTGTTTGCGCGTTGATTATTGTTGTCTGTTTATTCCTTCTGTTCTCGACTTATCAGGATAAAAACGTTCAAGGAACGGCGTTTAACTTCTCTGTCCTGCTGACATTGGGCAGTTTGTATTGGTTGCCGATGTTGCTGTTTTTTCCGCTGTTTTGGTATGGATTGTATCATTTTAGAAGCCTCAACTGGCGAACATTTTTCGCCGGTCTGATGGGTTTTCCGGTGGTTTATTTGTTCCTTCTTACGTGGAGTGTTCATACCGGCGATTGGGATTTTTTTATCGATCGTCTGCCGGATTTCAAAGTGTTGTATCCTATTCATTTCCCTGATTTTAGCCCGCAGGAATGGCTGAAGTTGGTATTTATCATTTTCCTTTGCATTTTAGCCGGATTCAGAATTTTCATGTCGGGCATTTCCGAAAAAATCCGTACTATGGCGATGTTGAGTTATCTCTATGTCTTTGCGGTCGTCGTCTGTTTGTTCCTTTTTCTGCAATTGGCAGGCAAAACCGAGTGGGCGTTGATTGTCTATGTCCCGATTTCGTTTTTGCTCGCGCATTATTTCACACTTTCTACCCAGAAATCAGCCGGTTGGTTGCTTTTTATCGTCATTCTGTTTTTCCTGATTACCGGTTTTATTCCCGGTTAACCGACAAAAAAACGAAGCAGCTTGCCTCGTCTTTTGTCCGGTTTCAGTTAATTAGGTTAGGAGTTTGAGTTGCAAAGGAATTTATTCGCCTTGAAAAACTATGTTATCGAAATGTTATATTTATGTTATCTTTTCGTTAATCAATTATTTTTTGAAAATAAACTTATTATTTTTGCCGAAATTAACGATAAATGTGTGGTTTTTTCTGAAATCAGAATTTGGTACGATATTCGCAGTAGTGTTAGCTTTACACAAGAAATAAATTAAAATAAAAATAAAATGAAAAAGATTTTGAAAATTACAGGCATTGCAATTGCCGTTATCTTACTTTTACTCTTCGTTTTGCCGTTTGCTTTCAAAGGGAAGATTTTGGAAGTGGCAAAAACGGAACTGAACAAAAATTTAAATGCAAAGGTCGATTTCGACCGGCTGGGATTGAACTTTTTCCGCAGTTTTCCGAATGCTTCGGTTTCTTTAAATAATTTTTATGTGGCGGGAAGCGATGAATTTGAAGGCGATACGCTGGTGTATGCCGACAATATTTCGGCAACGATTAATTTAATAAGTTTATTCGGCAGTTCGGGATTTGAAATCAGTAAGGTGAACGTAGAAAAAGCTAAGTTGCACGTGATTATTCTTGCTGATGGAAAGGCGAATTGGGACATTGCGAAAACCGACAGCACCGAAAATCCGAACGAAGCGGAAGCCGGTAATTTCAAATTGTCTCTGAAAAAAGTAACCGTTTCGCAATCGGATATTTTGTACGACGATTTTTCGAGTAATATGAGTGCTGCCGTTAAAGGCTTAAATCTCAATCTTTCGGGCGATATGACGGCCGGCGAAACCACCCTGAAAACGAATTTCACCGTCGATGCGTTGACATTTATTATGGATAAGATTCCGTATTTGTCGAACGTGAAAGCGCAGGCAGATATGAATATTAATGCCGATTTGAAAAACAGTAAATTTACGCTCGCCGAAAACAAACTGCAAATCAATGAAATTAAGGCCTATATCGACGGCTGGGTAGCTTTGTTGGAGAACGAAAGCATGGATATGGATTTGAAATTGAACGCGCCGGCAACACA
Source organism: Bacteroidia bacterium (assembly GCA_025996895.1). Lineage (GTDB taxonomy): Bacteria > Bacteroidota > Bacteroidia > Bacteroidales > Azobacteroidaceae > Azobacteroides. Next base: position 16,678 of record BNTW01000045.1, on the reverse strand, counting down.
GTTCAAAGATGTTTTGTCGCTCATTCCGGCTATTTACGCCAACGATTTCAAAAATTTGAAAACTGCAGGCGAGGCTACGTTGGACGCTTGGGTGAAGGGAACGATGAAAGACGAAACCTATCCGGCTTTCGATGTGAAATTGAATGTATCGAAAGCAATGTTTCAATATCCCGATCTACCACAATCGGTGCAGAACATTAATGCCTCGATCAATGTTTCAAGTCAGGGCGGACCGGCCGACAACGCGATTGTCGATATTCCGCAATTTCATTTTGAAATGGCCGGCAGTCCGTTCGATATGAAACTGCATTTGAGCACGCCGGTCAGCGATCCGAACATTCATTTGTCGGCCGTCGGAAACCTGAATTTAAACAAAATCAAAGAAGTTTATCCATTGGAAGACATGGAGTTAAGCGGAAATCTGAATGCCAATCTGCAACTTGCTACGCTTATGTCGTATATTCAAAAGGAACAATACGATAAAGTGCAAGCTTCGGGAACGCTCGACGTGAAGGATATGTTAGTGAAATCCGGAACGAGCAACGACATTCAAATTAAGAATGCGCACCTTACGTTTTCTCCGCGTTATGTGGATTTGAGTGCATTTTCGGCACAAATCGGAAAAAACGACATAGCGGGCAACGGCAAGCTGGAAAATTTTATTCCTTATTTTTTAAAGGATGAAACATTGAAAGGCAGTTTAAATGTTACCTCTAATTATTTGAATTTGAACGACTTTATGACGGATGAAACGGCTACTGCTTCGGGTGATACGGCTTCGTTCGGTGTGATTGAAATTCCTAAAAACCTGGATTTCAACTTGACCGGAAATTTCAAACACGTGATTTTCGACCAATTGGATATGACGGACGTTAGTGGGCAAATTTCGGTCAAAGGCGGAAAAGTGGATATGAAAAATGTGCTTGCAAGCGCGCTGGGCGGAAAAATCAATGTGAATGGTTATTATGACACAAGCGTTAATTCGCAAAAACCGGACGTTTCGTTGGATTTGAATATTAAGGACGCTTCTTTTACGAAAACATTTGCTACGTTTGTTACGATACAAAAATTAGCCCCGATTTTTGAAAACATGGCGGGAAACTATTCGACGCATTTTCAGATGAAATCGGCGTTAGGGGCAGATTTTATGCCCGATTTGGCTTCGCTCACGGCCAACGGATTGTTGCAGTCTAATCAGATGGAAATCAAGGACGTTGACATACTGAACGGATTGGCTTCGGCGTTGAAGAACGAATCGCTCAAAGATATGAAAGTGAAGGACTTAAATCTGCCTTTCACCATCAGTGAAGGACGTGTTGCAACTAAACCGTTTGACATTAATTTCGGAAGCGGAACAATGAATCTCGCTGGAACCACCGGATTAGATCAGAGTATCGATTACACAGCGAAAGTCAATTTAACGGATAAATTGTCGAACAATTATTTGAAAAACGTCAATGTGAAAATCGGCGGTACTTTCTCCAATCCCAAGTTTAATGTGGATATGAAAGACCTGGCTAATCAGGCGTTGGGAAAAATTGCGGATTCGGTTTTGGGCGGAAACACTTCGGCTTCTTTGACCGAAAAAGTCAATGAACAATTAGACAAGCAAATAGAAAATATCCGCAAGCAGGCCAAAGACACCGGCGACAAATTAGTAGCGGAAGCACAAACGCAAGGGCAGAAATTGGTCGATGAATCCAACAAAATGTCTAATCCGTTGGCCAAAGTGGCAGCGGTGAAAGCAGCGGAAGCCAGCGCGAAGAAATTGAAAGACGAAGCACAAAAGAAAGCCGACCAGCTGGGTGCCGAAGCGGAAAAACAAATCGAAGGGCTGAAAAAATAACATTCCAATGAAACAGACAGGTAAATTCATTCTTATTTATCTTTTACTTACTTGAAAATAAACAGTAAAAAAAGTGCAATGAAAGCGGTTAGTGCCTACCGAATAAAAGGTTTTATGCCTCAACCGGATACACCGGACATTCCAATACCGGAAGAAAAAAACAATATTTGCTGAATACAACGATTAAAGAAATTTTCATCTATAAAGATTCTGTTGCCGGAATTATAACCGATTGTGTCGATTCCTCTTATTTAAATGGAATTTCACCATCGGAAGATAGGCGATATTATCTATCAACCGGACTTCGCCCGCAAAAACGGCGATACAGCCGACGATATGCGCTGAATCTGTCCAATTTTGGACGGATTGCAGGGTATCACTATCAACCAAATCAAAATATTCGACTTTCAGTTCAGGAACTTGATTGAGCTTGTCGATTACTTCCTGCTTCAATTCGGCGACGGAAAGTTGATTTTTGCGGTGGCGGCTTTCAAACAGCGTTTGCGAAATCGCGACGGCATTTTTCCGTTGAGCAGGCAACAGGCGCGTGTTACGGCTACTCATTGCCAAACCGTCGGGCTCGCGAACAATCGGGTGCGAAATGATTTCGACGGTTAGATTCAATTGCTTCACCAGCGCACGGATAATCGCCAACTGTTGAAAATCTTTTTCACCGAAATAAGCACGGTCGGGCTTCACAATGTCGAACAAACGGCTGACCACCTGCGCCACGCCGTTGAAATGTCCGGGACGAAAACGGCCTTCCATGACGGTTTCCAACGTACCGAAACCAAATTGACGCACGTCCGGCTCAGGATAAATTTCTTCGACCGAAGGGGAGAAAACAAAATCGGTCTGTACGGTTTCCAGTAACCGGCAGTCGGCTTCCAGTGTGCGGGGATATTTCAACAGGTCATTTTTATCGTTAAATTGCGTCGGATTGACAAAAATACTCACCACCGAAACATCATTTTCGGCGACGCATTGTTCGACCAACGCCAAGTGTCCCGCGTGCAAAGCACCCATCGTCGGAACAAATCCGGTTGTTTTATTTTCCTTTCTCGCTTGCGCCAAAAGAGCCTGTAATTCGGCTATCGTATGTATCAATTCCATTGTTCTATTTTCAAAAACGGTGTAAAACTACACAAATAAAATTAATTTTGAAATTAATGGATTTTTTTTTATTATCTTTGCAGTCAAATTTCGGGGACAAAATACATGGTCGCAAAAAAAATATTATTTATTACGACGGAGATTACGCCTTATCTGGCTGAAACACAGATGTCTGTCATTGCTCGCAAACTTCCACAGGGCATTCAGGATTACGGGAAAGAAATTCGGACATTTATGCCTAAGTTCGGGTTGATCAATGAACGGCGAAACCAACTGCACGAAGTGATCCGCCTTTCGGGTATGAATTTGATTATTGATGATACGGATCATCCGTTGATTATCAAGGTGGCTTCAATTCAATCGGCGCGTATGCAGATTTATTTCATTGATAATGAGGACTTTTTCAGCAGGAAACAGCTTTTGTATAACGACGACGGACAAGAGTTTGAGGACAACGACGAACGCAGTATTTTTTATGTGCGCGGAGTGATGGAAACGGTGAAAAAACTGCGCTGGGCACCCGATTTGATCCATTGCCACGGCTGGATAACGGCACTTGCGCCGCTTTACATCAAGAAGCATTACAAAGACGATCCATGTTTTAGGAATACCAAAGTCGTTTATTCGATTTACGACGACGAGTTCAAATTTCCTTTTCGCCCCAATTTTTCCCAAAAAGCGAAATTGGAAGGTGTTACGTTGAAAGATTTGGAAGTGGTTAAATCCAATCCCGATTTTGAAGCATTGAGTAAATTGGCGATTAATTTTTCGGACGGTGTCATACAGGGCAGTTCTGAGATTCACGCTCAAGTCAAAGAATACGCGCAACAGAAAAAATTGCCTTTCCTTGAATATCAACCGGAAGACAATTATATCGAATCATTCAATCAATTTTACGATCAAATTCTTTCTTAATTTGCTTTGTCAAATGAAAATAAAAATATTCCTTTTCAGTATTTTGTTGGGCTTGGTTTATCTGACGGCCTGCGATCAAGATTCAATCGACAATATAGGAAGCAGTATCCAACCGGACGGCGATAAAATTGGTGTTTATGAAACAACGATTGATATCACCGGAAAAACCGTCAAAGTCGATTCTGTTTATGCCAAGTCGATTAATGGATTATTGGGGAAATTCTATGATCCCGAATACGGCGAAATCGAAGCCGGATACATCTGCCAATATTATCCCGATACGTTTTATTTAGACAAAATGAAAAATAAAAACAGTGTCGATTCTGTCCGGTTATTGGTTTTATATCGTTCATACGTCGGCGATTCGCTCTCACCGATGGAAGTAACCGTTTATCCGGTAAAACAAAATATGATATTGGATAAAAACTATTATTCCAATATCAATCCGGCCAACTATTGCGACCTGAACAATATTTTAGGACGAAAAACCTATACTGCTCGCAACTTGAATATTTCTGATTCGCTAAATACAGTTTCTAACACCAATCAAAGTTATAAAGTGTTGTCCATTCCTCTGCCTGTGGAATTGGGAAATCTATTTTTAGAAGAATACAAAAAACCGGATCATGGTGCATTGACCGATCCCGATAAGGCGGCAGTACTTTTTCCGGGAACTTATTTAGCCTCCACATTTGGCAGTGGTTGTATTTTGGATGTCGAAGGTACGCGGATACATATATATTATGATATTGAAATCGAAAACTCAACCGGTACAGCGGACACTACCGTTGTCATGTATAGTTCGTTGAATGTTACGAAGGAAGTAATTCAATTAAATCATTTGGTCAGTTCGAAAGACGAAACTTTGTGGCAGGACGAAACGACACCCGATATGTATATCAAAACGCCTGCCGGTGTGTTTTCGCAAATTTCCATTCCGTTGAAGCAGATTAAGGACAGTATCGGCGACCGGTGGTTTAGTAAGGTCAGTCTGAAACTGACGGCACAGCCAAGATCGACACGTCCCTATTCGTTAGATTTTCCGGGTTTGGGAACGTACAGCACTTCGCAAATGGCGTCTTCCAAGTTGTTGTTGATTGAGCCGGATTCGGTCAAATCCTTTTTCGAGCAACAAAGAGTCGCCGATAATCAGACGTCTTATTTCACTACATTCAATGCGTCGGATTACACCTATTCTTTTGAAAACATCTCGAATGTTGTGCAGAATGCAATCAATAATACAGACAAAGAAAGCTTGGATTTACTATTAATTCCAACGCTTGTGTCTTATTACACTGCTTCCAGCGGTTACACTACAAGTACTGTGGATAATAAATCCATCAGCTACCTGACGCCTTCGGCAGTAACTTTGAAAAGGGACGATTTGAAAATACAGATTATCGCGGTGGATTTGGGCGTGGGGAAGAATTGAAATATAATATCGCTTCTGTCCCCATATTGCACAATAAATCTAAAATACTCACATTCGCTTGAAAACCGTATTTTTGTTCAAAAACTTGATAGTAGGGTTTGAAGGTTGAGATAGTCGGCTCTTTTTTGGGGTGAATGGTTTCGCGCAAATCCAATGCGTCCGAAGGATAAGCGGAAAAGTATTCGTCGGTATAAGAAACGGAAGGGGAAATATCCAATAACCGGCAGACTAATTCACGCAGTTGTTCGTTGAAATCCCACAAAAATCCGGGTTTTTGTTCGTAAAACGGACGGAAATTGTCGGCATAATATTCAAAAAACGGAGAAGATTGATAGGCCAAAACAATGGCATTCCAATGTAGATGTTGCCAATTCCCATGACCGGAAATTCGAATGTCGCGTGTTAAACATTTCAATAAATCCGGCTTTTCAATCGGAATACTCAATGTTTGTAACCCATTTGCAGACGCAATCACGCAGCGGTTGCGATAGGTCTGTTTGGTATAATTCTCCTGTTTTTCAATAATCACTTGGTCGGCGCGGTATAAATGGATATAATATTCCACCGGCGCGAGATAAGCTGTTGATAAAACTAATAGACCCACTTATTGCGCGCTTATCCGTGTGAAAAGCCTGTTCCAGCGGATTTTACCGTCAAACCAGCCACGATCTTTGTCAATCGAAAGCCAGATAATCAGCGGTTTGCCGACGATGTGGTCTTCGGGAACAAATCCCCAGTAGCGGGAATCCAGTGAATTGTGGCGATTGTCGCCCATCATAAAATAATAATCGTATTTGAAGGTGTAGCAGTTGGCCGGCGAGCCGTTGATGTAGTATTTTCCGCCGTCTGCCCGTAACGTATTTCCTTCGTAATTAATGATACAACGCGAATACAAAGCTACATTTTGTTCGTCCAGCACAATGGTTTCGCCTTTTTTCGGTATCCACACCGGCCCGAAATTATCGCGCGTCCAACCGGTATTGTAGTCATAAGGATAAGTCTTCCCGCCAAAAGCGTCCGGCTGTATCCGAATGGATTTTGCCCAATTGCTTTTTTTCAAAAACTCCAACATTTCCTGCGTCAGAGGCAAGCAATATACCGGATTGTAGTTGCCCGTTTCATTCCGGGTTATCCCCAGAAAATCAAACATTCGCGGTGCGTCGGCTCCCCGGTTACACAGACGCTGGTCGTCCTTACTGACACCCAATTTCCGGAATTGCTTTTCGGTAAAAAGATTTCCTGTCGTTTCGACGAAATAATTGAATTGGGCTTTAGAAGGCGTCTGCAATTCATTTCCATTGATACAAATCTGATTATCAATGATTTGCAATGTATCTCCCGGCATGCCGATACAACGTTTCACGTAATTTTCCCGCCTGTCCACCGGACGGTAAATAATTTTTCCGAAATTCCGTTTATCGGTATTCACTCGCTCCCAGCCCACTTGATAAACCAAATCGTAATAGTCCTGATTTTGCAGATTAAAAGCAACGGTATCGCCCGCAGGGAAATTGAAAACGACAATGTCGCCCCGTTTCACCGGCCCAAAACCTTTCAGGCGTTTGTAATCCCAATGCGGCCAATTGGAATAAGACTGTATGTTGAAAATCGGTAAGGTATGATGTGTCAGAGGAAAAGCTAACGGCGTGTTCGGAACGCGCGGACCATAATTGACTTTGCTCACGCACAGGTAATCGCCTACTAACAGCGTTTTTTCCAACGATGAACTCGGAATTTTGTAATTTTGGAAAATAAAAATATTGATGATATAGACGGCAATCAAAGCAAAAATAATCGCGTCCGCCCAATCGGCAATCTTGCGCACGACCGGATTTTTGGACTGTTTCCAGCCGTCCCAGGGAATTATTTTTGAAATATAGATGTCGAAAATGAGCAACAGGCCGAACAGCAGCCAATAATATTGAACCCAAATCACGAACAAAATGTACAACACTGCAACGATGGAAAATTTAATCCACTTATTCATATTTCTATTATTTTGAAAAATCCAACATATTGTCCATAGTCAGAAAACCGGTTTTTCCCTGTATAAATTCGGCCGCAAGCACCGCACCGAGCGCGAATCCTTTCCGGCTTTTGGCAGAATGCTTGATACTGATTATATCGGCTTCCGATTCATAAATTATCTCGTGAATGCCCGGCACTTCCCCTTCGCGCTTGGAATTAATCCATAAATCATTCGCGCCGGCGTTCACCTCTTCCGTCCATTGCTTTTTCCGTTCAAAATTTCCCAAAATACCTTCGGCCAACGTAATCGCTGTACCGCTGGGTGAATCCAATTTATGGACATGATGTGTTTCTTCCATATACACATCGTATTGCGGGAAAGCGTTCATCAGTTTCGCCAGATGCTTGTTGAGTGCGAAGAAAATATTTACGCCGATACTGTAATTGGAAGCGTAGAAAAACGTTTTTCCCTGTGTTTGGCAGATTTGCGTGATTTCGTCCAACTGTTCCAGCCAGCCGGTCGTCCCTGCTACTACCGGAATATTCCGTTCAAAACATTTCAAGAAATTGGCAACCGCTGTTTCGGGGCGGGTAAATTCAATCGCTGCATCGGCCGAAAGAAATCCGGGCGAATCAAAATCATCCCGATTATCTATATCAATAATCGAAACAATCGTGTGTCCCCTTTCCAGCGCGATTTTTTCAATTTCGCGCCCCATCTTGCCGTAGCCGATCAATGCGATTTTCATATACTTCTTCTTTATTGAGTACAAAGATACTTATTCTTTTTCAAGCAACGGCTATTCTACAATCAATTTCTGATTATAATTTAATATTTCATTTTGTATTTGTACGATATAAATTCCTTTTTTCAGACTGCTGATGTCTATCGTTTTTTCCGTCAATGGAAAAGATTTTACTATTCGACCGGTTGTGTCGGCAAAATTCAGGGTAGTCGGACTTTCAAATTCGGGCGTAACCGTCAACTGGCTGGTTGCCGGATTGGGATATAACCGAATAGTTTGCTTCGTTATTTCGCGAACGCCCAACAAACTTTTTATCGGTATTTGAACGACTGTTACCGAAAGTTTGGGCAACGTCAATGTTACTTTTCGGTTAGCAATTGTAACATTTTCCGTTTTCAAAGCATTGTTCGAAGCCGATTTAAACGTTTCTGTTGCAGGCAGATTGCTCAACTGATAAACCGAAACATTTTCGGTGAGGGGCGTTACATTTTCCAATGTAACACCGGCCGTTTGGTTGTTTGTTACATCGCGATTTACCAGCACAACCGAAAGCATATCCTTATTGGCGTTCAGCGAGGAATAAGTCGAAACTTTTTCATTCAAAGAAGAGGCAGATTGAACGCTGATTGTACCGGCGTAGTGTGTAAATAAGTGCAAGACTTCCCATTGACCGATATACCAATCCCACGGCGTAAATATTTCCACATTGTTTTCGGCAAACGTTCCGAGCAGCGAAGCATAGCAAACGGCCATCACATTCGGATCTTTATCATACAGACTGCCCATTTCGGACATTCCCATCGTCACGCCGTGATTTTCGCCCATATATTTATCCAGCCAATCGTTGCTGCGCTTAAAAATATATTCTTTGGTAATTTTGTTGTCCCAACCGCCGTTAATAACTTTACAGCCGTTCGCGCCCGGATAGTCGTAAGTTGTATCGTAAAATATGCGGTGAATTTGTAGCGTAATATCCTGTTTGTTTTCGGGATAAAGATGAAAATCGAGTACATCAAGCAAACGCAGACCGGTGCGTTGCTGTTCTTCGGCAATTCGCTTGATAAAATATTCCACCCACGAATATTTTTTGGAAGGATTTTGCGGGTCGGCCACTGTTCCGGTTGCCTGCCAATTATACCATTGCCATTCGTTGGTAAAAACCGGTCCTACTATTTTGATTTCAGGAAACAGCGTGCGTGCCTTAACTGCCACATTCACATAACGTTGAATATAATCTTCCGCGCTCATTTTTGCAGACGGCACGTCGTCGTGAGTCGAATGCCATACTTCCGGCTCGTTGTCCATGTTCCAATATTGAAATTGTTCTTTGTTCAAACCCAGATCATCAAACCAATGTGTTACTATTGCTGTTGTGGAATCAGCCGGCCATTCTTCGAGGTATTTCGTCGGGTCGCCGTTGCCGGTGTCAGGACCTCCGCCACCGCACCAATTATTCGATATCCCCGGCCACCACTGACTTTGATTGTATCCCCAATCGTTGAAATTGGCTGAAGTAGTTTTTGCCGCATAGCCCAATAACTGAAACGACCAGATGCCTTTGGCTTCGGGCATATTGGTCTGCAACGATTTTGCCGCGTAATCCCAATCGTGCGCATAGACATTATTATACCAATCGGGGTGGCTCGTTAATTTTTTCCGCCAGTTATATTTTGTTGAGTTATTTCCGCCTGATTCCCGGAAAAACTTCAATCCGGCATCTTTATACAACTGCCACGTCGCACTGCCGGTCGGTTTTTTCGGATCGTCCGACAAATTGTTGTTCCTGCCGTAAATATACGGCGAAATTTCCTTTATTTCCTTTGTCGCATCGACCGTAATTTGTACCTGCGCCTTCCCGAAAAGGAAAAATGCACAAAAGAAGGAGAGAATAAGTGTTTTCTTTGTTGTTTTCATGATGTTTTTCGTGTTTAAAACATCACAAAGATAAATAATTTTTATTTTTAGTACGCAGATAACCAAGCATTATTTCTTTTTTGCTTCCTGCCAAAGTTCTTCCATTTCGGCGAGTGTCATATCTTTCAAGGCTCTGCCCTGTTCGTTGGCTTTTTGCTCCATGTAGTTGAAGCGGTGAATAAATTTTTGATTCGTGCGTTCCAGCGCGTTGTCTGGATTGATTTGATACAGCCGGGCGGCGTTGATCAGGCTGAAAAACAAGTCGCCGAACTCGTTTTCCATCTGGTTTTTGTCCATCGAAGCTATTTCGTGCTTGAGTTCCAAAAACTCCTCCTGCACTTTTTCCCAAACATCTTCTTTTTGTTCCCAATCAAAACCGGCATTTCTGGCTTTATCCTGAATGCGGTGCGCTTTCGCAAGGCTCGGCAACGAAGCCGGAACGCCCTGCAACACCGTTCGGTTTCCGCCTTTTTCTTTCAGTTTGATTTGCTCCCAATTTTGCTCTACCTGTCCGGCAGTTTCAGCTTCTTCCGTTCCGAAAACATGCGGATGACGAAATATCAACTTATCACATAGCGTATTACAAACATCTCCGATGTCGAATTGTTTTTTTTCTTCCGCAATTTTTGCATAAAAAATAATATGCAACAACACATCGCCGAGTTCCTTTTTGATTTCGGAAATATCGTCTTTGATAATCGCCTCACACAGTTCATACGTTTCCTCGATGGTGTTGGTGCGCAGGCTCTCGTTGGTCTGCTTCCTGTCCCACGGACATTTTTCGCGCAATTCGTCCAATATGTCGAGCAGACGGTCGAACGCCTGCATTTTTACTTCTTTTTTCATCTTTTTTATATAACTGAAAATGTCTGCAAGTATAGTGTTTTTATTTGTGATAAAAAAAACGATTGCGAAATTTTTAATTATTCTTTCATATCACGTATAATTTCATGCAATTCACGAATGGAACTATGCACGATTATTTTGTTGTATTCTTAAAATCTTTCAGATTTTTGTGAAAATATTTTTCAAAAAATTAACAAATAATCATCATAAATAAATATCGTATGAAAAAGTTTTTATTCCTGGCATTGCTGTTAAGTGCCGTAACACAGTTAAAAGCCCAACAAATAGGAAATGGTTTAACTGCAATCATTGACAATTTTAATGTTCCCTTACTCTCTGGGATATATCAAACAGATCAATTACAAGAAGGATTTCCGACCGATGCGGGAAGTTATCGTTATTTGATGGTGATGCGAAACCACAGCCTAAGTAATAATTATCAGTTTCAAATAGCTTCCAGCTATGCAGAAAACGACCGGATGTATTTTCGGAAAATAGCCTCAACGACCTTAACTAATAAAAATACTGCCTGGTATGAAATTGCTACACGCGGTAGTAATACCTTTACCGGTACCCAAACATTCAATGGCAGTATCAAAGGAAATGCGTTGGGTGGATCGGTAAAAATACAAAATGATAATGGCTATTTGGAAATCGGTTCCCGTAATACGACTTGTGCGCATTATGTAACCGACAGGACCTATCATTGGTTTAACAAGCCGGTGATCTTGGGTGACGGCGTATTGCGGTCGGATACGGGGAACTTATATCTCCGGACGGCGTCAACTCCCAACCGGCTAACCATCCTTAAATCAAACGGTTATGTCGGTATAGGCACTTCCAATCCGCAGAACTTGCTGGACGTATATGGGACGATTCGTGCCAAAGAAGTGAAGATCGAAGTGAGCGGTTGGTCGGATTATGTTTTTTCTTCTGACTATGCTTTGCCGAGTTTGCAGACGGTATCGGAACATATTGAGGCTAACAAGCATTTGCCCGGCATTCCTTCTGCTGCCGAAGTGGCCGAAAACGGCGTAAGTATCGGCGAGATGCAGGCCAAACTGTTGCAGAAAGTGGAGGAACTGACACTTTACCTGATTCGGCAGGAGAATACGATACAGGAATTGCGAACGAAAATTGAACAATTGGAAAATAAATAAGCCATGAAAACAACGATTTCTATCTTGCTATTTTTGTCCTTTTCAATCGGACTGTTCGGGCAAAATATAGGTTTTAGTTACGATGCCGATGGAAACATGGTTTCTCGCTATGAGGTTATACTGCATTCGCCGGCATTCGCCGAAGAAGAAGATACGGCTATGGATATAGCTGCGATTGATTTTGTCGATACAAAAATAACCATCTATCCGAATCCGACGAAAGGACAAATCACCGTTGAAATCACGCCGTTGAATAGTGAAGAAGAAAACTTTTTGATGCTTTACGACATAAGCGGTAAATTGATAAAATCTCAAAAAATCGTATTTCAAAATACGGAACTTGAGATTATTGGAACTCCGGGAACTTATTTACTCAATATTCATTTGGGTAAAGATGTTTCGAAATGGAAAATTATCAAACAATAAATCAAAAAAATCATGAAACGATATATCTTCCTTCTTTTGTTTTTCGCCGGTATCAATGCTTATGGACAGAAAAATATAGTACTTTCTCAACCGGAAACAGCCTCGAAAACGTATGTTGCCCGCGATTATATATCGTTAAAGCCAGGCTTTTCGTTTAACTCGGCAGGCTCAAAAACCTTTCGGGCTTCTATCAATGAGCATTTGCTGGAGCCGGCCGATTATCAAAGTTCCGGAAATCTTCCCAATCCTGGCAGGACATTAAACACCTCCTATGCTGTTGGAACTACCGCCGGAGAAGCAGGCGTCAGTCCAACCGGGGCAGCTGTGTATCAAATTCCTATAACCGTCATGCCGGGAACAGGAGGAATACAGCCTTCGGTTTCGATTACTTACAACAGTCAGGGCGGGAACGGATTAGCCGGCTATGGATGGAATTTGAATGCGGTATCGGCTATCGTCCGCGTGGGGAAAACGCTGTACCATGACGGAGCGGTTGATGTTCCGCAACTGACCACTTCCGACAACCTGATGCTGGACGGCCAGCGGTTGATGAAAGCCTCCGGAACAAATTTAAGCGTATCTTCTACTTACAAGACCGAAATAGAAAGTTATCTTGACATCACCTGTAAGACCTTAAATTCTTATACCGGTTTTGAAATAAAAAACAAGGAAGGCTGGGTGATGGAATACGGCTCGTCGGCCGATTCCTATATCAAACCCAAAGGTGGCACTGCGGCTTATGCCTGGCTGCTAAAAAAGGCAACCGACACCAATGGAAATTATATGACTTATACATACGATAATGATGCCACAACTGGAGAATTTCGTTTGAAACAGATCGATTATACCGGAAATACAGCGGCAAGTTTGATCCCTTATAACAAAGTTGAATTTTTCTATGAAATCAGGAATGATTCCTCCATATCCTATATTGCCGGAAAATCAGTTGCCCAAAGTGTTGTCTTGAAAAGGATCAAATGCAGTGCGTATGGCTCAACGATCAGAGATTACCGGTTTAATTATTACTATGACGGCTTTTATTCCAAATTGACCGAAGTGGAAGAATACGGACAAAATGGAGAACGATATAATTCTACGATAGTGAATTGGGGGGATAATGAATCGTCTTTCCAAGGACAACAGAAAAACATTACAATCAATTCTCTGCCGGACAGTCACAGTTTTGTATATGCGGATTTCAATAATGACGGTCTGACGGATTTTATTGCTTATCCAAACACGCTCCATCCCAATGAAGCCGCCATGTTATACTTGGCAGAAATTAACAATGGAGAACTCGGCTTTTCTCAGTCTGATGCATTTGTCATATTATTATCCGGATTCCAACGATTTGTTGTAACAGATATGGATGGAGATGGAAAATTGGATTTGTTGCGCGTCAGGTCGTTGGGAGGAGGAAATTACGAATGTGCCTTATATAATTATACGGGAACGCAATTCTTATTACAACACAACTTTAGTTCAACATCGGGAAAAGTCTGGTCAGGTGATTTCAATGGAGACGGGAAATATGAAGTAATGTTTGAAGGATCCAATTCCATGTACAATAATTTGGGACAGAATGTTGGGACTGTTAATATGACAAATTGGGGTGACATTTATACAAACAGCTATCCCAATAATTGTTATACGGTTGATGTTAATGGAAACGGGAAAACAGATCTAATCACTTTGCATACAACCGGATGTAAGGTGTATGAATTCAATGGCTCTACAGTTTCAGAAATAACGTCTCTTGCTACATCCAACGCCAAAAACGATGATGGAATACTCTTTGGAGACTTTAATGGCGATGGGAAAACAGACATACTGGTACAAAGAAATTCATCTATCTACCTTCTAATCAGTACGGGAACCTCGTTTGTAAAAAAAGACCTGACATGGAATTTTGTGTCCACTTCTTTTTTGGGAGCAATAAACAGGGATGGAAAAACAGATGTAGCAACCGTTTATGTTTCCAACAACAAAACGTATGTAAATGCAGGAACATTTGATGGCAATCAATTCAACTTTCAAACGATAGAATGTACCAATATAAGCAGCTCCATAGTGCCTACAAATAATGGGATACATCCGCTACGAACTTATTGGGATTTTTCGGATTTTGATGGTGATGGCAGATGTGATCTCATGTTTAACGCACCCGGTACCAAGGTGATGAGATTCAAATCATTATCAGAATCATCCCACCTTTATGTCAACTCCATTGTCAACGGGTTAAATCAAAGAGTTTCTTTCATATATAGACCCCTGACTGACAGTCAATGTTACATAACTTCTTCTTCGTCTTATACGTTTCCTGTCTGTCATTTTCAACAAGCCTTATATGTTGTCTTTTCAATGACACATCAATCAGGAAACCTTTTTAACACTAATTATTACAATTACCAGGGAGCGAGAATACATAAACAGGGAAAAGGATTTCTCGGCTTTGAAAGGGTCGGAATGCAAGGCAATGATCAAAACAGGCAAACCATTACCGATTATGAGTATGATTCTGAATATTTCAATGTTTATCCTGTCAAACAGACGGTTACAACGATTCCGATTCCGGCGCTGGATTCTATTTCTCGAACAAACTTTCAATACGATAAACTCGTCTCATCTGTTCCGAAAGTAATTTATCCATACTTGAAGCAACAGACGACTAAAGACCATTTATCCGGTGGAATAACCAGGAGTGTCGATTATCTGTATAATTCGACAGATGATGGAAATCCGTGGAAAATTACCGAGACACAAGGCAGTTTGGTTAGTCAAACGGTCAATACTTGGACGGCTAAAGGTGGCAGCACGTTCAAAAATCGTGTTACTCAACAGGTAATTACCAACAGCGGAATCGGAACTTCGTTTTCTGAAACTAAAAAATTCAGTTATGATACAAAAGCAAGATTAACACAGCGTATTAACTTCTTGGGGCATGCCAAATCCGATACTACTAACTACAGTAATTATGATAATTTTGGCAATCCTCACACGATTATAACAACTGCTGCCAATTGCCCAACTATCACAACAAGTTCGATTTTTGACAATACCGGACGTTTTATCACTTCGTCCACCGATGTTTTAAACAATACTTCATCGGCTCAATATGATCCTAAAACCGGAGTATTGCAGCAACAGACAGACATTGCCGGTTTGACTACTTCGTATGAATACGATGGTTTCCAAAGAATAATCAAAGAAACTACTCCGACGGATGTTATTACTCAGTCTCGAAGTTGGGATATTTCGAGTACTAGTTTGTACAAGACCGTGGCGACCTCTCAGATTTCCGGTACCCAGACTACTTGGTACAATTCGGCAGGTTTGGAAACAAAATCACAAGCCCAAGGATTTTCCGGCACAGTAGTTACTGAAAAAACATACACAGTTAAAGGACAGTTGTATCGTTCTTATTTGCCCGGATACGGTAGCAAAAGCACGCAGTATATTGAATATGGTTATGATAAATACGGACGGATTGCAACAGAAAACAATATCGGAAGAATTACTGAATATGGTTATTCGGCTTTAACCGATACAATTACAATGCCGGACGGTAAAAAAACATATTCCACAAGAAATACTTCCGGGTTGTTGGCAAGTTCCACCGATGCAACCGGTGATTCGGTCACTTATACTTACAATAGTTTGGGTAAACCGGTCACTACAACGTCCAATGGATTGACAACCTATATCAATTACGATGACCGAGGTTTTCAGCGAGTGCTTAAAGATCCTAACCTGACCGATTCCATCCGGTACGAATATAATGCTTACGGACAATTAAGCAAACAAACGAATGCTCGCGGGCAAGAAACTACTTTTCAATACGACGCAGCCGGACGAATCACACAGGAAGTTCGTCCCGAAAATACGCTGACGTATCAATACGTGCCTGCCGGGAATGGGATCGGACAAATCCAAACAATAAAGGAAGGGAACAATACCGTCCGCTCCTATACTTATACCTCATTGGGGCAGCCGCTGTCGGTTACGGAAACGATTGACAATGCCAATTATACACACAATTACACTTATGATTCTCAGGGTCGTTTAGCGACTAAAACCTCGCCATCGGGCTTGCAGATAAGTTATCAATACACCAACGGCATGTTGTCGTCGATGCGCAATGCTGCCGGCAATGCTTTGCTCTGGCGACTGGATTCGCTGAATGCGCTGGGGCAAATTACTAAAACTACGCTGAATAACGGCTTGACACGGCATACCGGTTATGACAACTACCACCAGCTGAATCAGATTGCTTTGAAATATAATAACTCTGTTATGGACAGGGTCGATTATA
>BNTW01000044.1 GCA_025996895.1 Bacteroidia bacterium | reverse complement strand
GGGGACAACAAAAGAAGAGCTGTTGGTCATATAAGCGGTTTTCACCGGTTTGCTGTTGTTGTGCCAGTTTTTCCCCGGTCCGTATTGTTCGACAATCCGGTTTAAAGGTGAATTTTCATACACCGGACAGGAATAGGGCTTGTCGTCGGCCGGCGAAACATAGGTCGTACTGTTATAGATAGCTGAAGTTCTGGTTTTGAAAGCATTCAAATCCACGAAAGCACCGCCGCTTCCCGGCATAAAGGCAGGCAGCCACGACTTGCTTTCACGTCCAAAACCGTCGTATTCCCGGTAAGCAACCAGGTCCCTTAATGCGGGAGTAATTCCTACCTGCACCTGTTCCATGGGACGACCCAAGCCATCGTAGTATTGCACGACGTCAAGATAACTATTTCCGGTGTCGGAAGTATACGTCCGCGTGCGGATATAATTATGACCGCTGCTGGCAGCGGTTTGTACCTGCGCGAAAGTTCCCTGTACGGCAGTGGTAATCGATCCGTCTTCACCGTATCCTTCCGATAGGATATAGTAAATACCGGCTGACAGCCGGGTCTGTATATAGGAACGGTGGTTATTGCTGATACCGCACATTCCCGAATAGTCGTCATTGCTGGCAATCTGTGTTCCCGAAGCATCTAAAAGAGACAGATAAGTGTCTTCAACTGCTGAGCCGCAATGCGAAATCGTAATATCCATGGCGCGTGTAAGCGTCAGCTTGTAAATGGCGTCTTTCTGTCCCCGACCGACATAATAATTTTGGGAATTGGCTGTGTTTTGAGTATTTGTGTAGCTGAAGCCGGCATTTTGGATGCCGATATCGGTATAGGGGAAATTTTCCGGTGAAGTGCTGCCCATCAAGCTCAGCGTAATGTTTCCGTTGTCGTGAAAGCCCTCGGATACGATGTAATAAATACCCGGCTGAAGGACTGCTTTCAAATAGGACTGATACCGTTTTTCACATACCAAATTGTCGCAGTCGTCGTTGGAAGCAATCAGTCCGCCGGACGAATTGAGCAGATAGACATAAGTATCAATCACTTCTGATCCGCAATGCGAAAGGATGATTTCCATAGGCTTGGTAATCCTGAATTTATGGAATACGTCATTGGTCGATTTACCGGTGTAATCATTGGTGTAATTCCATGTATTCCGGGTGTCGACATAATTGAACGAGGCACTTTTTATACCGATGTCCAAGGCCGTGGCAAGGGTATTCTGGGCATTTATTCTTACAAATGTCCCAAGCATTAATAATGTGATGAATAATATATTGCGTTTCATATTTGTATTTTTTATCGTAATTCGTAATTTTAAAGCTACCGCTTTAATATGATTTCACTGATTAATTTTTCGTCTAACCAAATATCCAGAATATAATTGCCCACCGGCAGTGTCCGGGTATCCACCCCAAAAGCGTGTGTGCCTGCGGCAAAAAAGCCCGAATGCTTGTCCGACACAACCAATCCCATCGGATTACGAAGTTGGATATGAACATTGTTCGCATTCCTGGGCAGATATATTTCCACGCTCAAGTCGCTGTTTTTTACCGGATTGGGGAAAATATTCCAGGTCAGGCCTGCCCAGGGGTCGACAACCGTGCCGGTTTCTTCTTCCAGCAAAGCCGCGTTTGCCACATCTTCTTCCAGATAATATTGTTCCTGCGGCGGAAAGAAGAATGCCGTCTCGAAATTAACGGTTTCCGCCGTATCGTTCTCTATCAAAACCGTTGTCCGGATGGTTTCAAAAACAGGATAGCGGTAGCCTTTGGAATACCATTTGAAGGTTTCTATCGACGAGTGCTGTTCCGTTGTTGTGCTGTCGACGCTTTCGAAGACCTGCCGGATAGTCTGCACCGTCCGCGTACGCAGGACATGGCGCAAGGTATCGCCCGAAGGCAGAATCATCATGCCGTAAGCGTCGGCCTGCAATTGTGCTTCACCGTCGGAAGTGAAAGGAACGGAAGAAGAATACAGTCCTTCAGCCTGATAATCGTAACTGCAGCCATTGCCGTACGACAGCGGATAGAAACCTGCAATCAACGGCTGGGTATAATGCAGCAGCGTCGTCGGGTTTTCGTGCCCCAGCACCCACAAGCGGTTGCCGGTCAGATAGTAGTAATACATCGTATTGTGTTCCGCACCAATCAACAGGCTGCCGCCGGCAAGGTTTTGCTGCAGGATTGTATCCAAGCCCATAATGTAAAACGAATCTTTAATCAGTTCGGGTGAAGAATAGGACAGGGTATATTCCTCATTGACAGTCTCCTGCTGTCCGAAGTCCCACAACACATTTGCACCGGAACGGCCGGGATCTTTATAATCAACCTGCTGCTTAATAATCTCTTCTCCCGAACGGGGAAGGGTTAATGTGCTCTCCAAAATGTGCTGGGCAGATACCAATGCAGGAATGCACCACAGCAATAATAAAAGAACTAAAATTGTTTTTCTCATACTATTTAATTTAAAAGGTATTTTATTCTATAATAACCATTTTTTGTCCAAATTGTTCGGATACACACAAAAAAAATAGCGCGGACAATCTCTTTTTATCTGTTCTTGAGGTCTTAGGATACCATGCTACCAAATATTCGAGTAAAGCCCGCACCGAAACGGTGCGAGCGTCATTGCTTTACTCTTGGTAGCTCTGAAAGTTCCTAAGTTTCAAGAACCAGATTAAGCGAAACGCTTTTTCCAAAATGTCTATAATGTGCGTATCAGCACGCTTCCTTGTCCATAGGCATATCTATTTTTTGTTTGTTTGTACTCGCAAATATAGGAAATAAAATCATTTTTCCAAAACTTTTTCTATTTGATTGAACGCTTCCGCCAATCCTTCTGTATTTTTGCCTCCCGCTGTAGCGAAATGTGGTTGTCCACCGCCGCCGCCTTGAATGCTTTTTGCTGCTTCGCGAACAATTTGTCCGGCATTCAGGCCATTTTGCACCAAGTCGTCGCTAACCATAACCGTGAGCAAAGGTTTGTTTTCGTGGTTGGTGGCTGCTGCGAAAAATGCTTTTTCCGGAAATTCGCCCCGAAGTTGGAAAGCGATGTCTTTCACTATTTCCGGCGAGAAATGTCCTCGCAGAGCAAACAGGCGAATGCCATTCACTTGTTGCTGATTATCCATGACTTGTTTTTTGAGCAATACGATTTTTTCTTTCACATAATCTTCGACTTGTTTTTTAAGACCGCTGTTTTCTTCAAAAAATTTCTTCAAGGCCTGTACCAAATCGGGTGTGTTGTTGAACATCGTTCGAACTTCGCGGATAATATCCTGTTGCAGATAGAGCGCGTTTTCGGCTGTTTCGCCGGTGATGGCTTCGATACGGCGCACGCCTGCTGCAATCGAATTTTCGCTTACAACCCGGAAAATTCCGATACAGCCGGTCGAAGTGATGTGTGTTCCTCCGCACAGTTCAACCGATGAGCCAAACCGCACCACACGCACTTCTTCGCCGTATTTTTCGCCGAACAATGCCACCGCGCCTAACTTTTTTGCTTCGGCAATAGGGACACAACGCTTTTCATCTAAGACGATGTTTTCGCGGATTTTCGCATTGACGATTTTTTCCACTTGGCGGATTTCTTTGTCGCTCACTTTTTGAAAATGCGAAAAGTCGAAACGCAAAATTTCGGACGAAACAAACGAGCCTTTTTGTTCGACGTGTATTCCCAGCACTTCACGCAAGGCTTCGTGCAACAAGTGCGTTGCCGTATGATTGCCTTCGGTTGCGTTCCGTTTCTTCAAATTGACTTCGGCCGTGAAGGTATCTTGCAGATTTTCGGGCAGTTGATAAGTCAAATGTACGGCAAGATTATTTTCACGCTTGGTGTCGAAAATCGCGGTTTTTTTGCCGTTGGAATCAATTAAAAAACCACTGTCGCCCACTTGTCCGCCCATTTCTGCATAAAACGGCGTTTGGTCTAACACAATTTGATAATATTCAGTGTTTTTTTGTTTGACTTTCCGGTAGCGCATAATTTTTGCCGGCGCGGAAGTTTCGTCGTAACCGACAAAAGCCGTTTCGCCTTCGCGCAAGGTAATCCAGTCGCCGGTTTCGACAGCAGCAGCGTTGCGGGCACGGTCTTTTTGCTTTTGCATTTCCACATTAAACTCCTCATTATTTAATGTGAGGTTTTGTTCGCGCAAAATCAATTCCGTAAGATCGAGTGGGAAACCGTAAGTATCATACAACACAAAAGCATCAACACCGCTGATTTCGATTTTGCCCGCCGCTTTGGTATCGTCAATCACGCGGTCGAGTAATTTTATTCCTGTTTCGAGCGTGCGCAGAAACGATTCTTCCTCCTCTTTAATAACCTTTTCAATGAGCGTTTTTTGCGCTGCCAATTCAGGATAAGCAATGCCCATACTGTCGATAAGTGCAGGTATCAACTTATATATAAACGCTTGACGCTGATTTAAAAAAGTATAGCCGTAACGGACGGCACGGCGCAAAATCCGGCGAATCACATAACCCGCTTTGGCATTGCTCGGCAGTTGTCCGTCGGTAATCGAAAACGCAATCGTGCGGATATGGTCGGCAATTACGCGCATGGCGACATCGGTTTTTACATTATCACCGTATTGAAATCCGGTCAGTTGGCCGATTTCTTTAATAATCGGCTGGAAAACGTCCGTATCATAGTTCGAGGTTTTGCCCTGAACTGCCATACACAAGCGTTCAAAGCCCATGCCGGTGTCAATTACTTTGTTCGGAAGCGTTTCGAGCGAACCATCGGCTTTGCGGTTGAACTGCATAAACACCAAATTCCAAATCTCAATAACCTGTGGGTGGTCGTGATTGACCAGCGTAAGGGCGTCGATTTTAGCGCGTTCCGCTTCCGGACGGAGGTCGATATGAATTTCCGAACAAGGGCCGCAGGGACCGGTGTCGCCCATTTCCCAGAAATTATCTTTTTTGTTTCCGTTGATAATCCGGTTTTTCGGCAAATATTTTTCCCAATAACCGGCGGCTTCGTCGTCGCGTTCCAGATTTTCATCCGGACTTCCTTCAAATATCGTAACATACAGGCGGTTTTTATCTAAATGCAAAATTTCCGTCAGGTATTCCCAAGCATATTCAATCGCTTCCTTTTTAAAATAATCACCAAACGACCAGTTTCCCAACATCTCAAACATCGTGTGATGGTAAGTATCGTGCCCGACTTCTTCCAAATCGTTGTGTTTTCCGCTCACGCGCAGGCATTTTTGCGAATCGGCCACGCGCGGATATTTAATCGGAACATTCCCCAAAATAATGTCTTTGAATTGATTCATGCCCGCATTCGTGAACATCAACGTCGGGTCGTCTTTAATCACCATCGGCGCAGACGGCACAATTTTGTGATTTTTACTTTCAAAATAGTCCTTAAACGATTGTCTAATTTCTTTTGCTGTCATAGAATATGCTTATGTTGTTAATGCTAAATTATCTGAAACAATTTGCAAAAGTACAATAAATACCTTATTTTTGTTCAAAATTGAATGATAAATTTCCCTTAATGAGCACTATATTTTATAAATACGATCCGCATACGTTAAGTTATGAAAGAGTGTATCCCTCTATAAAACAGCGCATTTGGTCTATTTTTAGGCAATTATTCATCGGGATAGCCATCGGCGCAATTGTTTTCGGAATTGCGACTTATGCTTTCGATTCGCCACAAGAACAACAGTTAAAAAAGGAAAAAAACTTACTGCTGACGCAATACGAAATCTTGTCGAAACGAATCGACGTGAATGAAAAAGTAATGGAAGAGTTACAGCACCGCGACAACGATTTGTATCGTATTTTGTTTAATGCTGAGCCTGTTCCGTCTTCTATTCGCCGGCCGGGCGTAGGCGGAACAAACCGTTATGAAAATTTATTGACGATGCCTAATTCGGAATTAGTGGTTTCTACGACCGCCAAGTTAGACATGATGACGAAAGAATTGTATGCGCAGTCTAATTCGTATGACGAATTAACGGAGTTGATAAAAACGAAAGAAGATCGCGTGAAGTGTGTACCGAGCATTATGCCTTTGGCTGCCAAGACGTTAAAATATATTAGTTCGGGTTTTGGCTATCGCATACACCCGGTTTATGGAAAGTCAATGATGCACACCGGAATTGACATGAATGCTGAGCCCGGAACGCCGATTTATGCGACCGGAAACGGCGTGGTCGAATCGGCAGAGTGGGACAGTGGTTACGGTTATGCAGTGGTTATTAATCACGGTTTCGGATACAAAACCCGTTATGGACACTGTCGCGAAATGAAAGTTCGTCCCGGACAAAAGGTGATACGCGGACAGCAGATTGCGACTGTCGGACAAACCGGAACGGCGACCGGCCCGCACGTACATTACGAAGTGATGGTGAAAGGCAATTTTGATAATCCGGCGAAATATTTCTTTATGGATTTGACACCGGAAGAATACGACAGAATGTTGTTTGAAGCAGAAAATCGCTAAAATATGGGATTGAAGCAGGAAAAAATATTTTATTCCATTAAGGAAGTCGCCGGGATGTTCGATGTCAATCAGTCGCTGTTGCGCTATTGGGAAAAGGAATTTCCGACTGTTCGGCCGGTGAAAACGGCGAAAGGCACGCGACAATACAGGAAAGAGGATATTGACGAAATCCGTTTAATCCACCATTTAGTAAAAGAAAAAGGATTGACGCTGTCAGGTGCGAAGCAGAAATTAAAAGATAACCGTGAAAATGTAATGCAAACGGAAGAGATTATCGACCGTATGAAAGTTGTCCGTGCCGAACTTATGCTTTTAAAAACTGAATTTGACGAGCTGGATAAAGCTTACGAAGCGCAAATGACGCAGGCTCAATAAGATTCTTTTTCGTTGGGAAAATCGCCCGACTTCACATCTTGGATATAATGCTCGATCGCTTCCAGAATTTCGTCGTGTAAGTTGGCATAGCGACGCAAAAAGCGGGGTGAAAAATCTTTATTAATTCCTAACATATCGTGTAACACCAGCACTTGACCGTCGGTGTAAGGGCCTGCGCCGATACTGATGGTCGGGATCGAAATTTCTTCGGTTACTTGCTTGGCCAACACAGCGGGTATTTTTTCCAAAACAATACCGAAACAGCCCAAATCGGCCAATAAACGCGCATCTTCCACTAATTTTTTTGCTTCTACTTCATCTTTAGCTCGCACGGCATAACTACCGAACTTGTTGATAGACTGCGGAGTAAGTCCCAAATGTCCCATAATCGGAATGCCGGCCGACAAAATTCGTTCGACGGATTCCTTAATTTCCAAACCGCCCTCGATTTTGATGGCGTCTGCTCCCGATTCTTTCATCATGCGAATAGCCGAATGAACAGCTTCCTTGGAATTTCCCTGATACGATCCGAAAGGCAAATCTACGACGACCAACGCCCTTTTTACTGCTCTGCGAACGGCCTGTGCATACCAAATCATTTGGTCGAGTGTAACCGGAAGAGTGGTTGTGTGTCCGGCCATAACGTTGCCGGCGGAGTCCCCAACTAAAACGACATCAATGCCGGCTTTGTCGAGGATTATCGCCGTAGAGTAGTCGTAAGCTGTGAGCATAGATATTTTTTCACCGCGTTGTTTCATTTCCATCAAACGCTGGGTGGTAACTGTGCGTAAATTTTCGTTATAACTTGACATAAGATAAAATTTAGGCGACAAAGGTAAGGAAAAGAAATCAAATACAATAAAAACGAAAGGGCGTTTTTCAACGTCCTTTCCTCCTCTTTAATTTATGATCGAGAGTTCGCATAACACCGTAGATATTCCTACTCTTTGCTGTATGTCATACAGTAATTATCAAAGACTGTGCCATAATTTATTTTCTCTTTATACTTGCAAGTTTCGATTTTTCGTTGTACTTTTCGTCCTGATTTGAAAAACTACATTAGCAAGGATTATGGGGTATTTAAAATTCGATAAAACACTGCTTATTAATTTGGAAGAATCGTTGAAAAGGGAAATTCTGCGCACTAATCGGGGCGGGGCATACCATTCTACAACGATTGTGGATTGCAACACACGCAAATATCATGGTTTATTGGTCTGTCCTGTTCCGCAGTTAGACGAAGATAATCATGTCTTGCTTTCTTCGCTCGACGAAACAGTCATTCAGCACGAAGCGGAATTTAATCTGGGCGTTCATCAGTTCGATAATGACCATTTCAGTCCGAACGGACATAAATATGTGCGTCAATTTGAATTCGACAACCTGCCCAAAACGATTTATCGCGTGGGTGGAGTGATTTTGTCCAAAGAAAAAGTTTTTACGGCTTATGAAAACCGTATTTTAATTAAATATACGTTGCTGGACGCGCATTCGCCGACCACATTGCGTTTCAGGCCGTTTTTGGCGTTCCGTAATGTTAATTCGCTCACGTATGCCAATCCGGTTGCCAGCCGGGATTATACGGAAATCGAAAATGGTATCAAAACCCGTATGTATGCGGGTTATCCCGATTTGAATATGCAGTTCAGTAAGCCGGTGCGCTTTGTTTTTCAGCCCGATTGGTACAAAAATATCGAATATTCCAAAGAATTGGAACGCGGTTTTCCGTATCAGGAAGATTTGTATGTTCCGGGTTATTTTGAGTTGGAAATTGAAAAGGGCGAAGCGGTTTATTTTTCGGGTGGAGATACGCCGGTAGACACTTCGCGAGTTGTTGAAATGTTTGATACCGAAGCCCATACGCGCATTCCTCGTGACAGTTTTTATAATTGCCTGAAAAATTCGGCACAACAACTTTATTATCGTCCGACCGAAAATGATGCGTATTTGTTGGCCGGCTATCCGTGGTTTAAGGTGCGGGCGCGGGATTTGTTCGTGGCTATGCCGGGCTGTTCGCTGGCTATTGACGACCCTGTGCGTTTTGAGAAATTGATGGATACGGCTGTTCCTGCCTTGCACAATTTTATGAAAGACGGCAGGCCTGATAAAGTTATTCAGGAAATCGATTTGCCTGATGTGCTGTTGTGGGCAATTTGGGCGATACAGCAATATGCAAAAGCGACTTCTCCGGCGCAGTGTCGCGAACGTTACGGTGCGATTGTGCAGGAAATTATTCAATATATTACGGATAACAAGCATCCGAATTTGATGTTGGAAAGCAATGGTTTATTGTATGCCGACGGCCGGGAGAAAGCGATTACATGGCTGAATTCTACGTCGGAAGGCAAGCCGATTGTTCCGCGTTCAGGTTATATAGTTGAATTTAATGCGTTGTGGTACAATGCGTTGAAATTTTCGGCTGAATTGTTTGCGGAAGAAGAAAAAGCAAAATTATGGGAAGAAATGGCCTCGCGCACAGCGGTATCGTTCGTCGAAACGTTTGTCAATGGTTACGGTTATTTATATGATTATGTTGATCGCAACTATGTGGATTGGAGTGTGCGCCCGAACATGCTGTTTGCCGTCGCGCTGGATTATTCGCCGTTGAGTAGAAGCCAGAAACGCACAGTGTTGAACATTGTAACCAAAGAGTTATTAACGCCTAAAGGCATTCGATCGTTAAGTCCGAAAAGCGAAGGTTATCGTCCTTATTATATTGGGCCGCAATACGAACGCGACTTGGCATATCATCAGGGAACGGTGTGGCCGTGGTTGCTGGGCTTTTATTTGGACGCTTATCTGCGATTGTATCAATACAGCGGTGTGTCGTTTGCCGAACGCATGTTGATTGGCTTGGATGAGGAAATGAACACGCATTGCATCGGTTCGCTCTCCGAATTGTTTGACGGCAATCCGCCGTTTCAGAGTCGAGGTGCGATTTCTTTTGCCATGAATGTAGCGTCGATTTTGCGAGTGTTGAAATTATTGGAAAACTACAAGTGATAATATGAAAGCTTTAATGTTCGGTTGGGAATTTCCGCCCCATATTTTAGGAGGATTAGGAACGGCGAGCTACGGTTTGACGAAGGGAATGGCGTTGCAGACGGATATGGAGATTACGTTTGTGATGCCCAAGCCATGGGGTGACGAAGACCAAAGTTTCCTGCGCTTGATTGGGGCGTGCAATACGCCGGTGGTGTGGAAAAATGTACCGTGGGAGAAAGTGAAGGAACGGGTCGGGAAATACATGGATACGCAGTTGTATTATGATTTGCGTAATCATATCTATGCCGATTTCAGCTATTATCCGGTCAATGATTTGGGCTGTATTGGTTTTTCCGGCCGTTATCCCGATAATTTACTCGAAGAAATCAATAATTATTCGATTGTGGCGGGCGTCATTGCCCGGACGGTCGAATGCGATGTCATTCATTCGCACGATTGGCTGACTTATCCGGCGGGTATTCATGCGAAAACCGTTACTGGCAAACCGCTGGTCATTCACGTACATGCGACCGATTTCGACCGAAGTCGCGGTAAGGTAAATCCCACCGTCTATGGAATTGAAAAAGACGGGATGGATCATGCCGACCATATTATTACGGTGAGCAACCTGACGCGCAACATCGTCATCGAAAAATATCATCAAGATCCGCGCAAAGTAACGACTGTGCATAATGCCGTCGAGCCTTTAAATTCGGAAATAGCGACCATTCAATCAAAAAAAGGGACAAAAGACAAAGTCGTTACATTTTTGGGACGGATTACGATGCAGAAAGGCCCCGAATATTTTGTGGAAGCGGCGGCTAAAGTGTTGAAAAAGACGGATAATGTTCGTTTTGTGATGGCGGGTAACGGTGATATGATGAATCAAATGATACGGCTGGCGGCTCAACGGTGCATTTCCGACCGGTTTCATTTCACCGGTTTTATGAAAGGGACGCAGGTATATGAAGTGTTGAAATCGAGCGATGTCTATGTAATGCCTTCGGTTTCCGAACCCTTTGGTATTTCGCCGTTGGAAGCGATGCAGTGCGGGGTACCGACGATTATTTCCAAGCAGTCGGGTTGTGCCGAGATTTTGGAGAAAGCCATTAAGACCGATTATTGGGACATCGAAGCGATGGCAGATGCGATGTATTCCATTATCACCTATCCCGGCATGGCGGAATATCTTCAATTGGAAGGAAAAAACGAAGTCGATCAAATCACGTGGGAAAAAGCCGGCTGGAAAGTCCGGGAAATATATAATCAAGTATTAAAACAATAAAAGATATGAAAACCATTTGTTTTTATTTTCAGATTCATCAGCCTTTCCGGCTTAAGAGGTATCGTTTTTTTGATATTGGAGCGGATCATTACTATTATGATGATTTCTCGAATGAAGATATTATTCGCGGAATTGCGGAACGCACGTATTTTCCGGCCAACGATCTGTTGCTGGACATGATTAAAGAATATAACGGCAAGTTTAAGGTGGCGTTTTCGATTTCGGGCGTGCTCTTGGAACAGCTGGAAGTCTATGTGCCTGAGGCGATTGAGCAATTCAAAGAATTGGCAAAAACCGGTTGTGTGGAATTTCTGGCGGAAACCTACGACCATTCGTTGGCTTCGCTCACCGACCCGGAAGAATTTAAAAAACAAGTGAAGGCGCATGTCGAAAAGATTGAGTTGCTTTTCGGGCAAAAACCGAAAGTGTTCCGCAACACCGAGCTGATTTACTCGGATGATATTGCCTTGCAAGTGGCCGGAATGGGCTTTAAAACCATGCTGACCGAAGGCGCGAAACATGTTTTGGGTTGGAAAAGCCCGAATTATTTGTATGCTTCGGCTTCCGCACCCAAGCTGAAACTGCTGACGCGTAACATGCGGTTTAGCGACGATATTTCCTATCGTTTTTCTAATTACGACTGGAGTGAATATCCGCTTGTAGCTGACAAGTTGGTGAATTGGATTGCCGCGACTCCCGAATCCGAACAACTGATTAATATTTTTATTAATTATGATGTGCTGGGCGGTTTGCAATCGGCTTCGACCGGTATTTTTGAGTTTTTTAGAGCTATTCCGCGTTTTGCTTTGGCCAAAGGTATCGGATTTTCCACGCCGACAGAAGTTTCTCAAACACTAAAATCTGTGGGCGAATTGGCTGTGCCTTATCCCTGTTCGTGGGCGGGCGAAGAAAAAGATACGAGTCCGTGGTTGGGTAATATGCTTCAAAAAGAAGCAGTTAATAAATTGTACAGCATTGCCGAAAAAGTCCACTTGGTCAGCGACCGGCGCATTTTGCAGGATTGGAATTATCTGCAAGCGAGCGACCATTTCAATTATATGAGTACAAAACTGTTTTCGGGGCCGAGCGTATATAGTCCGTACGAAAATGCTTACGACGCTTTCAATAATTATATGAATATCTTGAGCGATTTTATCGACCGTGTGCATGGGCAATTCCCCGAAGGAGTTGAAAATGAGGAACTAAACGCTTTATTGACAACCATTCTCAATCAGGAAAAGGAAATCAAACGGCTGGAAAGGAAATTGAAAGAAAGCAAGAAAACAACAACAAGTACGACAAAGAAAAAGGCGGATAGTTAGCATTTTAGATTATGAAATTTTTTATAACAATCGCTTTTGCGTTATTGGCGAATATTTCCCTTTCCGCTCAATATGTCTATCCTTTTCAAAATACCACGTTGAGCGACGAGGAGCGTTTGGATAATTTATTGTCGTTAATGACGATTGATGAAAAAATCAATGCCTTATCTACTAATTTGGGCGTTCCCCGATTGGGTATACGTGCCACAGGACACTCTGAAGGATTACATGGTATGGCGTTGGGCGGCCCTGGTAATTGGGGCGGTTTTAAAATGGAAAACTACCAACGTGTGCCTGACGTGTATCCGACTACTATTTTTCCGCAAGCCTACGGATTGGGTGAAACGTGGGATACGGAATTGATACAAAAAGTTGCCGATAGGGAAGCAACGGAAATTCGCTTTTATACACAAAATGAAAAATACAAAAAAGGCGGATTAGTGATGCGTGCGCCGAATGCTGATTTGGCGCGTGACCCGCGATGGGGGCGTACCGAAGAAAGTTTTGGCGAAGACCCATATCTTGTGTCGGAAATGACGGTCGCTTTTGTAAAAGGATTGCAGGGCGACAATCCCAAATACTGGAAGTCCGCGTCTTTAATGAAACATTTTCTGGCTAACAGCAATGAGGACGGGCGCGATTCAACTTCTTCCAATTTCGACGACCGGCTGTTTCATGAATATTATTCTTATGCGTTTCGCAAAGGAATAGAAAAAGGTGGCTCACAGGCATTTATGGCGTCTTACAATGCGTGGAACGGTATTCCTATGACCATTCACCCCGTTCTGGAGAAAATCCGTAAGGAATGGAATATGAAAGGGATTATTTGCACAGACGGCGGGGCATTAAATTTGTTAATTACTGCTCATAAATCCTATCCTACTCATACAGAAGGGGCTGCAGCTATTGTTAAGGCCGGTGTCGGGCAATTTCTTGACAATTATCGTCCTTCGATATATGAAGCATTGGAAAATGGTTTGCTGTCCGAAAAAGACATCGACAAAGCTATTCGAGGCAATTTTTATATTGCTCTCCGGTTGGGATTGCTCGATGGCGACCAGACTAAAACGCCCTACGCGCACATTGGCGTTACGGATACGATTTCTCCGTGGTCTAAAGCAAAAGTGCATGACTTTGTGCGTTTGGTAACAGCCAAATCGGTCGTTCTGCTTAAAAATGATAAAAACCTTCTTCCGTTGGATAAAAAGAAGATAAAATCCATTGCAGTTATTGGTCCTCGTGCAGACGAAGTGCTGTTGGATTGGTATAGCGGAACGCCTGCTTATACGGTGAGTATCTTGCAAGGTATCCGAAATGCGGTCGGCAACGGGGTAGAAGTATATTATGAGCCGACAAATGAAATAGACAAAGCCGTTATAGCTGCTCAAAAGGCGGATATTGCAATTGTTTGCATCGGTAATCATGTTTATGGGACAGACCCGAAATGGAAATATTCCCCTGTTCCCAGCGACGGACGGGAAGCTATCGACCGCAAAGCTTTGACGTTGGAACAGGAAGACCTTGCCAAAGTGGTATATAAAGCCAATCCGAACACCGTTTTGGTTTTAGTCAGCAGTTTTCCGTTTGCTATTAATTGGTCGCAGGAAAATTTGTCCGCCATTCTGCATATTACGAATAACAGTCAGGAATTGGGTAACGGATTGGCCGACGTGATTTTCGGCAAATACAATCCGGCCGGCAGAACAAGCCAAACATGGGTGAAAAGCATTGCCGACCTGCCTCCGATGATGGATTATGACATTCGCAACGGACGGACGTATATGTATTTTAAAGAAAGACCGCTCTATTCGTTCGGATATGGATTAAGTTATACGAAATTTGTTTATTCCGACCTTACCTTTTCCCATTCTGCCATTGATGAAGATAAATCGGTCAATATATCGGTTAATGTAAAAAACACGGGTGACCGAGATGGCGAGGAAGTGGTTCAATTATATGTTTCGTATCCCAATTCAAAAATAACACGCCCAATCAAGCAGTTAAAAGGTTTTAAACGACTCATGATACCGAAAGGGGAAAGTAAAACCGTTACTTTTGAACTTGAAGAAAAAGACACGTTTCTTATTGAAGAAGGAAACGTGAATGTGATGGTCGGCGCATCGTCGGCCGATATTCGATTAGTAAAGAAAATAACATTAAAATAAAACAACATGAAAAACACAAAAATCATTTCAGTAGGGATTATACTGGCGGTTATCCTTGCCGGTTGTCAGCAGCGTGCATATAAAAAAATGGACGATGGGATAATTGTCAATTTGAAATCCGATAGTTCGCAATCAGCAAAAAAAATTCGCTTACAGGTTGTTACGGAAGAGATTATACACGTTACGGCAACGCCTGAAAACAAGTTTTCTGACAAAAAAAGTTTAATAACGGTGTATGACAAAACGCAGTCGAAAGGATGGGAGATAGCAGAAGACGGTGAGAATGTTGTTTTGAAAACTGCTGCCACACAGGCAATTGTGTCCCTGAAAACCGGAGAAGTTGTTTTTACCGATTTGGACGGAACTGTTTTGCTGGCTGAAAACAAAGGCGCGGGAAAGTCATTTTTGCCCATCGAAGTGGAAGGGAAAAAAGCCTATTCGTTGCAACAAGTTTTCCAATCGCCCGATGATGAGGCGTTTTTCGGACTGGGACAACACCAATCCGACGAATTTAATTATAAAGGAAAAAATGAAACGCTTTATCAATACAATACCAAAGTGTCCGTTCCGTTTGTTGTGTCGAGCAAGAATTACGGCATTTTGTGGGACAATTATTCATTGACGCGCTTTGGCGACAACCGCCCCTACGCCAATCTCGACCAATTTAAATTGTATGACAAAAACGGCCAAGAAGGCGGATTGACAGCAACTTACCTGGTCAATGCCGACCCAAATACTGTTTTTATGGAAAGAACGGAAGCCGGAATAGATTATGAAAATATAGAAACGGTTAAAAATTTTCCGGCCGATTTTCCTTTCTACAATTCGCGTATAACGTGGGAAGGTGACTTGGAAGCACAGGAAAGCGGACAATATCATTTTATTTTGTATTATGCCGGATATACAACGGTTTATCTGGACGGACAAGTGATTGTGCCTGAACGTTGGCGAACGGCTTGGAATCCGAACAGTTATAAATTTACAGTGGATATGCAAGCGGGCGATCGTCGTAAAATTAAATTGGATTGGAAGCCCGATGGCGGAGTTTCCTACATCGGACTGAAAGCGTTAAGCCCGAAATCGACCGAAGAACAAAACCAACTATCGCTGTGGTCGGAAATGGGCGACGAAATCGATTATTATTTTATTCGGGGCAACTCGATGGACGACGTAATTAAAGGCTACCGCACCGTAACCGGAAAATCGCAGGTGATGCCCAAATGGGCGATGGGTTTCTGGCAGAGCCGCGAACGCTACAAGACGCAGGACGAGATTTTGGACGCTCTCAAAGAGTATAGAAAAAGGCAAATTCCGATTGACAACATCGTGCAGGATTGGTCGTATTGGCCGGAAGATGCTTGGGGAAGTCACGATTTCGACGCGGCGCGTTTTCCCGACCCCAAAGGCATGGTCGATAGCATTCACGCATTGAATGCGCGGATTATGATTTCCGTCTGGCCGAAATTTTATTATACGACAGACAATTACAAAGCTTTTGACAAAGAAGGATGGATGTTCAACCGCGCCGTAAAAGACAGTATCCGCGATTGGATTGGCAAAGGCTATATCGGCGGTTTCTACGATGCTTACAGCGAGGGCGCACGCAAATTATTTTGGAAGCAGATCAACGAAAAATTGTACTCCAAAGGTATCGATGCCTGGTGGATGGATGCTTCCGAGCCGGATATTCTTTCCAATTCGAGTATGGAATACCGCAAAGCGTTGATTAATCCGATTGCGTTAGGCTCTTCGATCAAATATTTTAATGCTTATGCGTTGGTGAATGCGCAGGCAATTTACGAAGGACAGCGTGCGGAGAATCCCGACGATCGCGTGTTTTTGCTTACTCGTTCGGGGTTTGCCGGCTTGCAACGCTATTCGACTGCTACGTGGAGTGGCGACATCGGCACACGCTGGGAAGACATGAAAGCGCAGATACCGGCCGGATTGAATTATGCGATGGCGGGCATTCCGTATTGGACAATGGACATCGGTGGCTTTTGCGTGGAACGACGCTACGAACAGGCCAAAGAAGGCTCCGAAGATTTGAAGGAATGGCGCGAACTGAATACGCGCTGGTTTCAATTCGGCGCATTCTGTCCGTTGTTCCGCAGTCATGGACAATATCCTTACCGCGAAATTTACAACCTCTCGCCGGCAGGAAGTCCGACCTATAACAGCATGGTTTATTACACGAAACTTCGCTACCGTCTTATGCCGTACATTTATTCGCTGGCGGGCATGACTTATTTCAATGATTATACGATTATGCGGGCGTTGGTGATGGATTTTACGGCCGACAAGCAGACGCACAATATCAGCGACCAATACATGTTCGGTAGTGCTTTAATGGTTTGTCCGGTTTATACTTACAATGCAATTTCGCGTCCGGTTTATTTTCCGGCAGGAACAGATTGGTACGATTTTGAAACGAATAAATCCATCGCCGGTGGACAAACGCTGACGGTTTCCGCGCCCTATGAACGCATTCCGTTGTTTGTGTGTGCCGGCTCGATTTTGCCGGTGGGACAGGAAATTCAATCGACCAAAGAAGTGCAAACCGATTTAACGCTGAAAGTTTATACCGGCGCGAACGGTGAATTTACGTTGTATGAAGATGAAGGCACAAATTACAATTACGAAAAAGGTGCATATTCTACGATTAAATTTACTTACGACGAAGCTTCCAAGAGTCTGACCATCGGCGAGCGCAACGGCCAATTTAACGGTATGCACGAAAAACGGACATTTACCATCGAATGGATTACGAAAGAAGGCAAAAAAAATCCGGCAAAGACAGTTGAATATGCAGGCAAAGAGATGAAGGTAATACAGTAATTGATTAGGTAAAGTGAAACTATATCGACTTGATTTCCATCACTTTTTGTTTAAATTCTTCGTTGGAAGCCAGGGCTTTGTTCTTGATTTTGGTTTTGTAGGCATAAATCGTATTGACGGAATAACCCAGGAATTGGGCTATTTTTTCGTTATCGTTGATACCCAGCCGGATAAGGGCGTAAATGCGCAAATCGGTGTTCAGCAATTCGCCTTTTTTCAACTGAATTTGTTCGCCGGGTTTCAGCAGTTCGTTGAATTTGGCCGTAAAATCGGGGAATAATTTCAAAAAGACCTGATCGAAACGCGAATACAGGGCTTCCCGCTCGTTTTGAGCGTCCAGATTTTTTGGAATATAATTCAAATCCTCAAATTGCTTGTTATTGACTTTCCGCTTCACAAATTTTTGAAAGGCTTCCATTTTATCGATAAATTCGGAATTGAGGCTGAAAAAGTAACCAATGTATTCGTCCTTAATTTTGTTGGCCTCGATAAGGTGGTTATTGACTTCCGTCAAATTTTCATTTGATTGCTGAATGATCTGTTTGGCTTTGTTCAAATCCTTTAACTGTTTCCAAATGATGAAAAACGCAATGATCAGCGCAATCAGCAACACCGAAATAAAAATCGAAATGGTCGTAATTCGGTCGCGTTGCGTTTCAATCACATTCATCCGTTCGCCCTCAATAATCGGCAGGATATAACCGATTTCCAACTGCCGGTGGCGGGCATTGTAGAAATAAGCATCGTCCAATGCCCGGCGGATATATTCTGCTGCATGGGTTAAATCGCCTCGTTCATACAACAGTTTAGCCAGATTTCGCAAAGCGACCGTTTCCTTCGTCGAAGATTTAATGTCGGTAATTGCCGCCAATATCAACTGTTTTTCCGCTTCGGCTTTATTTCCCTGCAAGCCAAGCATATAGGCAATGCTCGAAGTGGCAATAGCGATGTCGTGTTCCGAACAGACGCGCGTATTCATCATTTCCTGATAAGCAGCAATTGCGCCTTCTTTGTCGCCCGATTTCATCTTTTTCAAACCCACACACTGCAAATAACGCGCAGATTCTTTCGGCAGCAAAGCAATGGCCAAGTCAATAATCTCGTTTCCTTTTTTATCGTATGTTTTCCTGAAATCGGGACTGTTATTGTAATCGGCCAAATCGTAATACAGCCGCGATTTCACGATATAATAATCGATTTTTGTTTCGTCGCTGCAATTCTGCACATCCAAACCGGAAAGAATGTCAAAACATTCCTTAAACAGTCCGGAATACAAATAACCGAACGCCCGCTTGATGGTAGAAGAAACGATTTTTTCCTTGTCATTCAGCGTGTTGGAAATATCCGTCAGCTTTTTCACGCAAACGGTGGCCGAGTCATAAATATACGAACTGTATTCGTTATATAAATCCACATACAGCGGATATAAAACGACCGGATCGTTGCCGATTTCACGAATTTCTTCCTTAATCCGATTGATTTTTTGCTCTTTCAAGTGGTCAAACTCCGGCCGTTTGGAGAGGTAATAATCCAGACTATCCAAATTTACATCTGCGAAAACCGCGTTTCCCAATGCAATAAACAATATGGAAAGTAATAGTTTTTTCATATCTAAAAGGCAAAGATATATATTTATTTTGAGAGAAAGTAAAAATTCGGAGGAAAAAGATTTTCAGCTATTTTCAAGTTCGCGTTTATTTTCATTTGTAGCCATAATATTTTTTCTAAAATATTTCGCCCAACAATCTTAGCAACATGGAACATCACCCTACGATGAACGGGGGAAAATCTTGCATACGGTTTTATTTTGGTGTATTTCAAAAAGAAAGTACTACCTTTGCGCCGAATTAACAAATATTAAACAACAATGAAAAAGAAATTTATTTTGTCCGGAATAGCGATGGTTGCTTGTTGCAATGTTTTTGCCGGTGGTATATTGACAAATACGAATCAGAGTGCGCATTTCGGTCGGATGATGGCGCGCGAGGCATCTACGGAAATTGATGCGGTTTATACTAATCCGGCAGGAACAAGTCTGTTGAGCGACGGATTTCATTTCTCGTTTACCAATCAAAGTGCGTTTCAGACACGTACCGTGACATCAACGAATCCTATTTTTGCACTGAACGGCGGTGATGCAACTAAAACATTTGAAGGTAAAGCTTCGGCTCCGATTATTCCAAGTTTGCAAGCAGTATATAAAAAAGGTGACTGGGCGTTGTCCGGTAGTATTGCGGTAGTTGGTGGCGGTGGAAAAGCCACGTTCGATTTAGGTTTACCTTCATTTGAAGTGCTTTCGGGATCGGCAGTCGGTGTTGTGAATCAATTAACACCCATGACTCAATTAAAAGCCAATCAATATTCTGTTGAGCAACACATGGAAGGTTCAAACTTTATTTACGGCGCACAATTAGGTGGTGCCTATACTATTAATGAAATGTTTTCAGCATACGTGGGTTTTCGTTTGAATATTGCACACAATAATTATGAAGGCTATCTTCGTAATTTGAAATTAAATTTGACACCGGCAAGTTCAGATGTTTATTCCCCACAATTAGTGGATGCCTCTGCAATATTGACTGCCGCCGCTGCCGCTATTACAGATCCGGTAACGCGGAATCAAGTGGCTATCATGTCGAAAGCCTCCAGCGCAGAAGGAGCACGTTTGTCTTCTGCGCAAAACGGCTGGGGAGTAGCACCCATTCTCGGTGTGAATTTCAACTATCAACAACGCTTGAATATTGGTTTGAAGTATGAATTTAAAACCGCTATTGATGTGGAAAACAATACGAAAATCGATGATACAGGATTGTATAGCCATGGTGTGAATACGCCTTATGATGTTCCTGCTTTATTTACAGCCGGTGCATCATATAAAATTATTCCTGCCATGCAAGTGAGTTTAGGCTATCATCATTTCTTTGATTCGGATGCTAAAATGTCAAACGACAAACAAAAATATGCAGGTTCAACTAATGAATATCTTGCCGGTATCGAATACAAAATCAATCGACTCTTTTTGATTAGTGCTGGTGGACAAATCACAAACTACGGCTTGAGCGATGAATTTCAACGCGATTTGAGTTTCTCGTGCGATTCTTATTCATTAGGATTTGGTGGCGCAGTAAATGTATCGGAAAATGTACGCTTAAATATCGGCTATTTCTGGACAACTTATGCTGATTATACCGTAAATGCACCGGATGCTGCCGCAGGAAAACTGACAAATAATAGCACAATAAAAGATGTTTATTCTCGTACCAACAAAGTTTTTGTTGTGGGAGTTGATTTCCGTTTCTAAAACGTTAAAAATACAGTCCTCAAAACAGGTTTTTGAATAATGAAAAATATAGAGAAATTATCTTGCAAAAATTCCCTTACGTTATCACTTATCGTATAGATAAAAATATCGTTATAATCATCAATATTATTCACACAAACAGAAACCCTAAAAGAAGAATGGCAAAACGCTGAAAAAAAAAAAGTTCAATATTCCTTAGCGTTATCATATCCTAAAGATTGTATAGTTTCTTCTATTTGATCATACGAAATGCAATATAATTTCATTAATTCACCAGCTTCAATAAGAGAATTCAGAGAATTGATAATGATTTATCATCATTGTTAAGGACATTCTCCTTTATATAATTTTCTATCTTGAGAATAGTAATCTCGGTTGCCCCAAGGATCATAAGCGTAACGCTCGACTACCGTACCGTTCGGCAAAGAAAAAGCTGTCAAAGAGCCCAGGTAATCGGTGTGAGCGTAGTATAGTGTATCATTATTACCATTCTGCACATACACCGCAGCCAAACCGTTACCGCCGCAAATATAATGAATTTTTCGAATAACTCCACTATTATTTTCTTCTTCATAATTTCCCATGTAATATTTGACTTGCGTCCCGCCGGTCGAACGCACCCAATCGCTCTTGATACGCTGTTCATCCACGCCGTAATAAATATTCAATATATCGCCCCACTCGGAGATATATTTTACTTTCTTGAAATCGGTATAACGAATGGTCTGCGAATTGTTAAAATTCATCAAAGATGTGGTAAAGGAAGTCAAAGCATGGGGCGGCTTATTAGATTTTGTCAAGCCTATGGCTTGATTGCAAGCGTGGACGCTTGCTTTTAACTTCGACGTAGCGAAAGACGCTAACGCCGAACTGCTAATGCATCATTTGTACACTACGCTCAACAAGAGTCTGGAGACTTCGCCCAACTGCTTCGCAAAATTGAATATCACTCTACGGCTAACCTGGGGTCGCTACGCCAAGAACAGCCAAAATAATTAATAGATTCTTTTTCATTGAAATAAAAATTTGTTAATACTTACTAATTCATTATTTGTACGCTACATTCAGTGAGGTGATTTATCCTTTGTAAACTCAATAAAACCGTTTTCATTGACTTTATAAGTTGCAAATGCTATTTTTTCTTTTGTAAACCGCCCTCCAAAATAATCAAATAAAAAATATTCTTCCGAGAATTTGGTATTTGTAAATATTCTATTGTTTACAAATGTGGTCGAAGAAGAAGGCGGAGAATCTATATACACATCCGCTGACACATTAAGTAGAACAATTGAACAAAGTTGATTGTCTTTGATATTAAATAGCCAAAGAGTTTTCTCTCCATCCCCTGAATTAGAAAACTCTAATATGAATAGACTCTTAATATCAGGTTGCAAGTCCAATGCCCCATACAAAAAAAATGCCTCTCTATCACCTATTGATGAGTATTGTATGTTATTTACTTCCATTCCGAACTCATTATTATTTCGTATTGCAAGTTCGTAAAATAATCGAGTACGTGCATTAAATAATTGCAGACTTATATTTCTATCCAATTTGTACATTTTTGTAGTGTCAAAACTGGTTTGATTGAATTGATCATCCATTAAAAAAGGACAAGCGGATTCAATCATGAGTGATTTCGGAACAGAATAGTTATAATACAAAACGATTGAATCGTCTCTCTGTTTTCTTATACAACCGACAGAAAGTAAAATAAATAATACTATTGCAATATGCTTTTTCAAGTTGTTAATTTTTTGCAAATTCAACAAATCCATCTTTATCAACGCGATAATGCGTAACCAGATCATCAATAATTTTTAAATGGTTGTGAAATGCTGATGCTATTGGATCTTCAAGCCAGGAAACATATATGCTTGAAGTGCTTGTCGTAGTGAAAATCTTGTCCTTTAGAAATGTTGTAACAGAAGGATACGCATCTATCAACATGCCCGGCAGATAGTCAAGCCACACAATCGAACACACTTGATTTCCTTTTAGATTAAATAACCACAAATGTTTAGAATGATCTGTATTATGATAAATATCTCTGTCAAACTCCCAAATTACAATGCTCTTTACATTGGGCTGCAAATTTAATTTACCATATATAAAATAGAATGTATTTTCGTAACAACAATGAAGAAGAATACTATCCTTGGTAGGGAAAATAGATTTATTAATAATATCTGTTAATTGTATTGTTGCATCTCTGTCTAATACTTGCATTTGGGAACTATCCGGAATATTCGGATCAAAAATACCATCTGTCAAATAGGTTTGGGTATTTAACTCAAACGACAACATCTCCGATACAGGAAAATTATGCGTGATAACTATCCCATTGTCTTGTTGCTGATTTTTACAACCAACCAAAACTATTACTATTGATATAAATATATATTTTCTCATTTTTTATTGTTTTTTTAAGGACGAATAGGTCGCAATATTCTTGTTGGTTTCTGATATGGGTATGGATTCCCATTTCCTATATTGGTTATATTGTAATTATATTGCTTTGCTACATATGATAATCCCCACAACATTGATTGATCATAATTCCAAGAGTATGCCGTTGCTTCATGTCTTGCATGAGAGTACTCTGTTTCCCCATAATTACCCAAATTGTATAATCCAACATGTATTAATTCATGTCCTATTGTTAGATATAATTCTTCCGGACTCCGAAATGAATTAGGGTATAAATACATATCTATTCTTTGCTTTCCCCAAAAACCAAATTTCTTAAAATGGTATTTAGCCGCTCCGGTTGTAGGGCGTCTATTACCTTTAGAATCTTTATAATATACAGTATGACCATCTTCACCATAACTATTACCGGGAGCCAAAGTTCCATCGGCATATAAATTATCAAAACCGCTTCTTTTTAAGTTGTTTGATTCCATAAATGCTTCTGCTGTTTCCGTACTATATGGTAAAGGATCACCAACAAACTCTCCATATGATGTTTCATCCGTTTGATGAACGCCATAAT
Organism: Bacteroidia bacterium; assembly: GCA_025996895.1. Taxonomy (GTDB): domain Bacteria; phylum Bacteroidota; class Bacteroidia; order Bacteroidales; family Azobacteroidaceae; genus Azobacteroides. Next base: position 219 of record BNTW01000044.1, on the reverse strand, counting down.
ATCCTGAATTAAAGGTATAGCTTGCCCCTATACTCGGATTTGGTATCCAACCTGTTTTTTTATTATATTGATTCCCTAATACATCAGCACTAAGGCAAGAAAAATAAATAATTTATAGTAGTTAAAAAAATAAATATTATCTTTGTAGCAAAATAGCAAAGATGAAAAAAGAAGATTTCACATACGAGATAGACAAACACGAGAAGTTTTTCTACTCAC
>BNTW01000043.1 GCA_025996895.1 Bacteroidia bacterium | reverse complement strand
AGCGTGCAAACGGAGAACGGGGTCAAGAATGTTAAATTAATCAAGTAAGAAAGGAGATATAAACAATGAAAACTATATATAATTTATTCATATTCGGGCTGTTCGTTTTTACTGCTACAAACCTGGCTGCTCAGGAGGGTTATCTGCCTTTTGCTGATTCTTACGACGATTATCATTCGTTTTATGAAAACGAAAATCCGTTTTCGTATGACACTCAGATGGATTGGCGCGTCGCCTACAATCAGGATTTTTTCTCTACCCGCAACGAGTTGTTTTCGGATTTTATCCTGCGAAAAGGCGACTGGCTGAGCATGGTTGCGCCTCTACCGGCAGAGATCAATCCGGGAGGGAGGCCGGGAGACAGTGGCGCGTATGGGGCAATCGGACACGACCCGATAGGAGACGGAACGGTGTGCTTGCTGCTCATTGCAGGGATTTATTTATTAACGGTGTTCTGGGGATTGCGGGTCAAGCCCGCAATGACAAAATAGTCGGGATGTTCGCATAACATCAAATTCCCGATGGGGGGCGTAAAAATACGCCCCTTCTTTTTATATTCGTTATTTATCCGACGACGACTGCAACAACAATTCTTTTAATTGTTCTTCGGTGTGATCGGCTTGGCGCAACGGAATGGTTTCGATAACGGCCAGCGAGGGATCGATGTCATACATCTGCGTATCAGAAGTCGCCAGCATTTTGACCATATTGTAGCAGTTGAAGATAATCCGGCGCGAAAAAGTCATTTCCACGTTGCGGAAAATCCGGTCCACAACAATAAACACGAAATCGCCCCGTGTGTGCCATGCATCCTGCATGGACGGATAGCGCGTAGTCAAATTCACCAAGCCTTGCCGTTCCAGCTCGTTCGCTATCAAATTAACATATTTATCCGTGTGTATGCCTAATTTAAAGCCTGCATTGATGTCGATACGAAAGATTTTTTCACGGGCAAAGACGGTCGTTTCATAACTGAATTCGTAAGGCTCGTCGGTACGATTAATATGGATAAACCAATAAGTATCCGCCCGTTTCGGCGTCCGGCGGAATAACGAATGTTTGATTTTGTGTTCCAACAACTCTTTGTCATTCGATTTCACAATATATACCAAATGCGTACCTGTTTTCGGAACGGTCGTGTCCTTACTTACTTTCAAAATCTGGTGGATATAGTGTTCATCAATTTTGTCGTAAGTCGTATAGCTCGCTTTTATCCGTTGTCCGTTGTACCAGCAATACATCAAAAAGCCTAAAACACCCGCAATCAAAATCGGAATGAAACCGCCATGTGCAAATTTCTGCATGTTGGCTATGAAAAAACTAAACTCAATAGCAACAAAAAACAGCGTCAAGGGAATACTGAACCACAATGGTTTGTTCGTCCGCATAAAATAGAGGAAAAGCAAAATGGTAGTCATCAACATACTCAACGTAATCGCCAATCCATAAGCTGCTTCCAGCTTCATGGACGACTGCATGCTTAGAATAATCAGGATGCACAACGCCATCATCATGTAGTTGACCGACGGAATATACAACTGTCCCTTGATCCGCGTCGGATATTGAATGCGTACATTCGGCCATATACTCAACGAAATGGCTTCGCTGATAACCGCAAACGATCCGCTAATCAACGCCTGGCTGGCAATAATCGCCGCGATCGTGGCCATCAATACACCGAAAAATTGAAGCCATACCGGCATCATGGCAAAAAACGGATTAACTTCAGACGTTAGACCATTTGTCTTCATAATCCACGCTGCCTGGCCTAAATAATTGATAATCAAGGCTATTTTTACAAATGCCCACGCTGTCCGGATATTTTTCAATCCGCAATGTCCCAAATCCGAATAAAGAGCTTCCGCACCGGTCGTACAAAGGAAAATCGCACCGAGAATGTTCAGTGACTGTGGAACTTTACTGATAAAATAAACGGCATACACCGGATTAAATGCGCGCAAGACACTCCAATCGGTAACGATGTGGCGAAATCCGACCACTGCCATCAAGCCAAACCAGACAATCATTATCGGGCCGAAATATTTGCCCAATGAGCCTGTCCCAAAAGGTTGTATTAAAAACAACGCCAGGACAATTGTCAAAGTAAGCGGAATTACCGGAATTTCGGGAGCTATCGGTGCAAGGCCTTCCACCGCCGACATGACCGTCATAGCCGGCGTAATAATTCCATCGGCCAGCAATGTTGCGGCTCCGATAATTGCCAAAATATAGGCCCAGTGAAATTTTTGCCGTATCAGTGCATACAACGAAAGGATGCCGCCTTCCCCCTGATTATCGGCGCGTAAGGTAATAATAACATATTTCAGCGTAGTTTGTATCGTGAGTGTCCAGATAATACAAGAAACGGCTCCCAAAATATAATCCGGACGAGTTAATTCACCGACGGGAAGCCCCATCAAAATAGCTCTCATCACGTATAAGGGAGAAGTCCCTATATCACCGAAGACAATCCCTATCGCTAAAACAACTCCGAGTGCACTGAACGGCACCCGGTGCTTTTCATTCATTTCAACGAATCAATTCCTGTAATTTGGCGGAGAGTTCATCTCCAGTCAAGCCTCTTGCAATGATGTTTCCGGAAGGGTCAATAAGCAGGGTGCAGGGTATCGATTGAACGGCATACGTTTTCACGCCCGGCGATTCCCAAAAACCACAATCCGACAGTTGCGGCCATGTCATATTTAAATTTTTAATGCCCTGCTTCCAAGCTTGTTCGTCTTTATCTAATGAATAGCCGACAATTTCAAAGTTTTTTTCTTTGTAGGCTTTATATAAATCGACCAAATGAGGCATTTCTTCACGACACGGCGGACACCAACTTGCCCAAAAATCGAGCAACACATATTTTCCTTTGCCCACATAATCCGATAATTTGGCTTCTTTGCCTTCCGGATTTTTAGAAATAATTTCTTTGTACGGATTTCCCGGAACGGATGTCTTCATGTTGTACAATCTTTCCGCCGATTTTTTATACCAATCGGTTTCCTTCCATTCGTCTTTAACATGCGTTAAAACGCTGTCTAACTGTACGTGTGTCAGCCGGCGCGTCCATTTGGAAGTCGTAAAAATTGCCTGACCTAACGAATCGTTGATGTGATTTTGATAGAAACGGGCAAATTCTTCTTTCGTATTTTCAAACTGCTCGTCCCATTCCTTAATCAATTTTTCCTGCAATTCAGTTGTCAATGTATCGACACCAGTCAATTTATCCAGCTCTGTTTCAATCGAATCCAAACGAGCTTCACTCTCTAACGCATTCCGGTAATAATCTATCTTCGTTTCCACCTGGCGGCAAGCCGCAATGGCAAAAACCAAACAAACTAAATAAACAATCTTTTTCATAAATTTTACTCTACGTTCAAATTTACTCGTTTGAAGCCTATTACCGTCAAGTCTTTGTTTTGTTTTTTCAGATAATCGTCGATGGTAATTTTCGAATCTTTTACAAAATCTTGCATCAACAAGGTGAAATCTTTGTAATATTTAGTCAACGCACCTTCGGCAATCCGGTCTAAAATATTTTCGGGTTTGCCCTGTTCGATGGCTTTTTCGCGAGCGATTTTCTTTTCCCGTTCGATAATTTCCGCCGGAACAGTGCTTTTATCCACGCTCACCGGATTCATAGCAGCTACTTGCATAGCCACATCTTTCGCTACCTGATTTTCAACGCCGGCCTGATTGAGGCCGACAATCGTAGCTAATTTATTTCCCGGATGAATGTAAGCAATCGTGGTCGGTGCAGCCAAATATTCGTATGCACCCAATTCCATTTTTTCGCCGGTAACACCGATACGGTCGGTAATCAATTCGCTTACTTTGCGTCCTTCTACTGCCAAATCCAATAATTCTTCGGCTGTTTGGGGTTGTTTTTCCAAAGCGATGTTCAGGATTTTGCGTACCATGTCGATAAAATCCGCCCCTTTGGCTACAAAGTCGGTTTCGCATTTTACGGCTACTATAGTGGCGAAATCGCCCTGTGTAGCGGCCAAAACACAACCTTCTGCTGCTTCGCGGTCTTCGCGCTTCGCGGCAACGGCCTGTCCTTTTTTGCGGATAATTTCTACTGCCTTGTCAAAATCATTTTCCGATTCGGTCAATGCACTTTTACAATCCATCATTCCCGCACCTGTCATTTTGCGCAGGTGCTGTATATCTGCCATTGTTACTGCCATAATTCTTTGTCTTTTAGTGGGTTATTCTTTGTCTTCTTCTTTCGCGAATTTGCTTACTACATTTGCATTCAAAGCTTCTTCGTCGTCTTTCGCCAATAATTTTTTAGCACCGACTTTCGCCTTTCTTTCACGGCGAACGGGGACTTCTTCGTTTTCTTCCGAAGGAGCGTCGATTTTTTCTACTTTCCGTTCGTCCAGACCTTCGTTGATAGCGGTACAAAGCGCGGCCAAAACCACTTCAATCGATTTCGTAGCGTCGTCGTTTGCCGGAATAACAAAATCAATATTATTCGGGTCGGAATTGGTATCAACCATTGCAAACACCGGAATACCCAAGCGGTTAGCTTCTGTCACCGCAATGTGTTCTTTCATTACATCCACAATAAACAACGCCGAAGGAAGACGATTTAAATCGGCGATAGAGCCTAAATTCTTTTCTAATTTCGCGCGTTGGCGGGTGATTTGTAATTTTTCGCGTTTGGATAATTGGTCGAAAGTACCGTCTTTCGCCATTTTATCGATAGTCGTCATTTTCTTAACGGCTTTTCGAATAGTCGGGAAGTTGGTAAGCATACCTCCCGGCCAACGTTCCGTCACGTAAGGCATTCCTACCGAGAGGGCTTTGTCGGACACCACTTGTTTTGCCTGTTTTTTTGTTGCTACAAACAACACTTTTCGCCCCGATTTGGCGATTTGTTTCAGTGCAGCCGCAGCCTCGTCGATTTTTCCAACCGTTTTATGTAAGTCTATGATATGGATACCGTTGCGTTCCATAAAAATGTAGGGAGCCATTGCAGGATTCCACTTCCGTTTTAAGTGTCCGAAATGCGAACCGGCTTCCAATAATTGTTCAAATGATACTCTTGACATTGTTTTTTAATTTAAATTTGTTTACTTTCTTTTATTAAACCAACCGTTAGGCAGCTATCCTATAAACTTTTACCGGATAAGTCCCGCCGGTTTAGATACTAAACTCTGTTATGTTTGTCATGGCGGGCTTGACCCGCAATGACAGAATCGCATCAACGTTTCGAAAACTGGAAACGTTTTCTTGCTTTGGGACGTCCCGGTTTTTTCCGTTCCACTTCGCGCGGATCGCGAGTCATAAAACCTTCCGAACGCAAAGCAGGTTTGTTTTCCGGATTGATTTTCACCAACGCGCGGGCAATTCCCAAACGAGCCGCTTCCGATTGTCCTTTATAACCACCTCCTTGCAAATTGATGCTAATATCATATTGTTCGACCACACCCAATTTGTTAAGTGGTTGTTTCACAATATATTGAAGGATGGACGAAGGAAAATAGGTTTCAAGTTCACGCTTGTTAATCCGGATATTTCCGGATCCTTCTTTGACATAAACACGAGCAACAGCTGCTTTACGTCTTCCTAATGCATTTACTACTTCCATTATTGTTATTTAAGTGAATTAATATCAATTGTTTTCGGTTGTTGAGCCGCATGTTTGTGCTCTACGCCGTCATACACATACAAATTGGTCAAAATCTTGTCGCCCAAACGGTTTTTGGGAAGCATCCCCTTCACTACCTTGCGTAATAAACGGTCGCTATCCTTTTCAAAAAGCTTTCGCGGCGTTGTTTCTCTTTGTCCGCCCGGATAGCCTGTATAAGAAAAATAAATACGGTCGGTCCATTTATTACCGGTTAATTCGACTTTGCCGGCATTGATAATAATCACATTATCGCCGCAATCTACGTGGGGTGTAAAATTCGGTTTATACTTCCCGCGCAGGAGTTTTGCCACCTTGGAAGCCAAACGTCCCAAGTGTTGTCCGCTGGCATCAACGACAACCCATTCTTTGTTTACTGTTGCAACATTTGCAGAAATGGTCTTATAACTTAAAGTATCCATTTTTTAATTTTTTTGTTAATAATCAAACACTTACATAAATGTGGATAATAATCGGCGTGCAAAGGTACAAAATTCTTTTAAAAAACAAAAACTGTCCCTGATTTTTAGAGACAGTTTTTCAAATTCTTTGCTTGATTGCCACAAATTATTCAGCAACAGTTTCAACAGTTACTGTATCAACAGCCAAAGTATCAGCTTCGGGAGTTTCTTCAACTACGGTGATAGTGTCTTCTTCTACAACAGGCACATCAGTAGCAGCTTTTTTACATGCACTCAAAGAAACAGCGGCAACAACGGCAGCAAATAATACTAACTTTTTCATTTCTTAATACAATTAAAAACGGTTTATAAATTTGTTTTGAATTTCCCACTTGGAAATTCGCGACAAAGATAATTAATATTTTTATATGTTATGCAACATATTTGCGATTTTTTTTTGAGTTTTTTACAAAAAAATTTCGTTGGGTACTTTTTAATTCAAAAATTGTGTTTAAGTTTTTCGGACATTTTTCGCAAATTAGACAATTATTGAAATTTTTAGTAAGTTTGCGGGCGATTAATGGCTTTCCGAATGGAAGAAGAAATAAAAAAAGCGTGCGATGTGTTGCGGAAAGGGGGAATAATCCTTTATCCAACCGATACGATTTGGGGAATCGGATGCGACGCAATGAATGCCGAAGCAGTGAAACGGATCTATAAAATCAAACAGCGACCGGACAGCAAATCCATGCTTGTATTGGTTGATTCTGCCGGTCTGTTGGAAAATTATGTGGAAGAACTGCCCGAAATCGCTTACGATTTGGTTGAATTGGCCGACAAACCGCTGACCATCATTTATTCCGGTGCGCGTCGAGTGGCACCGGATTTGATTGCGCCGGACGGAACACTCGGTATCCGCGTTACGCGCGAAGAATTTTCTAACCGGCTTTGCCGGCAGTTAAAAAAGCCGTTGGTATCGACTTCCGCCAACATCAGTGGACAGCCTTCGCCCGCCAATTTTTCGGAAATCAGCGAAGAAATTATTCGTTCGGTCGATTATGTTGTGAATTATCGGCAAGAAGAAACAACGAAAGCGCAACCGTCAGCCATTATCCGGTTGGAAAAAGGCGGTTTAATCAAAATTATCCGGGAATGAGAAAGCGAACGCAACTGCTGAAATATTTGATTTCCGACTTCCTGACTTCGGCGTTGGCTTGGTTTGTATTCAATATTATGCGGTTTCACCTTATTGCTCAATACAAAGGATTTTCCACACTGGCCGGTTTCTTATTGGACTACAACGTGTTGAGAGGACAAATTATTATTCCTTTTGCATGGCTTGTATTGCATTATTACTCAGGCTATTACAATAAACCGTTGGAACGTTCGCGCTTGTCCGAATTTTTTACCACTTTTTTGATGGTCTTTATCGGCTCGCTGGCGATTTTCTTTATCGTCTTGTTGGATACGCTGCCCGAATCTTTCAAAATTTATTACGAACAGTTTTTTTATTTGTTTTTTATCTCTTTCTGTTTCATATATTTAGGAAGATTGCTTATTACTTCGCACGCGCTTCGTAAAATTCAAAAGCGGGAATGGACAACTCCCGCACTGATTTTCGGGAAAGGCAAAAAAGCGGACGAAGTGAGAAAAGGCTTGGAAAAACCGTCGGACGCACTGGGTTACACGATTGTGGCCTCCATCGACAAAATGGAAGAAATCGATGGCATTTTGAAACAACACCCGGTGGAAGAGTTGATTATCGCTTTGGACGATCCGAAAGAAGACGAATTGCTTTCATTGCTTTATTCCTTATATAAATATAAACTGCCGATAAAATTGCCGTTAAGCCACTCCAAACTGCTGACCGGCGGAATGCGCGTGAAAACGATTGTCGGCTTCCCACTGACGGACATAACGGCCAATAATTTTTCGGAAGGAGAAAAAAATATCAAGCTCTCGTTAGATAAGTTGTTGTCGTTCGTGGTGTTAATCGTGCTGTCGCCTGTCTTTTTGTATTTGGCCTGTCGCGTAAAAAGAGATTCCAAAGGGGCGGTATTCATTCAGCAGGAACGTATCGGCTACGGCGGAAAACCGTTTATGATTTACAAATTCCGCACCATGATTGACGATGCGGAAAAAAACGGCCCGGCTCTATCGACCGTCAATGACGTGCGAATAACATCTTACGGAAAAAAGATGCGCAAATACCGTTTGGACGAACTGCCTCAATTTTGGAACGTGTTGAAAGGCGATATGTCGCTTGTCGGCCCGCGTCCCGAACGGAAATACTACATCGATCAGATTGTGAAAGAAGCACCTTATTATTATCTGTTGCACAATGTCCGTCCCGGAATTACGTCGTGGGGTATGGTCAAATTCGGCTACGCTTCCAGCGTCCGGCAAATGATTGAACGCATGCAATACGATATTTTGTATTACGAAAACATGTCGCTCGGCTTGGACTTAAAGATTTTGATTTATACGATAAAAATTATTTTTACCGGAAAAGGCATTTAAATGGAAAACCGAACGACATTCGACAAAATACTCAGTTGGCGCGAGAAGTATATCAAGGAAAAACATTTTATCCTGATACTCAGCTTGATAATCGGTATTTTAACGGCTGTTGCCGCGATACTGTTGAAAACGTCCATTCATGCCATTCAACATATATTAACCGAAAGAGCTTCGGTGTCGCAAGCCAACTGGTTTTATCTGGTTTTTCCGGTTATTGGGATTTTGCTGGCGGGCTTGTTTGTCAAATACATCGTGAAAGACGACATCGGGCATGGCGTAACAAAAATCCTGTATGCGATTTCACAACGAAAAAGCCGTATCAAACCGCACAATACTTGGTCGTCATTGATTGCCAGCTCCATCACTATCGGGTTTGGGGGATCTGTGGGGGCGGAAGCACCGATGGTATTGACCGGGTCGGCGATTGGCTCTAATTTAGGCCGGTTGTTTAAAATGGAACAACGCACGCTGATGCTTTTGGTCGGTTGCGGAGCAGCCGGAGCGATTGCCGGAATTTTCAAAGCACCCATCGCCGGCATGCTTTTCACGATTGAAGTGCTGATGTTGGATTTGACAACGGCTTCGATTTTGCCGCTGCTGATTTCTTCCGTAACCGCTGCCTGCGTTTCCTACATTTTCACCGGAACGGAAGCGATGTTTGCGTTCAGCCAAACGGAAGCGTTCGAGATGGGACGCATTCCCTACGTGCTGATGTTGGGTGTGATTTGCGGATTAATCGCTCTCTATTTCACTCGCGCCACGATTTGGATTGAGAAAATTTTCCGCTCGCTAAAAACGTTTTGGAAAAAATTCTTTCTGGGCGCGTTTTTGTTAAGTATCCTGATTTTTTTGTTGCCTCCGCTCTACGGCGAAGGATATAACACCATTGAAAGTTTGATAGGAAACAGTTACGACCATTTATTAGACGGCAGTTTGTTTTACAACCTGAAAGATCATTATTGGGGTTTGATTTTGTTTCTCGGACTGATTATTATACTGAAAGTATTTGCGACCTCCGCGACCAACGGTGGGGGCGGTTGTGGTGGAATTTTTGCCCCTTCATTGTATCTGGGCTGTATTGTCGGTTTTGTTTTTGCCCACGTGATCAATTATGTCGTTCCTGTTTTGCCGGGTAGTCATTTGCCCGAAGAAAATTTTGCATTAATGGGTATGGCCGGAACAATGGCTGCGGTCATGCACTCCCCGCTGACGGCGGTCTTCCTTATCGCGGAACTGACCGGCGGTTTCGACCTCTTTCTGCCGTTGATGATTGTGACTATCAGTGCGTTTTTCACTATCATGCTGTTTGAAAAACACAGTTTATATTCCATGCGTTTGGCTCAAAAAGGCGAATTATTGACGCACGACAAAGATAAAGCGGTTTTGACTTTATTGCAAATCGATGCCGTGATTGAAACCGATTTTCAGGTGGTTCATCCCGAAATGACGCTCGGAAGCATGGTCAAAGCCATTGCACAATCGCGCCGCAATGTTTTTCCGGTTACCGATAGCGAAAATATCCTGCGCGGAGTGGTTTTGTTGGACAATATCCGTAATATCATGTTTCGTCCCGAACTTTACGAACGGTTTAACGTCAAGCGATTTATGATTTCGCCACCCGCCAAAATCAACCTGAACATGACGATGGACAAAATTATGCAGTCGTTTGAAGACACCAAAGCATGGAATTTACCGGTTATCGACGACGAAGGACATTATCTGGGCTTTATCTCCAAATCCAAAATCTTCAACGCCTACCGCGAAGTATTGCAAGCGCATTTTTCGGAAGATAATTAATAACTAATCCAAACTATTTTTTTACCTTTGCGCTTTATAAATTAATTTTTTATGAAACGAAGAGATTTTTTACGGGCCTCAGGGTTAGCTATTGCAGGAACGCTGGTTTTTCCTGAAATGATTCACGCTCAACTCAGCTCTAAATTGGACGATTTACCCAAGATGTTAGCCCATTTCAATGTTAGCGAAAGTGATCTACGGAAAGTGATGGCGGTCGCGCTCGAAAAAGGCGGCGATTATGCCGATTTGTTTTTTGAGCACACGTTTTCCAACTATTTGGTGTTGCAGGATGGTGCCGTTAATCGCGCCGGGTCGAACATTGATTATGGTGTGGGAATACGTGTCGTTTCCGGCGACCAACAAGGGTATGCCTTTGTTGAAAACGTCGATTTAGACGAAATGATAAAGGCGGCGCGCGTGGCTTCGCGCATTGCCAACGGCTCGGCAAAAACACCTCCGGTAAAAACCGACGAAAAAACATTTAAAAATTATTATCCTATATTGCAATCGTGGGAAGACGAATCCGTGCAGGAAAAAATGCCTTACTTGCAAAAACTGAACAAGCGGATTTTTGAGTTAGACCCGCGCGTGATTAAGGTCAATGCCTCTATCAGCGACGACACTTCCTATATTTTGTATTACAATTCGGAAGGAACGTTGTCGCATGATGTTCGTCCGATGATACAATTGTCCGCCACCTGCATCATGCAGTCGGGCGACAAAATCGAAAATGCTTATTGTTCGCGGGCAGCGCGCAAAGATGTTGCGTTTCTGACGGACACCGTTGTGGAAGAAATTGCGCAAGAAGCCGTAGCGCGAGCCTCGTTAATGTTCGACGCCATCAAGCCGAAAGGCGGGGAAATGCCGGTAGTGATGGGCGCGGGCGGCTCAGGCATTTTGTTGCATGAAGCTATCGGACATGCGTTTGAAGCGGATTTTAACCGAAAAAATATTTCGATTTTCTCCGATAAGCTGGGAAAAATCGTTTGCGATAAAAATATTAACGTAGTGGATGACGGTACGGTGGGTTATGATCGTGGCTCGGTCAATTTCGACGACGAAGGTGTTGCCGGACAAAAAACGTACATCGTTACCAACGGCGAACTGACTTCTTACCTGCACGACCGTATCAGCGCGAAATATTACGGAGTGAAACCGACAGGCAACGGACGCCGGCAGTCGTTCCGTTTTATTCCCATTCCGCGCATGCGTTCAACCTATATGTTGAATGGCAACTGCACGCAGGACGACATCATTGCGAACGTGAAACAAGGTATTTTCGTGGATAATTTCACCAACGGACAGGTACAAATCGGCGCGGGCGATTTCACTTTCTTCGTAAAAAGCGGTTATCTGATCGAAAACGGCAAACTAACACAACCGATTAAGGACATTAATATTATCGGCAACGGCCCGAAAGCATTGGCCGACATTACGATGGTGGGTAATAACCTGAAAATCGACCAAAGTGCCTGGACGTGCGGAAAAGACGGTCAGGGCATGCCGGTTTCGCAGGGATTGCCTTCGGTATTAGTAAAACAATTAACGGTAGGAGGAGAATAATCATGATAACAAAAGAACATAAAGATCTGGCTCACTGGGCATTAAATTATGCGTTGGAAAAAGGCTGTTCGCAAGCGCGGGTGGTGTTATATACCGGTACAGACAACTCGTTTGAATACCGCGATACTCAGTTGGATAAGCTGGAACAATCGTCCGAAAACGGAATGACGCTTTATTTGTTTGTCGATGGAAGGTATTCATCCTATTCGACCAACCGGTTGGATAAGAATGAATTGGGAAAATTTATCGCCAACGGAATTGCGACTACACGCTATTTGGAAAAAGACGAATTTCGCAAACTGCCCGACCCTGCCCGTTTGTACAAAGGCGATGGCAAAGGCTTGGATTTGTACGATAAAGCGATTGAAACCCTTTCTGTCGATGACAAATTGGCTTTGCTGAAAGAAAATGTGAATGAAGTGTATGGAACGGACGATCGGTTGATTTCTGTTACGGCAGGTTATTCGGACGGCACAAACGGCTCCTACATAGTTGATAGCAACGGATTTAACAATGAAACAGAAAGTTCGTATTTCAGTTTATCGGCAGAAACCGCCATGAAAGGCGCGGACGATGCGCGTCCTTCGTCCTATTGGTACGATGCGAGCGGGCGTTGGGATAAACTGCAAAAAACCGGTATCGGAAAATTGGCTTACGAGCGGACATTGCGCAAGTTGGGACAGGAAAAAATCGAATCGGGCGTATATAAAATGTTAGTGGATAACTTGTCTGTTTCGCGTTTGCTTTCGCCGGTGGTTTCGGCTTTATACGGCAATTCCATTCAGCAAAAAGATTCATTTTTGATTAATAAAATCGACGAAAAAATCGTTTCGGACAAATTGACGCTTATCGATGACCCGCACATTAAGCAGGCGCGAGGCGCACGCTGGTTTGACAGCGAAGGGGTAGCTACCCAAAAACGCAGTATCATCGAAAATGGTGTCTTGAAAATGTATTACCTCGATACTTATTATGCCGGAAAATTGGCGATGTCGCCCACTGTTCAGTCACCGTCGGTTTTGACGGTCAAATGGGGCGATAAAAACTTCGATCAACTGTTGGCAACGGTCGAAAAAGGCATTTGGGTAACAGGATTTAACGGCGGAAACCACAACCGCACCACCGGAGATTTTTCGTTCGGTATCGAAGGCTTTTTGATTGAAAACGGCAAACCGGTGAAAGCGTTGAACGAAATGAACATTACCGGCAACTTATTGACTTTGTGGCAAAACGTGGAAGCGATCGGCAACGACCCGCGCACGATTTCTTCGTGGCGGATACCTTCCATTTTGTTCGACAAAGTGAATTTCAGCGGAAAATAATTTTTTAATTATAGTTTTTTCATGGCAACAATAACAAAAGAAAAGGCATTACTTTATCACTCGCAGGGGAAGCCGGGCAAAATTGAGGTTATCCCGACCAAACCGCACAGTACGCAATCCGATTTATCGTTGGCTTATTCGCCCGGAGTGGCTGAGCCTTGTTTGGAAATCGAAAAAAATCCCGAAACCGCGTACGATTATACGGCGAAAGGAAACTTGGTAGCCGTTATCTCGAACGGAACGGCAGTGTTGGGCTTGGGCGACATCGGCGCGTTGGCCGGTAAACCGGTAATGGAAGGCAAAGGCTTGCTGTTCAAGATTTTCGCAGGTATCGATGTCTTTGATATTGAGGTAAATGAAAAAAATATTGATAAATTTGTAGAGGCAGTCAAAGCGATTGCACCGACTTTCGGCGGTATCAACTTGGAAGACATCAAAGCTCCCGAATGTTTTGAAATCGAACGCCGGCTGAAAGAAGAATTGGATATTCCGGTGATGCACGACGACCAGCACGGAACAGCCATCATTTCGTCGGCTGCGTTGCTGAATGCGTTGGAAATTGCAGGAAAGAAAATTGAAACCGTAAAGATTGTGGTGAATGGCGCGGGAGCTTCGGCAAGTTCCTGCACGCGCCTGTATATGGCATTGGGTGCGCAGAAAGAAAATATCGTGATGTGCGATAGCAAAGGCGTAATTTCGGTGCGCCGGGCTAATTTGACGGAAGAAAAAGCTTTTTTTGCCACCACGCGCGAAGTCAATACATTGGCGGAAGCGATGGTCGGAGCGGACGTCTTTTTGGGATTGTCCGTTGCCGATGTTTTGACGGAAGAAATGGTGCAGAGTATGGCTAACGACCCGATTGTGTTTGCGTTGGCCAATCCCAATCCCGAAATTTCGTACGAAAAAGCCAAAGCGTCGCGGCTCGATTTGATTTTTGCCACCGGACGTTCCGATTATCCCAATCAGGTGAATAATGTGCTGGGATTTCCGTATATTTTCCGTGGTGCGTTGGATACGCGAGCTACTACGATTAACGAAGAAATGAAATTGGCGGCAGTGAAAGCAATTGCCGGCTTGGCGAAAGAATCCGTTCCCGATGTGGTCAATGCGGCTTACGGCTTGTCACTCTTGACTTTCGGGCGCGAATATTTAATCCCTAAGCCGATGGACCCGCGTCTTTTAACCTGTGTTTCGATTGCTGTGGCAAAAGCTGCGATTGCTTCAGGCGTAGCCAAAAAAATCATTACTAATTGGGATGATTATGAAGACCATTTGCGTGATTTGATGGGCTACGACAACAAACTGATACGCGATTTGACCGACGTAGCGCGTCAAAATCCGAAGCGGGTAGTGTTTGCCGAAGGCTCGCACGAAAATATGTTGAAAGCGGCTGCCCAAGTGCGCGACGAAAAAATTGCTCATCCGATTTTGCTGGGCAACGACGAACGGATTGCCAAATTGGCGGCGGAACATCACATTGATTTGGAAGGAATCGAAATCGTCAATCTGCGGCACGACAACGAGGCCGAACGGCGCGCACGCTATGCGGAAATTCTGGCGAAAAAACGCGCGCGCGAAGGTGCCACGCTGGACGAAGCTTTAGACAAAATGTTTGAACGCAACTATTTCGGCATGATGATGGTCGAAACCGGTGATGCAGATGCCTTTATTACAGGTGTTTATACTAAATATTCGAATACGATAAAAGTGGCGAAGGAAGTGATTGGCATTCGCGACGGATATAATACTTTCGGTGCAATGCACATTCTCACCGGACAAAAAGGCATATTGTTCTTTGCCGACACACTGATTAACCGCCACCCATCGACACACAATTTGATCGACATCGCCCGTTTAACGCAGGAATCCGTTGGTTTCTTTGCCCAAACGCCGGTGATGGCAGCCGTTTCGTATTCCAATTTCGGCTCCGATCAGGAAGGAAGCCCCGCGAGTGTGCATGAAGTTGTCCGGGTGATGCAAGAAGAATTTCCCGATTTGGCGATTGACGGCGAAATGCAAGTGAACTTTGCGCTCAACAAAACATTGCGCGACCGCAAATATCCGTTCAGCCGGTTGGTTGGCAAAGACGTTAATACGTTGATATTCCCCAATTTAAGTTCAGCAAATATTGCGCAGAAATTATTGCAGGAAATGGAAGTAGGAGAATGGATAGGCCCCATCCAAATGGGATTGAAAAAGCCGATTCACTTCACCGACATCGGAAGTTCGGTGCGCGATATTGTGAATATCACGACCGTTGCGGTGATAGACGCGATTGTGGAAGAAAAAAAGAGGCAAGCAGGCGTTATATGAGAAAATAAATAATCCTCTAATTTATTAAAAATTAGAGGATTATAATTTGTGCCCAGGACGGGATTTGAACCCACACACCGTAACCGGCACCACCCCCTCAAAGTGGCGTGTCTACCAATTTCACCACCTGGGCAGACACTAAAAACTGCGCAAAGGTAAGCCTTTTTACTGTGATTTACAAACGGATTTCCCTATTTTTTCGGCCAATCGACTTTCAAATGCAGTTCATCCAACTGTTCTTGTGTAATCGTCGAGGGTGCATCGAACATTACGTCGCGTCCCGAATTGTTTTTTGGGAAAGCGATACAGTCGCGAATGGAATCCAAACCGGCGAAAATAGACACAAAGCGATCTAATCCAAACGCAATACCGCCGTGGGGCGGTGCGCCGTATTTGAACGCATTCAACAGGAAGCCGAATTGTGCCTGCGCCTGTTCGTCGCCGAAACCCAAAACGGAAAACATTTTTTTCTGTAACTCGCTGTTATAGATACGAATAGAGCCACCGCCAATTTCCACGCCGTTAATCACCAAATCGTAAGCATTGGCGCGAACAGCTCCCGGATTGCTATCGAGCAACGAAATATCTTCGGGCTTCGGACTGGTAAAAGGGTGATGTTTCGCAAAATAACGATTCAATTCTTCGTCGTATTCCAACAGCGGGAAGTCAATCACCCACAGGCAGTTATATTTATTTTTATCGCGCAAATTCAACCGATTTCCCATTTCTAAACGGAGTTCGCTCAACTGTTTTTGCGTTTTCTCGGTTTCACCGCAAAGGATTAACAGCAAGTCGCCGGGTTTTGCACCGGCTTTTTCCGCCCATTTTTTCAAATCTTCGGGCGAATAAAATTTATCAACAGACGATTTCAGCGAGCCGTCTGCTTCGTAACGGACATACACCAAGCCTTTGGCACCAATTTGCGGACGTTTCACAAAATCGGTCAATTCGTCAAGTTGTTTGCGCGTGTAAGATGCACAACCTTTTGCACAAATCGCACCGACATATTCGGCACTGTCGAAAACGCCAAAGCCTTTGCCTTCGGTCAAGTCTTTAATTTCCACAAACTGCATTCCGAAGCGTGTATCCGGCTTGTCGGAGCCGTACAAACGCATGGCGTCAGCGTAAGTTATGCGCGGAAAATTCGGAATATCGATGTTTTTAATGGTTTCGAACAAATACTTCGTCAGCCCTTCAAAGATAGAAAGAATATCTTCCTGCTCGATAAACGACATTTCGCAGTCGATTTGTGTAAATTCGGGTTGCCGGTCGGCGCGCAGGTCTTCGTCGCGAAAACATTTCACGATTTGGAAATAGCGGTCAAATCCCGAAACCATTAATAGCTGTTTAAGTAGCTGGGGAGATTGGGGTAAAGCGTAAAATTCGCCCGGATTCATGCGTGACGGAACAATGAAATCGCGCGCGCCTTCGGGCGTAGAGCCAATCAGCACCGGCGTTTCCACTTCCATAAACCGCAAATCGTTCAGGTAACTTCGCGTAGCAAAAGCCATGCGGTGGCGCAGTTCGAGATTGGCGCGCACCGGTGTCCGCCGTAAATCCAGATAGCGATATTTCATGCGTAAATCATCACCGCCGTCACTTTCGTCTTCGATAGTAAAGGGAGGCGTTTCGGACGCATTTAATACATTCAATTCCGAAACGGTGATTTCGATGTCGCCGGTCGGGAGATTCGGGTTTTTGCTTGAGCGTTCGGTAACGGCTCCTATCACCTGAATTACCCATTCGCGCCCCAATTTGACTGCCTGTTCGCACAAAGCTGCATTGGTTTCCTGATTAAAAACCAGTTGCGTAATGCCGTAGCGGTCGCGCAAATCGACAAAAATCATTCCACCAAATTTCCGCGCTTTTTGTACCCAGCCCGACAAAGTTACTTCTTGATTTAAATTCGCTATACGGAGTTCCCCGCAAGTATTTGTTCTATACATAAATAATATGACCAAAAGTTAAGGATACCCTCAACGAAGATATCCTTTTTTAAGTTTTAATATTCAAAAAACAACGAATGGCTTAATTTACTTCAATCACTGTTCCGTGAGTTTCGTTCCACGAAGCTTGCGCTTCATCCACAATCGCTTGTTTTTCTTTCAAATAAGTACGATATTGAGCCGCCGTTAATACTGTTTTATATTGACTGTCGCGCCATTCATATACTCTGCGGGCTGCCGTATTGTCGGGAGCTGCTTCCAATTTGCCTTCGGTTTCCAAATCAATGGCTTTCACTTTGGCCAGTTGATCGTCCGACAAATTCAATTTTGCTTGAATTGTTTCCAGCTTATCTTTCACAATGTCGCTTGCACGATATATTTTACTTTTGCTTTGAGCATTCAGTCCTGCCAAAGAAAAAACAAACAAGCCGATAAGAACAAGCGCGCTTTTTTTGAAAATTGAGCATTTCATACTTTTATACATTTTATAAATTATACTTTTTATTTTGCTTCATCCAAAGATTGTGCCAATCCATTGAATTAGCGGACAAATATACATTATTTTTACGAAAAACACCTAATTATTCCTGAAAAAAATCTTTATCTTCTTCTTTTTTTACGATAGACGTATATTGAAAGCCCATAAAGACAATCACAACTGGGGATAATATCAACAGGATTAACGAGACAATCATCGCCAAAACATAGCCCCAAGTGCCGCCGTCGCCCATATTAAACATTATATAAAACAAATAGGGAAAAAAGAAAATATAATAACAAACCGTCACCAACAGAATGGCTAATAGTCCTGTTCCAAAAGTTGAGCCCCAATTTTTGAAACTCAATCGTATACTTTTTTTGATAGATTGCCAAACAGAAGCATTTTCAAAGAGAATAGGATAATAGATAAGCATCAAGAAAGGCAGGAAAACGATTATTAACGCAAAAAGTATCAGCGTGAATATTATTGCGATAATTCCTGCTAAAACAACCATCCCTCTTAATATTAAAAAGCCTGTTATCAATCCAAAAATGGCACTGGGTATAAAGATAATAGCGAAAAACAACAACATCAACAAACTTATTTTGCCCATAAATGGCCATAATTTGCTTTTTAAATCCACCCAACCGGCGTTTTCCGGTAAAGTGTCTTTTGTGTAGTTGTATAAAATAGAGCCGGTGAAAGAGGTAAGGAAAATAGTAAGCAAAAAGGAAACGATTAGCAACAGGCTGTAAATTCTCCAATTGATAGCGGCATAAGGATTATAAAGCGGATATTCATTTATATGCTCAAACACATGGCTGATGTACAGGTGCATAAAATAACCCATTAACAGAGCCAATGGAACACCGATATACCATATATTTTTTAAATACAATTTTCCGTTTTCCCGAATGAATTCGGCCGTTGCAGAAAAACGCTCGCTCAATGTCCGCTGTTTATAAAATTCGATCTTCATGTTGTTTAAATTTAGATTATTTCGCAAATATAGGTTATTTCAGATAATTGACAAAATAAAAAAGAAGCTGTCTGAAAAGACAGCCTCTCCTACCTTTTTTTATCCACTGATTATTTCAGTGTACCGGCTTTTGCGTCTTCTATCATCTTCGCATTCGGAAGGATATAGATTTCTACACGACGGTTTAATGCTTGAACACCTTTAGCGTCTTCAGTAGCTACCGGTTGAGAAGATCCTAAACCGGCTGTAACTAAACGATTGTCGGGAATGCTTTGACCTTCTAAAAACAGTTTTACGGCATCCGCTCTTTTTTGAGAAAGCGGAACATTGATTTTGTCACCACCCGAACTGTCGGTATGTCCGTAAATTTCTACATCGGTGTCGGGGTTAGTCCGCAACGAAGCAGCAAATTGTGTCAAAGAAGTTTTAGCAGTCGGACTCAATGTGCTCGAACCTGTGGCAAAAAGAATACCCGAGTCAAACGTAACTTTGATGGCTTGACCGTCATTCACCGATTCGACCTGAGCGTTTTTAATTGCTTCCAATTCTTTCTTTTGTTTGTCCATTTTGTTGCCAATCAACGCACCTGCGCCGCCACCAACAACTGCGCCTACGCCTGCACCCCAAGCGGCACCTTTTCCGCCGTTAATCAACGCACCAATACCTGCGCCGAGTGCTGCACCTGCACCTGCACCGATACCTGTTCCTTTTACGGTGTTGCTGGCATTACAGCCCGAGAAAATAATAGCAACACATAATAATAAACTTGCAAATAAATTTACTTTTTTCATTTGTTGTAATTTTTAATAATAATAAATGTATATAAAATAATCTCCATACTCATATAACAAACTTCTCGCGAAAAAGTTCACGAAAACCGAAAAAAATTATTCGGGAATATCCAGCGTGTCCGAATAAGCGGATTCTGCAGTCAAGAGCAAGCGGATTTCGTCGTCCGTAAATTCGCCAATTTCATCTTTTTTGGCCTGCTGAATAATGAATTGGATCAATTCTTTTTCCTCTTTTTCTTCATCGTCTTCGTCGAGCCAATCGTTTTTCTCATAAAATTCACAAATCACGTCGAGCACATAATAAATATCATCGTCCGCAAATTTCTCTTTTAATTCCTGGGGCAGGTAATTTTGAATAAACTTTACTGCCGCTTCATCATCATATTCAAACATAATTATAAATCTTTATTTTCTTCTTCTTTATTTTCTTCTTCTTTTTCCGAAAAATCAGCTAATCCTTCTTTAACCAGCAAGTTATACCAATTTAACATCTTCTTTATATCGGTCGGATAAACGCGCTCTTTGTCGAAATTGGGCAAAACCGATTCAAAATACGCGCGCAATTCTTCCGGTTGAGCGTCAGAAGGATTGAAAGCAATCGCCTGTCCCTGTTCCTTCTCCTTAATATTATTAAACACCGTCGATAAAGGCACTTCCTCTGCGTCGGTATAAATAGCCACATCTTTCAGCGACACAACTTTGTCGCGCATATAAACCGGAAGACGTTTGTGGTCGAGCAACGATTCCACGATAAACATATTCTTCCCTTGGGAAATTAATTTAAAAAGTCCGGATTTTCCGGAAACCGATAAAATTTCTTTTAGCATGTTTCTATTTTTTATGTAATTGACATACAGTTAAATAAATTCTCTATTTGGGGCAAAACCGCCTGCCGTTCGTCGTTCCAAACGATAAAATCCACTAACGACTGCTTTTCTTCTTCCGGCCATTGATTTTGTATCCGTTTCAAAATTTCGTCCTTCGTTAAACCATCTCTTTTTTGTGTCCGTTGAATACGCAACTCCAACGGCGCGGTAATCAGCAAGTTGAAATCCGTATATCGATTAAAACCGGTTTCAAACAAAATGGCACTTTCTATACCCACCCACGCTTTATCAGGCATTTTTTCTTTCCATTCGGTAAAATCTCGATAGACTTCGGGGTGAATCACCGAATTGACAAATGCCAACGCTTCGAGATTGTTGAATATGAGCAAAGCCAGCTGTTTTTTGTCCAACCTATTATTTATAGATAAAATCGTGCCAAACCGTTCGGAGAGTTTTTGCCGTATCACGGGCGAAGTTTCCGTCAAACGCTTGGCTTCCATGTCCGTGTTATAAACCGGTATTTCGTTGATTTCCAAAATTTTAGAAACGACCGATTTCCCGCTTCCGATACCGCCGGTTATCCCCAAAACTTTCATAAGCCCTTTTTTTGTTCAATTAAAAATTCGACAGTCTCCGGCTGGATACGGTAATTGACTAATCCTTTCGGTTTTTTGGATAACGAAAGGCTTGCATTGATTGATTGCTTTTGCGTGAGTGTGCGATAATCCACGCTTACTTCCAAGTCGTCGTCCGTCAATTCTGCGTATTTTTTCAACGCCACCTGACACGAAACTTCTACCGTAGAAGGAAAAAATCGCACATGAACATTGTCCGGCATACGCCGGCAAACGACCGGCAGTTCAAATAGCTTCTCGGTATACTCTTCGACTTCGGCCGTGATTTTTACTTTATCGTCCGACAAACGAATATGAGGTGGAGCAACTAACCGAAGCGTTACATCGATTTTTTTTCGTATGTTTTTCTGATTGACCGGCACGGTTTCGATGGCTTGCAGCGTATCCACTATATTTTTGTCGCCATACACCCAAACCACAGCCGGATCGATGTGCAGACTGTCGGCAAGTATGCAACCGGTTGCCGGCGAAAATGTTCCGTTAATAACCACCGGAAGCCGTTTTTCAATCAACGCAACAGAAGAAACATCGTACTTCGTTTCTTGCTGGAAATACTGTAAAACCCAAAAGCAAAAAGCGAGTGCGACAAAGACAAGGAAGACCAAAATATTTTTCCATGTTTGACTTCGGAAAAATATCTTGGTCTTTTCTCTCAGTTCCGCTTTATTTACTATTTTCACTAACTGCAAAAACTGAAGTTTTATCTACTTTAATTTTTACTCCTTCTGCGATTTCAATGAGAAAATTAGTATCGTTAACTTCCTTAATTTTACCATAAATACCGCCCGAAGTCAGTACTTTATCGCCGACTGCCAGGGCAGCGCGTTGTTGTTCAACTTGTTTCCGTTGTTTTTGTTGCGGACGAATCATGAAAAAATACATGATGACAAACAACAAAACAATCATAATCAGTCCGCCGTAAGGGCTTCCTGCGCCTGCTTGCGCTTGAAATAAGATAGATGATAGATACATTTTTTAAAAATTTAAAAAGTTTGAATGACAAAGATAAACATTCTTCGTCAGGATTTAAATATTTTTCCTTCGTTTTTTAATTCGGTAACAATACTGTCCAGAATGCCGTTAATGAAATGGCTGCTTTTGGGCGTGCTGTAATAGCGAGCAAGGTCAATGTATTCATTCAGCGTAACATTGACAGGAATGGACGGAAAATTTTTCAATTCCGCAATTGCCATCTGCATAATCAGCAAATCCATCAGGGCAATGCGTTCCAAGTCCCAATTCTTTATCTGCCTGTCTATCAGTTCCTTATTTTCTTCCTGTTCAAGAATGGAACGATGTAGCAACTGGATAGCAAATTGCCGTGTCGTTTCATCTTTATACATCGGAAGCAATTCGTGATTTTCGTTGCTTTCCTCCTCGATCTGCTTAATCGTTTTGAGAGCAAACGTGCCTACCACTTCCAGATTACCGTCCCAATAGATATTTTTTTCTTCAATAAAATCGGTAATCTCCTCGTCTTCCAAAATAATGTTTTTGAAAACCCTACGCCAAAATTCGCGATCGGAAACATAGGTATCTACCGACTGCAAATAAGCAGCATAAATCTCCGACTGATGGATTTTTTCAGCCAACCGGCGAATAAATGCGCGGTCTTCTTCGCCCGAAAACCAATCTTGTTTTAACGCATATTTCCGCAAGGTTTTATTGACACGCAACTGCTCAGCCAACCGGTTGTTAACCAGCCGGGTATCGGGATTTAATTCTTCTTTCGTAGGGAGATATTTGTGCTTCACGGCATCCAGCCTTTTTTGTTCAAAATCGGTCAGGACGACAATCAACCACAGAAGGAAATGGTATAAATCGTAAGATTTTTCCATACTACGCACCAACTCTTTTTCAGTGCTTGCCAAATCGTTACTACTTTTCTGATAGTAGGCATAGATAATCAGCAGCACTTTCACGCGAATAATAACACGGTTAATCATTTCAAAAAGGATATGTTAATTCCGGTGTCAAAGGTAATGAATTTTTTGGAAACAAAAAATAAGGGCGCGATAAATCACAACCTCGGGAATTTGAAGCATTTAATTGTTATGTTATTTATTAACCTTATTACCTCATCTGTGGCTGGGAATGTATTTTGAGTTTGTTTTATTTCAATTTATAAATTATCTTTGTTCCAAAATCTGAAAAATACCTGATGAACAATTTTATTCGAACTGTTTTCTTTACGCTTTTTGCGTTGATGTTTTTTGCCTGTGGTAAGGCTGCGAATATACAAGTGGTGAATTTGCTTTGCGATTATACCGAAAATCCGTTAGCGGTTGAAGGGCAAAATCCATTGTTGAAATGGCAACTTTTGTCAGGAAAAAGAGGCGATAGCCAATCGGCTTACCGTATCATTGTTTCAAGTAGCCTGAATCTGCTAAAACAAGATAAGGGAGACTATTGGGATTCCGGTAAAACATTATCTGAAGAATCAATAATCAACTACCAAGGGAAACGATTGACTTCCGGCGTACAACTCTATTGGAAAGTAATGGTTTGGGACGGGAATGATGCCCCATCCGGATGGAGCGAACCTTCCAATTGGACTATGGGATTACTCGAACCTTCCGATTGGCAAGCGAAATGGATAGGGCAAATGGAAGATCAATATCCCGACTCAACATTGACTTTCCCTGCGCCATATTTCCGTAAAGAGTTCACTGTTACGAAAAAAATAAAGAAAGCCATAGTTTACGTTTGCGGATTGGGCTTTTACGAAATGTATTTTAATGGAGAGAAAATTGGAGATCAGGTATTAGCTCCCGCTGTCACCAACTATGACCGGCGATCGCTTAAAAGGCTTTTGTATCACTACGATGATCAATCGACACAACGTGTGCTTTACAATGTGTTTGATGTAACAACAAAGATTAAAGCGCAAAATAATGC
>BNTW01000042.1 GCA_025996895.1 Bacteroidia bacterium | reverse complement strand
AAAAGGAATAGTGATAAGCGATGAAGAGTTAAATGCAATAAATCTTAAAAAATATAAGTTCCATGGCGAGTGGAATTATGTCATAAAACCTAATAAAATGTGAAAATTATTTACGGACGCTCCCTTACAGCACTCGTATTTTGTATCATGATTTACCAAGATGGTGCTTTCTGTGTGCGATTTTCCTCTGCGAGCTTGGCTTTCATAGGGAAGTATTAACTCATGCCTGTGCTCAGTGTTTTTATGGAACAGGCTGTCAATACATTGCCGGATTTCAAAATAAGCGATTATGAGGTGGAAATAGCAAAAACCGGATTAAAAATTGCTAAATCGACATACTATCTATGGGGAGTTTCTGTTATTCTTCCGTAATGGTCAGTACTAACCCGTTATTGTCGTAAACGGCAAACTCATCTGCGCCATAAAACGTTTTGTGCAATTCTTTAGCCAAATAGTTTGTGCCTTTTAACTTTTCATATAATTCTTTCATTCCTTTCATTTTGACATAAAAGGTAAGTGTCGCATTCAGTGGTTTATCCTTCAAAGACGGATATTCTTCCTGAAGATTTTGTGTTTCCTGAAATGCGATAAACACATTATCCGAACCAACCATAGCCCAAACAAGTTCTCCCGTTTCGGGAACACTCATTATTTGTTTAAATCCCAATGTTTCGGTATAAAATTTTACCGTTTCATTTACATTTTTCACGCCAATATTCGGCATTAATGATAGATATTCCATGATGATTATTTTTTATTTGTGATAATTGTATCATAAATCATACGTTTTAAAAAGACAATTTACCCTTTTTTCATCGAATAAGATAGCCTTTTTTTACCCATCTCATAAGATTATTGCGGTCAAAATCCGGCTGCCATGCATAATCTGGTTAATATTAAAGCAAGCCAAATCAAACATTTGTTGTCGAAATTCAAGGTAACTCATATTTATTTCTATAATGCTGCAAATATAGTGCATTTTGGAAATAAAAATGAGTTTTTATGATTTTTATTTTGAGAATTTAATTCTGTCTGCAAAAATCGACATATAATTGCGAGCAGAATTGATGGATAAAAATAAATATATGCAAATAAAAAAAAATCGATAGAATTAATTATTATTAACAATATGGGGGCTGAATACAAGAATAAGATAAAACTTCGCAGGAATTAGCATTAGATTTTGAAGTTTTTATTATCTTTGCGCGCTCAATAACGTTAGAAAAGAAAACAGTATGCAGAAAAATTTGGTAATCGTCGAATCACCGGCAAAGGCTAAAACTATCGAAAAATTTCTGGGAAGCGATTTTAAGGTGCTGTCCAGCTACGGACATATTCGCGACTTGAAAAGCAAAGGACTGAGTGTAGATGTCAATAATAATTTTAAACCCAATTATGCGATTTCGCCCGATAAGGCCGAGTTAGTAAAAAACCTGAAAAAAGAGGCGAAAGGGTCGCAAATGGTATGGCTCGCTTCCGATGAAGACCGCGAAGGAGAGGCGATCGCATGGCACTTGGCGGTTGTGCTGGGTTTGAATGACAACGATTCCAAGCGGATTGTTTTTCACGAAATTACTAAAAATGCGATACTTCATGCGATCGAAAATCCGCGTCGCATTGATTTGAATTTGGTCGATGCACAGCAGGCACGCCGCGTGTTAGACCGTATCGTGGGCTTTGAACTTTCGCCGATTTTGTGGAAGAAAATCATGCCGTCATTGTCTGCCGGCCGTGTACAATCGGTGGCGGTGCGGTTGATTGTCGAACGTGAGCGCGAAATCAATCAGTTCAATGCGGAAGGATTTTTTAAAGTAGCAGCAGTTTTTATTCTTCCCGATGGAAAAACAGTTATCAAATCCGAATTAAACCGGCGGTTTTCGTCCGAAAAAGAAGCGAATGCCTTTTTGGACCAGTTGAAAAATGCCGTTTTCACGGTCGAGGATATCAATACACGTCCGGCAAAAAAATCGCCGGCACCACCATTTACCACTTCTACGCTGCAACAGGAGGCTTCGCGGAAAATCGGATTTTCAGTTTCGCAAACCATGTCCATTGCTCAACGCCTCTATGAAGCGGGATTAATTACCTACATGCGTACCGACTCGCTGAATTTATCGACTTTGGCCTTAAACGCGGCACAAAAGGAAATTCAGGAAGAATTTGGAAAAGAATATGTCAAAATCCGTCAATATCATACGAAGACGAAAGGGGCACAGGAAGCGCACGAAGCCATTCGTCCAAGCTATATGAACAATCGTACTATCAAAGGGACGGTGCAGGAACAGCGTTTGTATAAGTTGATTTGGGAACGTACCATTGCTTCGCAAATGGCTGATGCAGAACTCGAACGCACGACGGTAACCATTGGAATCAGTACTCGTCCGGAGGATAAATTCCTCACCACCGGCGAAGTGATCAAGTTCGACGGTTTCCTGCGGGTGTATCTGGAAGACACCGACGACGAAAATCAGGAAAATGCGACGGAAGAAATTTTGCCGACGATGCAGGTAAATTCGACATTGAAATTGGACGAAGCACTTGCTAATGAACGACTTACACAAAAACCGCCGCGATATACCGAGGCGAGTTTGGTGCGTAAATTGGAGGAATTGGGTATCGGACGTCCTTCTACATACGCACCGACGATTTCCACTATTCAAAACCGCGGATATGTGATTAAGGGAAACAAAGACGGCGAGGAAAAGAAATTTGTCAATCTGAAGCTGAAAAATCAGGAGATAACAAAGACAACCAAGAACGAAACGGTCGGGGCGGACAAAAACAAAATGCTTCCAACGGATTCGGGCATGGTGGTTACCGACTTTTTGATTGAAAATTTTCCGAATGTCTTGGAATACAACTTTACGGCCGATTTGGAAAAAGAATTTGACCGGATAGCCGAAGGCGAAGTGAAGTGGACGGACACGCTGCACAAGTTTTACAATTTGTTTCATCCGATTGTAGAAAAGGTTGAAACAGAGAGATTTGAACGCAGAGTAGGAGAGCGGGTACTGGGGACAGATCCGAAATCGAGCAAGCCGGTTTCTGTCAAAATCGGGCGTTTCGGGCCTTTTGTGCAAATCGGCTCGGCTGACGATGAGGAAAAACCGCAATTTGCTTCGTTGCCGAAAAGCCTGTCCATCGAAACCATTACGTTAGATCAAGCTTTGAAACTGTTCGGCTTGCCCCGAACGGTCGGCGAGTGGGAAGGAAAGCCCATTGTGGCTTCCGACGGACGTTTCGGGCCTTACATAAAATACGATACGCTCAACGTAAGTATTCCCAAAGGCTACAGTCCGCATACGATTACGGTGGAAGAAGCCGGCAAACTGATACAGGAAAAGCGTGCGCAGGAAGCCGCCAAATACATCAAAGCTTTTCCGGAAGATGCCAAACTGCAAATCCTCAAAGGCCGATATGGCCCCTATATCGTTTATGACAAAGCAAATTATGCCATTCCCAAAACATTGGAGAAAAATCCGGTAGAACTTTCCTACGACGACTGCATGAAAATCGTGAAGGAAGCGGGAGATAAACCGAAGAAAAAAATGGTGAAGAGAGGACGTAAATAAGATTTTCGTAATGAACAAAATTTCTCACACGGAAAGATTTGTCGTTACAAATACGAAGTAAGTATTTATCTCATAGAGAGAATAAGAGCTAAAAGCTCAATAACTAATATTTTATAATTCTAAATTTTCATTTTTATGTTCTTAAGGTGCAAAGATAAATATTTTTTCCGTCTCTTTTTTGCCCTACATTTTCACAAGATACCACGGCGGTAATTGCACTATTGAACAGATATAAGACTTATTCGAATAATTGCTTAATTGTATTCATGGGTAAAAACATCTTTTTACTATCAATCAATTCAATGAATCCGTATTTATAATAAAAAGTTTTGGCTTCAGCATCCAACGGGTCAACCACAACGGCAAACGAACCTATATTTTTAGAGGTATCATAACTTCTTTTCAAAGCATCAATAAGTAATAATTTTCCAAGTTTCATTCCTTGAAAACGACTATCAATAGCCAATCGCCCAAGTAAAGTGGTTGGAATAGAGGAATAAGAAGGCGGTAATTTTTTTCTGAAATTGTCAGTTACCAATTCCAACGGAATACTGTTGTTTGACAAGGTATAATAACCCTTTATCCGGTTTGTTTGAGAATCATTCAATATAAAACACGCCGATAATTTTCGTTTCATATCTTGGTTTGCCTGTTTGTACAAATAATTATCAAGCATGGGTTTTCCACAAGAAAATTCTATTTTATTATGTTCAGCGTTAAGGAGTTCTGTTAAATAATTATTCATGTGTTCAATCGGTGTTTATATTCATTTGCAGCTTCAATCAGGTAGTCGTTTGGTTTGTTCTGATTTAAAAGAGCATTAAAAAAGATTTCACTATCTCGTTGAGAAGCAATGATTTGTTCTCTTTCTGATATTATTTTTTTTGCTTTTTCCAATGCTGTGGAAATGAAAAATTCTGTTAAACTTCTATATCCTCCAAGTTGAACCGCTTTTTCAAAATACAATTTTTGTTCTTTTGGCAAACGGGTATCAAATCTTGTTGATTTATCTGTCATTGTTTTTGTTATCATAACACATTATTTTTTCGCAAAAGTACGTAAATTATCCGTACAATCAAAATTATCATACATTTTTTTCATAAAAAAAAGCTAAGGGCAAAAAGACTATTCACTTCTTTGCCCTTAGCCTATTACTTTTTGCCTATTTAATTATTCTCCGGCCGCAACTTCCGCACCACAGCCCCCGTCCGCCACATCTCACTTTCACGAAGTTGTTTCAATTCCGCTTCCAATCCCTCGCGATAATCCGGTTTGGAATTGGTGTCGATGGAACGTTGCGCTTCGTTTCCGTTAGCAACTTCTCTGTACAGTTTTTCAAAAACCGGCTTGGAGGCATCGTGGAAAGGAACCATCCAATCCAAAGCGCCACGCTGAGCCGTCGTCGAACAGTTGGCGTACATCCAATCCATGCCTTTTTCGGCAAATAACGGCATCAACGATTGCGTCAATTCTTCCACCGTTTCGTTGAAAGCTTCCGAAGGCGAATGGCCGTTAGCACGCAACACTTCATATTGAGCCAGCAAAATTCCTTGGATAGCCCCCATCAACGTT
Source organism: Bacteroidia bacterium (assembly GCA_025996895.1). Classification (GTDB taxonomy): domain Bacteria; phylum Bacteroidota; class Bacteroidia; order Bacteroidales; family Azobacteroidaceae; genus Azobacteroides. The sequence continues at coordinate 19,949 of BNTW01000042.1, read as the reverse complement.
CCGCGTTCGCCGGTAAGGTCGGAAAAAACTTCGCGTTTGAAATCCGTTTCAAACAAATAGCCCGAACCGACGCCGATTCCCAAAGCAATCGTCCGTTCCCGCGCTTTTCCCGTAGCGTCTTGGAAAACGGCAAAACTCGAATTTAAGCCGCGACCTTCCAAAAACATCCGGCGCAACGAAGTTCCGGAACCTTTCGGAGCCACCAAAATCACATCTACATCGGCCGGAGGAATAATTCCTGTCCGTTCCTTGTAAGTGATACCAAAACCATGCGAGAAATACAAGGCTTTTCCGGCCGTCAAATACGGTTTGATACGCGGCCACACTTCGATTTGCGCCGCATCCGAAAGCAGATACTGGATAATTGTTCCTTTTTCTGCCGCTTCTTCAATATCGAAAAGCGTTTCGCCCGGCACCCAACCGTCAGCAACGGCTTTGTCCCATGTTTTACCACCTTTGCGTTGACCTACAATCACATTGAAGCCATTGTCGCGCAAGTTCAAGGATTGTCCGGGGCCTTGCACGCCATAACCGATCACTGTGATGGTTTCGTCTTTCAAAAACGCTTTTGCCTTTTCCAATGGAAATTCTTCGCGGGTAACGACTTGTTCGTCCACACCGCCAAAATTCATTATTGCCATGTTTTTAAATATTAATTATCTTTTAAGTATTATTCTTTCTATAAAATATTGATGGACGCGATTATCGGAGGTTAATTCAGGGTGAAAAGAGGTAACCAGCACGTTTTTTTCGCGGGCAGCGACAATGTGATTATCGACAACAGAAAGGATATCAACGTTTTTTTCTGCTGTTTCGATGTAAGGCGCCCGAATGAAAGTCATCGGAATTTTGCCGATACCCTTAAATTCCGCTTCCGTAAAGAAACTGCCCAACTGCCGCCCGTAAGCGTTCCGTTTGACCACAATATCAATTGCACCGAAACTGGCGTTGGATTTACCCTCGATTTGCTTGGCCAACAAAATCATTCCGGCACACGTTCCGAATACCGGCATGCCTTGATTGATTTTTGCTTTCAAATCGTCGTATAAATCCAATTCTTTCAACAACTTACCGATAGTTGTACTTTCTCCACCCGGAATGACCAAACCGTCCATCTCGCGGTCTAAATCAGTTTTTTTCCGTATCTCAAAAGTATCCACCTGCAACGACTGCAAATGACTGATGTGTTCAACAAATCCACCTTGCAACGCTAACACTCCTATTTTCAATTTCTTATTCAATTTACACTCCCCTTTCAGCCATTAATAACTGGATTTCGCTTTCGTTGATTCCGACCATCGCTTCGCCCAAATCTTCGGAAATTTCCGCTAAAATCTTCGGGTCATTGTAGTTGGTAACTGCCTTTACAATAGCTTGTGCCCGTTTTTCCGGATTGCCCGATTTGAAAATACCCGATCCGACGAATACACCTTCCGCGCCTAATTGCATCATCAGAGCTGCATCGGCAGGCGTGGCCACTCCTCCGGCGGCAAAATTCACCACCGGCAATTTGCCGTTTTCATGCACGTATTGCACCAAACTGTACGGCACTTGCAATTCCTTTGCGGCGTGATACAATTCGTCTTGTTGCATGCTTTGTATGCGGCGGATTTCCGACATCATGGCGCGCATGTGACGGACAGCCTGAATCACATCGCCTGTACCCGGTTCGCCTTTGGTACGAATCATCGACGCGCCTTCGGCCACCCGGCGGAGTGCTTCGCCCAAATTTTTCGCGCCGCAAACAAAAGGCACTTTGAATTTTGTTTTGTCCACGTGATATTTGTCGTCGGCGGGCGATAACACTTCGCTCTCGTCGATATAGTCAATCTCCAAGGCTTCCAGGATTTGGGCTTCCACAAAATGGCCGATACGGACTTTCGCCATCACCGGAATACTCACGGCTGCCTGTATGCCGCGTATCATTTTCGGGTCGCTCATGCGGGAAACACCGCCGGCTGCGCGAATATCCGCAGGGATTCTTTCCAATGCCATTACGGCTGCTGCACCGGCTGCTTCTGCAATCCGCGCTTGTTCCGGAGTGGATACATCCATAATTACTCCGCCTTTTAACATTTGAGCCAAGTTTTTATTCAGCTCGTACCTTTCATTTTTCATTCTTTTGCCATATTAATCTTGTTCTACATATTGATTCTTCATTTCTTTTTGTATCGATTATATATTCGTTTTCGGAAATATTTTGCCTGTACAATTTCAATTTGTCGCCAAAAATTCCTTCTACGAGATAAACAATTTCAAATTTACGAATAAAATTTTCTTTAAATATTATCAAATCAAAAATATTGACCACATGTTCGATGTATTTTATACTGTTCATGTGCCGGTTGATGTCGATGTCGCTGTAACGCACCGAATAGCCCATAATAGGCTCTACTGCATCCACCGATGGGATTTTCTCCATTTTCTCGATGGGACAAATCTTGTTTTCTACGATGTAATCGGCCAAATCGGCACGCCATTTGATAATATCTACCGGCCGGCGCGTTTGTACGTCGATAGCAGCCCATATACTGCGAGCATAGCCGAGCGTTTTTTCCTTTTCGTCGATAAACCGGAAACAACGCTGGGTGAAAAACTTCCCGACATCTTCTATCCATGTTTCAACCTTAATATCCTGATTAGAAACCGGATATTCGTCGATTTCAATCGACAGGCGCGACAACACCCACGCGACATTGTCCTTAGAAATAGCTTCGTAACCGAAACCACGCTCCTGAGCATGATTGCTCGCAGCATCGAGCAAAAAACTCGTCATCACCGGAAGTGTCGCCTTTCCGGTAAAATCGCACACATACGATTCGACGTGAAAATGAAATAAACCTACTTTGGGTAACACCATAATTTAATTACGAATTACGAATTTTGAGTTTTTCTTCCATTGCCGCCAGCATATCGCTCAGCCGTTCGACTCTCGATTTGGTGATGGCGACACGTCCGGAACGAATGAATTGCAAGACACCGATTTTTTCGCTTAACTCCTTGAACAAGGCTTGCGTTTCTTCGTAATGTCCTGTTTTTTCGAGTACTACCCAGACGTCGGTCATATCCAAAATCCGGGCGTTATAACGGCGGATAATGTCCTCAATCGAGCCCAAAGATAGTAATTTTGGTGTAGATAATTTATATAACGCAATTTCTTGATAGACTAAATCTTCGTCGGTATTGTAATACGCCTTCACAATATCCACCCGCTTGTCAATCTGTTTAACTACTTTTATGATAGTTTCTTCGCCGGCAAAGGCCGTAATCGTAAATTTGTGAATGCCTTCAATCGCCGACTGCGACACCGAAAGTGTTTCGATATTCAATCCGCGGCGGGTAAAAATAATCGTCACCTGATTCAATAATCCTACCGTGTTTTCGGAAAAAATCGTGATAGTATATAATTTTGCACCTTGTTCTTTGATATGTGTCATAAAATACTTTTCATTATATTTTTTAAATCTACAAAGATAACAATTATTATTTATTCTTCCCCCAATAATATATTCGTAACGCATGTTCCTGCCGGTACCATCGGATAAACCATTCCTTTTTGTAATACTTTGGCTTCCAATAGATAAGCCCCCTTTGTTTCCAGCATTTGTTTAACTGCTTCGTCCAATTCTTCGCGGGTTTCGACCGTTCTGCCCGGAATATGATAGGCTTCTGCGATTTTCACAAAATCGGGATTGTTCATGACCGTTTCCGAATAACGTTCTTGCCAAAATAATTCCTGCCATTGGCGCACCATGCCCAGATATTCATTATTTAAAAGGATAATTTTCACATCAATGTTCGACTGCATAATTGTTCCCAGCTCCTGAATGGTCATTTGCAAACCGCCGTCGCCGACAAAAAGGCAAACGGTACGGTCGGGTGCCCCGAATTTCGCGCCGATAGCGGCAGGAAGTCCGAAACCCATTGTGCCCAATCCGCCGGAAGTTACTACACTCCGCGTCTGCGAAAACTTGAAATAGCGCACGCCCATCATCTGGTTTTGTCCCACATCGGTAACTAAAACTGCTTGATTTCCGGTGGCTTCCGAAACTTTATGTACGACTTCGCCCATTTTCAACGCACCGGTTTCAGGATAAAGTTCGGATTTAATTACCGATTCTATTTCCTTGTCCCAATGCGGTTTAAACGTTTCAATCCATTGCGTATGCTTGTTTTCTTTGAGCTGTTTCGTCAATTCACCCAGCGTCATTTTAGCATCACCCAAAACCGGAACATCGACTTTCACATTCTTGTCGATTTCGGAAGGGTCAATGTCCAAATGAATGATTTTAGCCTGCTTGGCATAAGTATTCAAATCGCCGGTTACGCGGTCGTCGAAACGCATCCCGATAGCAATCAGGATATCACATTCGTTGGTTTTCAGATTCGGCGCAATATTGCCGTGCATGCCCAACAGGCCGACATTCAACGGTTCGTTGGACGGCAAAGCGGAAAGTCCCAGAATGGTTGAAGCGGCCGGAATATCGGCTTTGCGCAGAAAATGAAGGAGTTCCTTTTCGGCATTTCCCAAAATTACCCCCTGTCCAACCAATGCCAGCGGTTTTTTTGCTTCGTTAATCAGTTGCGCTGCTTCGGCAATTTTTTCTGTTTCCATATCCGGTACAGGAATATATGAGCGGATATGATCGATAATAACCGGTTGATAATCAGTCATTCCCACTTGCGCATTTTTAGCAATATCCAACACTACCGGGCCGGGACGACCGGTCGAAGCAATATAAAAAGCGCGGGCGACCGCCCAAGCAATTTCGTCTGCATTGCGCACCTGATAGGCCCATTTCGTAATCGGCTGGGTAACGCCAATCACATCGACTTCCTGAAAAGCATCTGTTCCGAGCAACGAGGCAGGAACTTGTCCGGCGATGACCACAATCGGCGTGCTGTCCATCATGGCGTCGGCAATGCCGGTGATAGTGTTGGCAACGCCCGGCCCCGAAGTTACGACCGTTACGCCAACTTTTCCCGAAACACGGGCATATCCCTGCGCCGCATGGGTTGCCCCCTGTTCATGGCGGACAAGAACGTGATTTAAGCGGTCTTTGTAATCATACAACGTGTCATAAATCGGTATCGCCTGCCCACCGGGGTAACCGAAAAGGGTATCGACGCCCTCATGCAACAAAGCTTCTATCAATGCTTGCGAGCCTGAAATTTTTCTCATATTTATTTTTGTTATTTATTTCAATTAAATCACTCTCACTGCCCCCTTATCCGCCGAACTCACCAAACTTGCATAAGCCTTCAATGCTTTGGAAATAACGCGATTGCGGTCTTTCGGCGTAAAAGCCTCTTTACCTCTCGCCTTTTCTTCCTCTCGCCGTTTTCGTAATTCGTAATTCGTAATTCGTAATTCAATCGAGCGATTGGGTATGTCGATTTCGATAATGTCGCCATCGCGCACCAAGCCTATATTACCGCCTGAAGCCGCTTCGGGCGAAATATGCCCTATCGACAAGCCCGAAGTGCCGCCTGAAAAGCGTCCGTCGGTAATCAATGCGCATTCTTTGCCCAAATGGCGGGATTTGATGTAGGAAGTGGGGTAGAGCATTTCCTGCATTCCGGGTCCACCTTTTGGCCCTTCGTGGGTAATCACCACCACATCGCCTGCCTCTATTTTTCCTCCGAGAATACCGTCGCATGCAGCTTCCTGCGAAGTGAAAACCTTTGCCGTGCCTTTGAAATGTAAAATACTTTCATCAACACCCGCCGTTTTAATGACGCAACCGTCTTGTGCAAGGTTGCCTTTCAAGATTGCCAAACCGCCGTCTTGGGTATAAGCATGGGCAATGTTGCGGATACATCCGTTTTCTCTATCCAAATCCCAAGAATCATAATATTCCGATTGACTGCCCAATACCAAATTAAATTTATTCGCAGGTGCTTCGGGTTTTGTTTTCGTAATTCGTAATTCGTAATTCGTAATTGCGGATTTCAACGAATTGCCATCAACACGCTTTACATTAGTATCTATTAAATTTCCTTTATCTAATTCATTCAAAATCCCCAAAATACCGCCGGCACGATTAACATCTTGAATATGGTATTTTTGTGTATTCGGTGCGACTTTGCAAAGACAGGGTGTTTTGCGCGAAAGCGCGTCAATATCGTCCATCGTGAAATTTACGCCCGCCTCGTTGGCAATCGCCAAAAGGTGCAAAACAGTGTTCGTTGAACCACCCATCGCAATATCCAAGCTCATGGCATTGAGAAACGCTTCGCGGGTGGCAATACTTTTCGGCAACACGCTTTCGTCGCCGTTTTCATAATATTTACAGGTATTTTCGACAATTAATTTGGCGGCGTCGATAAAAAGTTGTTTGCGGTTTTTGTGCGTGGCGACAATCGTGCCGTTTCCGGGCAAGGCCAAACCAATCGCTTCGTTCAGGCAGTTCATCGAATTGGCGGTGAACATACCGCTGCATGAGCCACAGGAGGGACAAGCCGCGTGTTCTATTTTCGCCACTTGTTCGTCGCTCACGCTTTCGTCCGCGCTCTGTATCATTGCATCAATCAAATCAAGTTTTTGCGTGTCGAGAATGCCCGCCTCCATTGGGCCGCCGGAAACAAAAACCGTAGGAATATTCAACCGCATGGCAGCCATCAGCATACCGGGCGTAATCTTGTCGCAATTGGAAATACAAACCATCGCATCGGCTTTGTGGGCATTGACCATATATTCCACGCTGTCGGCAATCAGGTCGCGCGAGGGTAGGGAGTAGAGCATTCCGTCGTGTCCCATTGCGATGCCGTCGTCAATGGCAATGGTGTTGAACTCGGCGGCAAAACAACCGAGTTTTTCGATTTCGGCTTTGACCGTTTGCCCGATTTCGTGCAAATGCACATGTCCGGGAACAAACTGCGTAAAGGAATTGACAATAGCGATTATTGGTCGCCCAATTTGTTCTTCTTTCATACCGTTGGCACGCCAAAGAGCACGTGCGCCTGCCATTCGGCGACCTTGCGTAGAAGTAAAACTCCGTAATTGTATTTTCATTTTTGCCCTGTTTTTTTGTTTCACAAAAAAACCTTTCTCGTTTTTTAGAGAAAGGTCATAAAATATATCGGCTGCAAAGGTATTGTATTTTTTTTTTTCTACAAACCTTTTGAAAGAAATTTATCGGTCAGTAAAATTTTTGCAAAAAAATCAATAAAAAGTGTCTTGAAAATTAGGATTGGTACTGACAATTTTGTTTTCACTACTTTGTGTGCAATTGCAAGCGCAAGTTGTACAAACGGTCATATCGAAAGATGTTTTTAGGTACGAAGAGTATCGTACATTGGAAAAAACGCTGCAACAGCTTCCTGTCGAATCAGCAAAAACCCTTCGGATGGGAAAAGTGGATGTAGAAAAACTATTGAAAGAAGACGCGGAAAATGCACCGAAAGGGGTGCCCTTCCAGTTTGGTTACGGATTCGATACAAATTACACATTGGAAGCCGGTACATGGGAAAAATGGGAAAAATGGCACGTCTGGACGTTGAATGTATCCTCGCCGGGTGCCTATTCACTGAACTTTGTTTTTGACAACTTCAGAACTCCAGACCTGCGAAATTAGACTTCATTATCAATCAAATAGTTAGCAAATCAGTACCCATAAAAGAAAATGTCGTATATTTGCAAAAAAACGGATATATTATGCAGACCCAACTACCCTTTTTTCCGAGGGAGACCCAATTAATAAATGATAGTTTAGGCTTTCGCGAACAAGACGGCTTTATCTATTATTTACATAATGGGAATCCCATCTATTGCCATGGCAAGGAGGACCGCAACAGCTACCGCTTTATTGTTGGTAATCTGATATTCAACCAACTGTGCAGCATATAAGTATTTTATTTTGTGTGATTAATGTGTACTGGTTTTGCTATCAATACATTGTAGAGTGCGGAGTGAATATCGGCGTTGTCGATAGAATCCTGATGAATTTTAACCGTACAACGGGTTTGTTTACTTCTATTTTGTGGACGAAGATTTTTGCCGTTGTGTTTTTGGCGCTGTCCTGTTTGGGAACAAAAGGCGTGAAGGAGGAAAAAATCAAGTGGCGCAATATATGGCTGTGCCTTTGTTTCGGCTTTATATTCTTCTTCCTGAATTGGTGGCTGCTGCATTTGCCGCTGCCTTTGGTCGCCAACACCGGATTTTACATTTTTACTTTGACTGTCGGTTATATCCTTTTGTTGATGGCGGGATTGTGGATGAGCCGCTTACTCAAAAATAACCTCTTAGATGATGTCTTTAATGTTGAGAATGAAAGTTTTATGCAGGAAACGCGGCTGATAGAAAACGAGTATTCGGTTAATCTGCCGACACGGTTTTTCTATAAAAAGAAGTGGAACAGGGGATGGATAAACATTGTCAATCCGTTCCGCGCCTCTATCGTACTCGGCACTCCGGGTTCGGGAAAATCATACGCCGTTGTGAACAATTACATTAAACAGCAGATACAGAAGGGATTTTCGATGTACATTTACGATTTCAAATTTGACGATTTGAGTGTGATAGCGTACAATACACTGATGCACAACCTTGACAAATACAGGGTCAAACCAAAATTCTATGTGATAAATTTCGACAATCCGCGCAAGTCGCACCGTTGCAACCCAATCAATCCGGTGTTTATGACCGATATTTCGGACGCATACGAAAGCGCCTATACAATAATGTTAAATTTGAACAAAACTTGGATTCAAAAGCAGGGCGACTTTTTTGTAGAAAGTCCGATAATCCTTTTAGCAGCAATTATTTGGTATTTGAAAATTTTCAACGATGGCAAATTTTGCACCTTTCCACACGCCATTGAATTTCTCAACCAAAAGTATGTGGATATTTTCCCGATACTCACTTCTTATCCGCAGTTGGAGAACTATTTAAGTCCCTTTATGGATGCGTGGGAAGGGGGTGCGCAAGACCAGCTCCAAGGGCAGATAGCAAGTGCTAAAATCCCCTTGTCCCGAATGATAAGTCCGCAATTATATTGGGTAATGACCGGCGATGATTTTTCGTTAGACATCAACAATCCCGATGAGCCGAAAATCCTTTGTGTAGGCAACAACCCCGACCGTCAAAATATTTATTCGGCGGCATTGGGATTGTATAACAGTCGTATTGTCAAGTTAATCAACAAGAAAGGGCAGTTAAAAAGCAGTGTGATTATTGACGAGTTGCCGACGATTTATTTTCGCGGTTTGGATAACCTGATAGCCACCGCCCGAAGCAATAAGGTTGCCGTTTGTCTGGGCTTTCAAGACTTTTCGCAGTTAAAGCGCGACTATGGCGACAAGGAAGCCGCCGTAGTAATGAACACCGTAGGCAATATTTTCAGTGGTCAGGTGGTTGGAGAGTCTGCAAAGAATTTGTCCGAACGTTTCGGAAAGGTGTTGCAGAAACGACAAAGTATGACCATTAACCGGCAGGACAAATCAACCTCCATTTCCACACAACTTGACTCATTAATTCCTGCAAGCAAGATTTCTAATCTTACACAAGGTATTTTTGTCGGCGCAGTGTCCGACAATTTCGATGAAAGGATAGAACAAAAGATTTTCCACGCCGAAATAGTTGTGGATAATGCCGCCGTAGCCCGCGAAACGAAAGCCTACCAAAAAATCCCCGACATTCTGGATTTCCGCGATGGGGACGGCAATGACACCATGCAGGCGGAAATAGAACACAACTACAACCAAATCAAAGCCGATGTGAAACAGATTGTTGCCGAAGAATTGAAAAGGATAGCTGATGACCCTGATTTGCAGCATTTGATTAAGAAAGAGTGATAACCAAAAAGAGCCGTTTTACGCGGCTCTTTTTGGTTCTATGTGCAATTGTAGTGTTTCTATGTGCAATTAAATACATATTGATAATCAGTTGATTACGATTAAAAAACAACCTAAAAGATACTGTCTGTGTGCATTTTTCAGCCTTCTATGTGCAATTGAAATTGAGTTAGAATATTCCGGCTATTATCTATTTTTTTAGATAATTGATAAATTGTCCAGCGTCCAAGTTTGTCCGCCTTTAGAGGGCTTGTGGCAGGGCAACGGTGTGTCAATAACAGATAAAAATAATTTCGTTTGGACTTCGTTCATACGTCAACCCGACTTTGTAACGGAGGCGATTTTTGAAACCGCAAAGAAAACGCTCGCAAAGAGAAAGCCAAGTCTTGATTTGACGAAAGCGAGGTTTGAAAAAATTGCAGAAGGTTTGTGCGTTCAGGTTATGCACACTGGCTCGTATGACAACGAACTCGCGACTATCGCCACGATGGAAAAGTATGCAATAGAGAGCGGCTATGCAATAGATATAAGCGAGGCGCGTCGTCACCATGAAATTTATCTTTCCAATCCTCGCAAAGTTGAGCCAGAAAAACTGAAAACGATTATTCGACCCCCGATAATTAAGAAATAAAAAATGCAACAAGAAAATCAAACTTTCCGTTTCATGTCTTTCAAAGACTTTGTGCCCGACGGAATGAAACAATTGGAAATGAAAGAAAATATTGTAGCTTTGTGGCATAATATATAAGAAAATGGAATTTTTGAATATAAACACTTAAAATATAGGAGATTAAAACTAAAAAAATGAATTTTATTTAGTTATTTTGTAGAAAAAAATAATATGGAAGTAAACACATTTATCAATAATTACCGTGAGGCAGTCGGCGAGGCAGTCGAATTGCCGATTGTGTTTTGGTATTCTGACGAAAAAATTGCTGATACTCAAAAGATTGGCGGATGTTTTTTTAAGGAAATTAAAACTGTTCGCAACGGCGGTGAAATTAGTTTAAATGCCGAAAATATCGGTTGTGGCGGCGGAAAATTTTATACAGGTTTTACCGAAATGCCCGAACACGTTCCAAATTTTGTTTCGCTGAAAGAAAAATACAAAAAAACGCCCAAAATGGTTGTTGATTTTGTAGAACAACTTAATGTACAGCGCACAAACAAGCAATTTCTTAACTTTGCGAGAATTGACAAAATCAGCAGTTTTGAAAATATTGAAGGCGTTATTTTTTTTGCAACACCAGATATTCTTTCAGGGCTTGCCTCTTGGGCGTATTTCGACAATAATTCGGAAAATGCTGTTGTTTCAATATTTGGTTCAAGTTGCTCAAACATTGTTACACAAGTAATTAATGAAAATAAAATTAACGGCAAAAAAACATTTATCGGTTTTTTCGATACTTCGGCTCGGCAATACATAGAGGCAAATATTTTAACTTTTGCCGTTCCGATTTCACGTTTCAGAGAAATGTATGGCACGATGCGTGAAAGCAGTTTGTTTGATACTCACGCTTGGACTAAAATTCGCGAAAGAATTAATGAATTACCGCCTGTTTTGGATTGAGTTTTTGAATATAAATTTTAAATCATGTGATTATGTCAGAAACAAAGCAAAATCGTTATCATACAGTTAATTCGTGGATTGTAACAAAGGACACGGCTAAACTGATAGAATTTTTGAAATCGGCGTTCGATGCGCAGGAATGCGGACGTGTTTACAACGAGGATGGGACAATTGGTCATGCAGAAGTACAAATTGGGGATTCTATCGTGTTGATGTTTGATGCAAAACCTGATTGGACTGAAACGCCGTCTTTTGTTTATTTGTATCTTGATGAGGGAGATAAATTTTATGAACAGGCTCTACGAGCGGGTGCGATTTCTGTAACCGAAATGAGCACTCATTCATGGGGCGACCGTATCGGGCGGATTTGTGACCCGTTTGGAAATATCTGGTGGATAACAACCCATGTTGAAGATTTATCCACAGAAGAGATTATCAAGCGTTCACAACAAAAGGAATATCTTGATGCAATGCAATATGCGCAACAAAGTTTTAACTCGTTTATGGAATATAAAATATAGGACAAAATAAAAGAAATAATGCAACAACAAAATCCCCCTTTCCGTTTTATGTCTTTCAAAGACTTTGTGCCCGACGGAATGAAAAATGGTGATTTTGTACTTTCAAAAATGCCAATCCATGACTATCAACCGGCAGGACAAATCAACTTCCATTTCCACGCAACTTGATTCATTAATTCCAGCAAGCAAGATTTCAAATTTAACGCAAAGGATGTTTGTCGGTGCGGTAAGCGACAATTTCGATGAACGTATCGAACAAAAGATTTTCCATGCCGAAATAGTTGTGGATAATGCAAAGGTGGCCGCCGAAACAAAAGCCTACCAAAAAATTCCTGAAATTCTTGATTTCCGCGATGGGGACGGCAACGACACCATGCAGGCGGAAATAGAACGCAATTACAATCAAATCAAAGCCGATGTGAAACAGATTGTGGCAGAAGAACTCAAACGAATCGCCGAAGACCCGGAGTTGCAGCATTTGATTAAGAAAGAGTGATAACCAAAAAGAGCCGTTTTACGCGGCTCTTTTTCTTTCTATGGGGAGTGAAACAGTTACATCCCATTTATAAAAGTAAAAGCATGATAATCAATGACTTATAATTAATAAACGGCATATTCGGTGGAATTTGGTTACATCATGGTTACATCTATAAACCAACTGAAAATCAAATGATTACAAGCGTAAATATGTTCATGGTTTTTCTTTCGGTTACATCTCAATACATGGATTGGGTTTACCCCCAATATGGAATGTAACAAGTTGCCTTTTTGACCACATTATCCGGATAATAACCCCTTATCAAACCTGAATTTACAGTGTCTTTAATAACTTTGGACGCCATTGGATAATTCTTTTCGTCTATCCCCATGCGTTCCCTGAAACTCTGGTTGGTCATTTTCTCGTTATCCATATACCTTAAACAGCAATGCTGATAACAGGCGCGTATCCGGTCTTCTTTTGACATTTCGGAAAATGTCTTTTTCGGATAGATAATCACTTTGGTATAAAAATCGCCCTTGATAAACTTCGGAGCGGGGAGTATAGCCTTTTCAACGGCTTCTATCGCCCTGTCAACGCCGCTGCCCCGCAATTCACAGAAGTCATACTGGTGCATCAATATGGCGATTTTTTCATTACGCGATTTGGGAGGCGTATCAATAAAACGGTTTACTTCCACCAAGGGAACTCCCGGATTGGTGATTTCCAATCTGTCGCTAAAAATCTCAACCATCGTATGCGTCCCTGTTTGCCACAGGTTTTGATGAATCATCGAGTTCGCCAATAGCTCGCGGACGGTTTTTTCGGGATAAGTTTCCTTAACTTCCCTGAAAACTTTTTCGATGACTTCAACCGAAGTCCGTTCCATGATAAACTGTACATAATGGTCAAATCCGCAAGCGTAACCTTCTTTGAAATTCAGTTCGGGATATGCGTTAATCCTGTTTTTACCCGTATATACAATGATACGCAATGTTTTGAACTCCAAGTCTCTGAATTTTGTTAAATCACGCGCGAAAAGCAATGCGCCGAGATTGGTTATTTTCCATTTATCGCCTTGTCGTACAACAAATCCTTCGTTAGCCAACACTTCAAGAATTGCCGTTTTATTTTCAGGCAAGTTGCGCTTTGACAATGTAAAATACTGGTCGTAGTTCAAGAGTTTCAAAACCTCGTCGGCAGTAGCCTGTTCCATTGCAACTTGTTCGTGGAACAGCAATCCCTGCGATTCGGCTATTATCTGTTTGACTTCCTGACGTGTCATTTTTACCGTTGAGCCTGCCGAGCGGCGATAAGTATCGTATATCGTACCGCTTCGCAGATAAACAGGTTTTTCAGCGCTTTCCGGAATGTGGATAAACAACAGGGAATGACCGTCGAAATCAACGGTGGCGTGTTCAATTTTTACCGGTTGAATCAGGTTGTTGCGGGCAATGTTCCCCAACGTTTTTATAATTTCGTCCGCCTGCACTTTGCCGACAGAAAACAGTGTGGCATCGTCATTCACACCATACACAAGAAAACCGCCACCTTCCTGATTGGAAAAAGCGCACAAATGTTGTGCCAGCCTGTCGGTTTTCGACGACAAGCCGCTTTTCCAGTCTATCTCGTTCAATTCTACGGGAATCGGATACAGACTGCTTTTCAGACATTTGATTGCTTTTTCCTGCCAATTCATAATTTGGGATAATTTAGCCCGCAAAATTACTCAAATATTCCCAAGCACACAAACAATTAGCTACTTTCCACCGCTATCCATACGAATTAATTTATCAGATAACGCTTTTATTTGTTTGACAAACAACGAAAAAGGCTCTGCCGGGTATCCCTCCCGACAGAGCCGCCACTAAAATCCACAGCAAACAGCAAAGCCATTATGACCGTGTGATTTCAGTGGCAAAGTTACGATTTCTTCTTGAAATTTCCTTTCTTTTCGGAAAACTCGAATGTAACCTTATAATTCTCGTCAATTTTCAACGCGGCGGGAAAGATTTTGCCTGCCTTGCTTTTGAAACCGTTAATGACTGCGGTTTTGCCTTTGGTCAGCAGTTCCAAAATCTGTTTATCGGTCAATTCCTTTTCGCTAATGGTGCGGAAAACCACCAATCCGCAATTCGGGTCGCTGCATTTCGCTACTTTGGGATAAAAGCGGATTGGCGCGGTTTTGCATTTCGGACAAACACACGCATTTTCATCTGAAACGGTAATCTTGGTATCCAACAATTCCATTGTAATTTGGCGTGTATAGATTTCAATCGTCTTTTGGAACGTTTCCGGTTGCATTTCACCGCGCTCTATTTGTGCTAATGTATTTTCCCAACTGCCTGTGAGAGCGACGTCGGCTATCCGCTTGTCCTTAACCGTTTCATAAACCGTCAATCCTTTTTCGGTGGGAACAAGCGATTTTTTTTCGCGCACGATATAATTTCTCGAAAACAAAGTTTCGATAATTGCCGCTCTCGTGGCAGGCGTTCCGATACCGCTTTCTTTCATTGCCGCGCGTTCCGCCTCGTTTTCAACCGTTTTTCCTGCGGTTTCCATTTCCGAAAGTAGCGAGGCTTCGGTATGTAAGGGCTTGGGCTTGGTTTGCTTTTCCAACAGTTCGGATTTGAGGATTGGCAGCGTTTCGCCCTGCATAACTTCGGGCAAAGCGCCGTCTTCTTCCGTTTCTTCTTTTTCATTAAAGACCGCTCGCCAACCCGCCTGTTTGATAACAGCACCCTTTGCCTCAAAAACGGTATCGCTACACATTAATATAATAGTAGTTGCATCCTTGACACATTTCTTTGAAAATGCCTCCAACATTCTGCCCGCAACCATTTCATAAATGGTTTGTTCTTCGCCGGAAAGGTCTTTGGGTTGATTTTCGGTAATCAAAAGTGCGTGGTGGTCGGTTACTTTCTTGTCATCGACACAGCGGATATTCAGGATTTGAGTGTCCATTTTGGCGGCATAACCGCCAAAACGCGGGTGCGTTTTCAGACTGTTAATGAGTTCGGGGATTTCGTCGAATACATCGGCAGAAATATAGCGGCTGCCTGTGCGTGGGTAGGTAATCGCTTTATTTTCATACAGTTTTTGCGCAATGGAAAGTGTTTTGTCCGCCGAAAAACCGTGTTTGCTGTTTGCCTCTTTTTGCAAAGCGGTTAAATCGTACAATAAAGGCGGCTCTTGATTAACTTCTTTTTTTTCAACCGTTTGAACTTGCAAAGAATTGCCTTGCAATTTTTGAAATATCGCGTTTGCTGTGTCTTTACGGTCGTATTTTTCACGATTGACAACCGCAAACGGAATATTTGCTTTTTCGGTCTGAACCCGGATTTGCCAAAACGGAACAGGCGTAAAATTTTTGTTTTCCAAAAAACGCTGACAAATCATTGCCAGCGTGGGCGTTTGCACTCGTCCCAACGAATATACGCCGCGCCCTGCGGCAATGCTTAACGCCTGACTTGCATTAATTCCGACAAGCCAGTCAGCTTCTGAACGCGCTTTGGCTGCATAATACAGGTTGTCGTAATCGCTGCCCTGCTTCAGGTTTTGCAAGCCGTCTTTTATGGCTTTATCCGTTAAACTGCTAATCCAAAGCCTGTCAAAGGGCTTTTTGCAATTCAAATGATGGTAGATGTATCTAAAAATTAAACATCCTTCGCGACCCGCATCGGTGGCGACAACAATTTTATCGCAACTGTCGAAAACATGTTTTATGACCTTTAACTGTTTGAGTGCGCCCGCATCGGGCTTGTATTCCTTGCCTTCCCGCACTTGGCGGGGTTTCAGGATAAATGTTTCGGGAATAATCGGTAAATTCTCTTTGACAAATCCCGAAAAGCCGTAGTCTTCGGGCATGGCGAGTTGTATCAAATGCCCAAAAGCATACGTTACCATGTAACCGTTGCCTGTCATAAAACCATCTTCCTTGTGGCTTGCGCCAACGATAGCCGCTATTTCGCGGGCTACGCTCGGTTTCTCTGCTATGATTGCTATCTTCATTTTACTTGGATTTTAGTGGTGAATATTACATTTTTACGCCTTTGGATTTTTTCGGCTTTTCCTGTTCCTGCTTGGCGGCTTGTTTTTCCGCCTGCTTTTCGGTGGGTTGCGTTTGACCGCTGTTCAAAGGCTCTTTGATATTTTTGGTAGCTTCGGTGGTGTTGCCGTTATTGTTTTTGGCAACCTGCACCTTGTGGCGGTCATCGGGAATGACTTTTCCGGCGGCAAGGGCATCCCTGTAATCCTTCGGAAACATGAAATCATATTTTCCGGTTTCCTTATTCAGGGTTATGTAGCCGCTGTACTTTTTACCGTTGCGGTCTGTCAATTCGCCTGTATGGACGGTCTTTCCCTCGCGTACACTGCTCTGCTGGTCTTCGGTCAGTAGCTTTTTGCGGAATGTTTTCGGGGCTTCACCCTGTTTGAGGCTTTGATTTTGTTTCCGGTCATTGTCGAAAACAAGTTCAAAATACCGTTTGTCGGCATTGAACTGAACATTGGCGGAAAATTGTTTTGAGCCGTCATTTGTGGTCATATTTTCTATCTTTACTTTTTCGCCGTTGCCCAATTTTTCCCTTGTTCCTTCGCTTAACGGAACGCCTTTGTAGGCATCGGGGACTTTCAGCCATTCTTTGCGATATGCCACCAATTCGTTGGTTTGCTTGTCCAGCGAAATGAGTACCGGCGTTTTTTCACCTTGCTTAAATTCGGCTTCGACGACACGTCCGAGATTGCCTGTTTTCAATAAATTTTCTTTGTCTTCTTTGGTAAATTCAACGCCGAAATAGGGACGTTCCAAATCGGGCTTGCTGCGGATAAGATGAACGGCAGGCGCAAACGTGCCGTCTTCCTGTTTGCGAAGTGAGAAACGCGCGTCTGAGCGTAGCGTTTCGCTGTCGAATTTCATTGCAACAGGCATCAGGTTTGTTTTTTGGTAATCAAGCAGTTTATCCAGATTGCCCGATTTTTCCAACGCCTCACGGCTAATGCCGAAGCGTTCAAACTTTTGCCAGTCCACAAGGTCGGGATTAATAGCGTGAGTTTTTGCATCGGCAGCCGCTTGGGATTGTGTTTCTCCCTGTTCCTTTGCCTGTTTTTTCAAAACATCTTCCGGCTCAATGCGGTGCGCATCCAAAAAGTCTTTGTTTTCAGGCTTGTCGGGACTTTTAAATGCTTCATACAGGCGTTTTACAACGTCTCCTAACTTTTCCAGCGGAGCGCGGTAAAAGTCAAAGCGGGTAGGGTCTTTGATTTGCCGCTTGAAGTTCTCAAAAAAGTTTTCAAGCGCGTTGCCGTTTTTGTCAATCTTCAAAAAATCGGGATTTTCGCTCCCGTCAAGTTTGGTAGATTTGACTTTTCCGTTTTTGTCCAGATTCACGGCGTGCAGTTCATTGCTGCCTTTTTCTTTGACCAACAGGACATCTTGGTCTTTCAATTTTTCGTTCATATTACTTCAATTTTTAAGTTACGCCAATAGCGACGCGGCGCAAAAGTAAATGAACAAAGATTGCGGAAAAAGGGGTTTTAGAAAAGTGGCAGGGGTTTGCGCGTGTGTGGCAGGGGTTTGCACAGCCTGCTATCTTTTTGTCCATGCAAGATTTTTGATAGCATTTGCAAGATTTGTTATAGTCTGACCCCAAAACTGTCCCTAATTTTGCAGCGTAAAATGTAATAATATAATTCATGCAAATGAAACATACATATCAAATAGATGCAACCCGAGAGATTTTTATGGGAGAAAAATTTGTTTCTCTCATGGAATTTTTTTAGTGTGTGGCGCACCTTAGTATAATTCTAATTTTTTAAAATTGTGATACAATGAAAAAAACATTACTTTCAATGGCTTTATGCCTTACAATGAGCATTCTTGTTATAAATGTGAATGCCCAAAATAAGGCGGCAATCTTGAGTACTTACACCTCGTTATCTGATTTACAGATTAATGGAGATGATGATGAATATGAGGCAGCCAATTGGTTTGTAAATACTTATGGAGGCGATTTTCTTTCAACCGCCGATGTAGCAGCGAGAGATTTAAGCCAATACAAAGTTCTCTGGATTGCTATTGACCGTGTGGGGACAGGCAACGGATTGCCAAACGAATTAACAGCAACCGGCGTTTTGAATAAAATTAAAACCTATTATCAGGCTGGTGGAAACTTGTTGCTTACCAACCACGCCACTCGCTATTTAGTAAATCTGGGACGGACAACACGTTTCCCCGGCATTTCAGGCGAAGGCACAGGTAGCACTAATACTGATGATTGGGGCGTGAACAGCGTTATCGGCAGCAGTTACGACCATTCAGGCGATTTTCTTTATGCAGGGATGACACCCAACTTTACAGAAGGAACGTCGAAAAAAGTGTATAACCTTATTGCTTCGGGATACAAGGAAGACCATAATTCGATGTGGGATTTGAACGCATTTGATTATACTGGCAATCCGAATATTGTTGTCAATTTTGAAACGGAAAACAATGCTACCGTGCTTGGCACTTGGCAGCACGTTACAGATTATTGTTGTGCGGGAATTGTCGATTTTCATAAAACGGTATCATACGGAAGATGTATTGCTATTGGACTTGCCGCTTATGAATGGAATCAAAATAGCGGTACAAATCCTTATCAGTCCAATATTCAACTTCTTACAAAAAACGCTTTGGACGAATTGACTTGTTCAACTTGCGGACAGAGTGAGCCGCAGGAGGGATTGGTACTTGTCGCCCATTTTCCAATGGAAATTAACGCCAACACAAAAATATCCGAAATTGTTGCCAATAAATTCTTTACTGTGGAACAAGTGCGCCCCGTGCGCGAAAATATCGCAGGTGCAGTGGGACAGGCTTTGCGTTTCGACGGCAATTCCACTTTCGTTAATGCGCAAATCAATGTCAATAATTTGAACAATCAAGCCGTTTCAATGGAACTGTGGGCGGCAATGGAAAACTACCCGATGATGAACACGGACGGTAACAATACCGATTTTACCGTTATTGCTGGCAATATGAAAACTTCCGCCAATTCGGGTTTTGCGTTTGTAGTAAATACGCGCGGCGAGTATGGATTTCAGGTATATATTGGCGGAAACTTGCACAGTTGTATTGCAGATGCAAAATTTCCGCTTTACTCGTGGGCGCACGTTCAGGTGGTTGTGAGTGTGGCAAATCACAAAATTACGCTTTACCACGACGGCGTTCAAATAAAGCAAACAAGTATTTCAGGGTCGGCAATTTCTGTCGGTAGCGCACCTTTTAGTATAGGTAAATCCTACAATGACATTAAAAACGGAAATTTTTACCTGAATACCGTTTGCGGATTGATAGACGAAATCAAGGTTTATTCGGGCGAACTTGCTGCGCCTACCGTTACACCAACACCTGAAAATACTGCAAATTTAGCCATTCCCGCTTCACGTTTTGAAGACGAAATCCAACGTCCGCTTTTCCGTGGAATGCCTGCGGCAGCTTGGACAAATGAACCTCACGGTTTGATTTTTCACAACGGCAAATGGCATTTGTTCTTTCAAAAAAACGGAAATGGCGCGTATTGGGAACAGATTGTTTGGGGACATA
>BNTW01000041.1 GCA_025996895.1 Bacteroidia bacterium | reverse complement strand
CACGCAGAACGATAACACAACACCCTATATCGATCGCTTCGAGGTAAGTTTCAAATCGCCGACGGCCATCAGTGAGATAAAAAACGAAAGCAAAATCGCGATTTATCAAGACAATGAAACAGTAACCATTTCTTCATCGGAAAAGATTCATTCGGTGGAATTATTCGATATGCAAGGAAGAAAAGTAAAACAAGCGAATAAGATCGAGAATAATGTATATCAGATTGATTTGCGTAGGGGCGTTGCGCGCAACGCCCCTACCGGGGTTTACATCGTGAAAGCGGTGTTAGGCAACGGGGAGACGCAGACGCACAAAATTATTGTGAAATAATGTTGTCATTGCGGCGAAGGCCGCAATCCCCTGCCCATCGTTAAACAGTCATTAACGGAGATTAGGGGATTGCGCGTCAAGCGCGCAATGACAGGGAAATCGCAATGACAGAACGACAGATCGGGAACGTTCGCATAACATAAATTCCCGGTGTTGGGGCAGACCTTTGTGCTGCCCTTTTTTCTTTGCATATATTTTCGTACTTTTGCGTTCTCAAAATAATGAAAAATGGCAAAGGAAACGAATCAACTGAAAGAACTGACTTCGAGAAGTGAAAACTATTCGCAATGGTATAATGATTTGGTGTTGAAAGCCGATTTGGCGGAGAACTCGGCCGTGCGAGGTTGCATGGTGATTAAACCTTACGGATATGCCGTGTGGGAAAAAATCCAACGGCAACTGGACGACATGTTTAAGGAAACCGGCCACGTCAATGCCTATTTTCCGCTGTTTATCCCGAAATCGTTTTTGAGCAAGGAAGCCGACCATGTGGAAGGTTTTGCCAAGGAATGTGCGGTCGTAACGCACTACCGCCTGAAAAACGACCCGAACGGAAAAGGCATTGTGGTCGATCCCGAAGCCAAGTTGGAAGAGGAGTTAATCGTCCGCCCGACTTCCGAAACCATTATCTGGAATACTTATAAAAACTGGATACAGTCTTACCGCGATTTGCCGATTTTGATCAATCAGTGGGCGAATGTGGTGCGCTGGGAAATGCGTACCCGCTTGTTTTTGCGTACAGCCGAATTTCTGTGGCAGGAAGGCCATACGGCGCACGCCACGCGTGAGGAAGCAGTGGAAGAAACCATCAAGATGTTGAGTGTCTATGCCGAATTTGCCGAAAATTTCATGGCCGTTCCGGTGATTAAAGGAGTAAAAACGGCGTCGGAACGGTTTGCCGGCGCAGTGGATACTTACTGTATCGAATCCCTGATGCAGGACGGAAAAGCCTTGCAGGCAGGTACTTCCCACTTTTTGGGACAAAACTTTGCCAAAGCGTTCGACGTGCAGTTTCTGGATAAAGAAAGTAAGCGCGATTATGTTTGGGCGACTTCGTGGGGTGTTTCAACCCGTCTGATGGGTGCATTGATTATGGCACATTCGGACGACAACGGCCTGGTTTTGCCTCCGAAATTAGCACCGTATCAAGTGGTCATCGTACCGATTTTCAAGGATGAAGCCGGCATGAAATTGATTGACGAACGTGCCGAAAAAATCATACAGGAATTGAAAGCGTTGGGTATCCGGGTGAAATACGACAACTCCGACAACAAAAAACCGGGCTGGAAATTTGCCGAATATGAATTAAAAGGCATTCCGGTACGTCTGGCGATGGGGGCACGCGATTTGGAAAACGGCACGATTGAAATTGCCCGCCGCGATACGTTGACTAAAGAAACGGTTTCGGTAGAAGGCATTGCTGGATACATTCAACAATTATTGGAAGATATTCAGCAAAATATTTTCCAAAAAGCGTTGGATTTCCGTGTCAAACACACGATTACGGTCGATACTTACGCCGAATTTAAGGAAAAAATCGAAGAAGGCGGATTTATCTTGGCGCATTGGGATGGTACGCCCGAAACGGAAGAACTGATTAAGGACGAAACCAAAGCAACCATTCGCTGTATTCCGTTAGACGGCGACAAAACACCGGGCCAATGTATGGTAACCGGCCGGCCGTCGACGCAACGAGTGATTTTTGCGAGGGCTTATTAATCTTGAATGAGCGATGTTTATAAAACGATAGCGGGAGTTGCCGAAGGGTCTATTACCGATCAACGCAGTAAATTTATCGCTTTTGCCGTTCCGGTGCAAACGCCGGAACAGGTGAAGGAGACTGTCGCACAATACCGGAAACAATTTTACGACGCCCGCCATGTCTGCTGGGCGTATATGCTCGGAGCAGACCGCACGCAATTTCGGGTGAATGACGACGGCGAGCCCTCTTCTACGGCCGGAAAGCCTGTTTTAGGCGTAATCAATTCCCACGAATTGACGGATATTTTGATTGTGGTGGTGCGTTATTTCGGCGGTGTGAAATTGGGGACATCCGGATTGATTGTTGCTTACCGCGCTGCTGCACAAGAGGCCGTTGCTCATGCCGAAATGATTGAAAAAACGATCGATGAAGAAATTCGCTTTACGTTTGATTATCCGTTTCTCAACGGCGTGATGAAAATCGTAAAGGAAGAACGGCCCCAAATTATTTCGCAAACTTTTGACAGTCAATGTGAGATGACGTTGCGTATCCGTCAAAGCGAAGCGGAAAAATTAAAAGCACGATTAAAAAAAATCGAAACGTTGATTCTATTATCCTAAATCCGGTCGTAACCTTTCTGTGCGTTCGATGGATTGTTGCAATTCCCATTCGCGGATTTTGGCCTCATGCCCTGAAAGCAGCACCTCAGGAACTGTCCAACCTTTGTATTCAGCGGGACGTGTATAAACCGGCGGAGCTAATAAATTGTCCTGAAACGAATCGGAAAGCGCGGATTGTTCGTCGCCGATAGCTCCCGGAATTAACCGAATAATCGCGTCCGACATCACGGCCGCCGCCAATTCTCCGCCGGTCAGGACATAATCGCCTATCGAAATTTCGCGGGTAATCAAATGCTCGCGAATGCGGTAATCAATCCCTTTGTAATGCCCGCAAAGGATGATTAGGTTTTGCGACAGCGACAGCTGATTGGCCGTTTTCTGATTAAACGTTTCGCCGTCGGGCGAAGTATAAATCACCTCGTCATACGTCCGTTGCTCTTTCAAGGACGAAATGGCGCACTCTATCGGCTCACACTGCAACACCATTCCGGCTTGCCCGCCGAAAGGATAATCATCGACGCGCCGGTACTTATCCTGCGTATAATCCCGCAAATCGTGAAGAACGATTTCGGCCAGTCCTTTGTCCTGCGCGCGTTTCAAGATAGAATAATTGAAAAGGTTTTCCAGCATTTCCGGAAGCACCGTAATAATGTCAATTCTCACGTTTCGCGATATTTATTATATTTTTTTTACCTTTGCAAAATTAAAAACAAATACCATGCGAAAAAAGTTTAAAGCTATCTTTCTTTCGGTTTTTTTGTGCACTTCGGTTTTTTCCCAGATACAAGAGCCGGTGAAATGGACGACAGCCGTCAATGAGACAGGAGAACTTGTTTTTTCTACTTCGATACACGCGGGGTGGCATCTTTACATCTTAAATCACCCTCCCGGCGGGCCGACGGCGACCACTTTCCATTTTGAAGAAGTGAAAGGCGCGAAATTAGACGGAAAAGTGACCACTTCCGCCGTAATAACGACTTCTTACGACGATTTGTTCGGAATGAATATCAGCTGGTACAAGGAAAATCCGGTTTTTACGCAAAAACTGAAAATCACCGGTCCGGCGCATTTCAGCGTTCGAGGATATATTGATTATATGACCTGCAACGACGAATATTGCTTGCCGGGAAAAGAGGAATTTACCTTTACGACAAAAGATTTACCTGCGGGAATAGCGAAAAGTCCTGTCATTACGGGCTTGACCCGCAATCCCCAGCAAGAGGAAACGGACACATTAACGAATGGGCAGGAGATTGCGGGTCAGGCCCGCAATGACAACCAAACCTACGATGACAGCATAGATCTTTGGCAACCGGTCATTAAAGAACTGCAAAATTTCGGTACAAACGAAACTTCGAGTGATAAACCGGGCTGGTCAATTTTTCTTCTTTGTTTTGCCGGCGGTTTCATTGCATTGCTAACGCCCTGTGTGTGGCCGATTATTCCAATGACGGTTAGTTTTTTCCTGAAACGTTCCAAAGCCAACCGCAAAAAAGCAATTACGGACGCCGTTACTTACGGTTTATCTATTATCGTTATTTATCTTGCTCTGGGTCTGTTAATTACGCTTATTTTCGGCCCAAGTGCATTGAACGAATTATCGACAAGCGCGCTATTTAATTTAATCTTTTTTGCTTTGCTTGTCCTCTTTGCCGTTTCATTTTTCGGCGCATTTGAATTGACTTTGCCTTCTTCCTGGACAAACAAAATGGACAGTAAAGCCGAATCAACGACCGGATTGTTGAGTATCTTTTTCATGGCATTTACGCTGGTTCTGGTATCCTTTTCTTGTACCGGGCCGATTATCGGTGGCTTGTTGGTACAAGCCGTCAGCATGGGAAGCCTCGTCGGGCCGGCAATCGGCATGTTCGGATTCGGGTTAGCCTTAGCCATTCCATTCGCATTGTTTGCCGTCTTCCCTTCGTTGTTGCAAAATTTGCCCAAGTCAGGTGGCTGGCTCAACTCAGTGAAGATCGTGCTTGGATTTCTCGAATTGGCTCTTGCGTTGAAATTCCTGTCTGTGGCCGATTTGGCTTATCATTGGCATATTTTAGACCGCGAAGTATTTCTGGTTTTATGGATTGTCATTTTCGCCCTGCTGGGTCTTTATCTGCTGGGAAAAATCAAATTTCCGCACGACGACGATGTACCGGCTATTTCGGTTACGCGGTTGTTCCTGGCAATCATCTCTTTCGCTTTTTCGGTTTACATGATACCCGGCTTATGGGGCGCGCCCCTGAAATCTATCAGTGCATTTTCACCACCATTATATACGCAGGATTTCAGTTTGTATGAAGGTGTTGTCGAGGCCAAATTCCACGATTACGAGGAAGGCATGGATTATGCACGGAAAAACAAAAAGCCGGTTTTGATTGATTTCACCGGCTTTGGTTGCGTGAATTGCCGGAAGATGGAAGCTTCTGTGTGGTCTGACCCGCGTGTGAAAGGCATTATCAACAAGGATTATGTATTGATTTCGTTGTATGTCGATGATAAAACGCCGTTGCCCGAGCCGCGAATCATTGAAGAGTACGGCAAAACGATTAAATTGCGGACAGTTGGCGACACGTGGAGTTATTTGCAACGACACAAATTCGGTGCCAATGCTCAGCCCTATTACGTTTTGATTGATAATAACGGCAGGCCGGTTGCACCGTGGCGGGCTTATGACACGAATATTGATGAATACATTGCTTTCCTGAAAAAAGGATTGGATAATTATAATAAAGAAGCAAAGTGAAAAAGAAAATTTTTGTATCCGGCTGCTACGATTTGTTGCACAGCGGACATGTGGCTTTCTTCCGGGAAGCGGCTCAATATGGCGATTTGTATGTGGGTATCGGTTCTGACGCGACTATCCGGGAGTTGAAAGGGCGCGAAACGATTAATAGCGAGCAGGAAAGGTTGTATATGGTGAAATCAATCCGCCATGTTACCGACGCCTGGGTGAATAAAGGCTCCGGGATTTTGGATTTTGAAGATGACATTCTTCGTTTTCGTCCCGATATTTTTATTGTGAATGAAGACGGACATTCACCCAACAAGGAAGCCGTTTGCAAAAAATTAGGTATCGAATATAAAATTTTAAAGCGCATTCCCGACAGCGGTTTGCCGGCGCGTTCAACGACGGCTATTCGCACCAGCGTCAATTCCCGTCTGCCTTATCGCTTGGATTTGGCCGGTACATGGATTGACCAACCTTACGTGTCGAAATTTCAACCCGGCTGGGCGATTACGATTTCGTTAGAGCCAAACATCGATTTCAACGAGCGATGCGGTATGAGCACTTCAACGCGGAATGCAGCCGCCAAACTGTGGCCTTATGAACTGCCGGTGATGCACTCTGAAAAATTGGCACAGCTACTTTTTCATTACGAAAACGAGCCGGGAAGAAAAGAAATTTCGGGCGCGCAGGATTCCATTGGTATCTGCATGCCCGGGCTCAACCGGCATTATTACGATAATACCTATTGGCCGGGCAAAATTGAATCCATTACGGACGAAGCGATTTTGTCGTGGTTGGAAAATCATATTTCCTTGATTCTTTTGTGGCCTCGTCCGGCCGGAACAAACTTGCTGAAAGAAACGTACATCAACAAAGAAAATGTGTTTGCGCTCACGCAGGCGGCCGATATTGCGTGGGAAGGTATTTTGGAACAAGATTTGAAACGTTTTGCCGAAGGGGCAAAAAAATCGTTTGAAGCGCAGGTAAAAATGTTTCCCGCGATGTTTCCGCCCGAAGTGCAGGAAGCCGTTGAGCCGTATAAAAAACAGGCTTTAGCGTGGAAATTGGCGGGCGCAGGCGGTGGCGGATACTTGGCATTAATCAGCGAACAGCCGATAGAAAACGCGATTCGGATAAAAATCAGGAGAAACAACGGGTTTTAATTCAAAAAGATACTATTTTGCCTTTTTCTTCGTTTTATATTTGGATAATAATGTATCTTTGTTGCCGAATTGAAAAAATGAATTAAACAAAATAAGATGAAAATTAGATTTTTACTGCTTTTAACGATTCCGCTTTTTTATTTTTCCTGTATGACTACGCCTAAAGATGTGGCCTATTTTCAAGATTTGGACAAATATCAACAACAATTGCGGGCGGAGAATTATTATGCTTATGAGCCCATTATCAAGAACAGTGACCAATTGTTGATTACCGTTTCAGCACCGGTTTTAAATCAGCAAGATGTGGCGCAATTCAACCTGCCGATGACCACTTTTTTAGCACCGGGAGAAACGACGATCGGTCAGTCGGCTTCCATTCAAACTTATATGGTCGAAAAAGACGGCTCGATTAATTTTCCGGTTATCGGGAAAATTCAATTGGGCGGCCTCACCAAAACGCAAGCCATTGAACAGATTACGCAGTTGGTTTCCAAGTTTTTGGAAGACCCTGTGGTCAATCTGCGGATTATATCGTTTAAGGTAACGGTTTTGGGTGAAGTCATAAAACCGGGACCGGTCGAAGTCAAAGACGAACGGATTTCTATTTTGGATGCACTCGGTGCCGCCGGTGATTTGACGATTTACGGCGACCGTAAAAATGTATATCTCATCCG
The DNA here is from genome assembly GCA_025996895.1 of Bacteroidia bacterium. GTDB lineage: Bacteria > Bacteroidota > Bacteroidia > Bacteroidales > Azobacteroidaceae > Azobacteroides. Next base: position 18,345 of record BNTW01000041.1, on the reverse strand, counting down.
GGACAACAATGGTACGATCGAACATGTCAAGTTTGATTTGACGAAATCGGATTTGTTTGCCTCTCCCTATTACTATCTACAACAAAACGATTTGGTGGTGGTCGAGCCGAATCAAACCCGCAAGCGCGAAAGCAATTACGGTACGGCGGAATCCTACCGCAACTCCATGCTGTCTATTTCTTTCACGGCAGTATCGGTAATCGTTTCTTTTTTAAGTATCTTTTTAAGAAAGTAAAGTTATGGAAAATCAAAATACAAAAAGCGAAGCACAGCAAATACAGGAATTGATACAGGATTGGTTGAAACATTGGCATTATTTTGCTATCTGTTTGGCCGTTTGCGGTATTCTCGGTATTATTTATCTTAAAACGGCTACGCCGGTGATGAACGTGGTTTCGCGGGTAAGTCTTCGGCACAACGAATCGCTCGTAGGGGGAGGCTCAATGGGAAAATCGCAATCACTTATGAGTGCTTTCGGACTGGGACGAGGCTCGGAAAATATTGAAGACGAAGCCTCGAAAATGTCGTCGCAAGGATATATTAAGAAGATGATTAAAAACTTCGATTTGAATAAGTTGTATTATCAAAAAAAATGTTTCGGATTGATAAAAATCGATTTGTATGACCAATCCCCAATTATTATTTCGGCCGATTCGGCGATGGCGGATACACTTACCCAAAATATTTCGTTCAGTTTGAATATCCGTCCCGAAAAAACGCAAATAAAAGCTAAAATAGGAAAGCAAACGATTGGAAAGTTTGAAATTACCGCTTTCCCGGCAACTGTTCATACCTCTTGGGGTGATTTCACTTTTGATAAATCGGCGAACTTCGATTCATACGAACTGCCTTTGAATTTAAAAATTGCTTATACAAACTATGATTATATTGCACAAATTTATCGTGAGTTGTTAAAAATAAATTTTACGAAAAAAACGTCGGATTTCATTGTATTGGAAATGAAAACGGAAGAAGTTCCATTTGCAAAAAAAATTCTGAACGAGATTATTGCGGTGTATAATAAGGAATATGTTACAGACAAGAATTTAATTTCGGACAAAACCAATCGTTTTGTCGACGAACGCTTGGCCTTGACGGAAAACCTGCTGATGGCTGCCGACCGGAATATTCAGGAGTTTAAGGATAAATACAACTTGACGGATATTGAGGCCGACGTAACCTATTATCTCAAATTTAACAGCGAATTGCAAGCACAAATCCTACAGTCGGAAACGCAGTTGAGTATTATCAACATGATTGTGGATTTTGTGAAAGACGAAAATAATAAATACGCATTGATCCCTTACAGCCTTTCGATTGCCGACGAAAATATGTCGAATGTATTGAGTAAGTATAACGAACAAGTGTTGTTGCGAAATCAGCAGAGTAAAGCGACCATGCAGGGTGCATTAGCGCGTTCGTTTGACGAAAACATTGAGGCTCAACGGAAAAACCTGTTAATTTCGCTGGATAACACGAAAAAAGGGGCGCAGGTTACGGTCGATAATTTGAAAAAAAAAGAGAAAGAATTTAATTCTAAAATCGGTAAAGTGCCTACCATCGAAAAAGATTACGTGAATCTGAAAAGAGATCAGGAAGTTCAGCAAACTGTTTATATTTTCTTGTTGGAAATGCGGGAAGAAACGGCCGTGCGCGGAATTACGTTATTGCCCAAACTGCAGGTGATTGACCCGCCGTATGTGGTCAACAAGCCGGTTTCTCCGAGTTTGATGAAAACCGCCATGCTGATTATTTTCATGGGAGGTATCCTGCTTCCGGTTTCGGCGATTTATATAAAAAACGTTATCCGAAGAAAAAAAGAAGCATGATTCGCTCGGTCAAAGAAAAAATATCCGTTTTTTTTCACAAAGGACACGAGCGTACCCTATTGACTAAAAAGAATATAGCTGCGTCTTTTGGAATTAAGGGAATTACTATCCTCGTTTCGTTGGTGTTGGTGCCGATGACAATCAATTATGTTAATTCCGAACGAAACGGTATTTGGCTGACATTGTATTCGATGATTGTTTGGCTTAATCTGTTCGACATCGGTTTCGGCAATGGAATGATGAATAAGCTGGCAGAAGCCAAAGCCAAAGGACAGACGGAGTTAGCCAGAAAATGCGTAAGTTCGACGTATGCGATTGTGTTTTTGATTTGCCTGGGCGTTTTCACGGCTTTTTGTATCATAAATCCGCATTTGGATTGGGTAAAAATCCTGAAAAACGTACCACCTCAATATGCCGGCGAACTTTCCGGCTTGGTTTGGATTTCCATAACGTCTTTCTGTTTTACGTTTGTATTGAATCTGTTGAAACCGGTTGTTACGGCCGACCAGCGTCCGGCAATAAGTTCATTTCTGGATATGCTGGGGCAATTAATCACGTTTGCCGGAATTTTCATTTTGTCCAAGACAACGCCGCCTTCGCTCATTACGCTGGGATTGGTAACCGGATTTTCTCCGGTCGTTGTGTATATCATTGCGAGTTTGGTACTGTTCAATACGCGCTATAAGGCGTGGAGACCGTCAATTAGGCATATTGACTTTAAGTTGGCCGGAAAAATGATGAATTTGGGCATTCAATTTTTTGTGGCTACCTGTGCCGCCTTTTTGGTTACGCAAACTCTGCCGTTTTTAATTCAACGGCTGACCAATCCGGTGGAAGTAACCAATTATAATGCGGCATTCCGAATGTTTTCGTTTGTCTACAGTATCATGGGTATTATCATTATACCGCATTGGATTTCATTTACAGACGCTTATGCCAAAGGGGATTATGCTTGGATGAAGAAAACTGTTTCGTATTTGTACAAGATTTTTCTCATTATTCTATCCTTTCAATTAATATTATTAGCCTTATCGCCGATGGTCTATTACTTTTGGGTCAATCATTGGATAAAAGATGTGGAAAATATTTTGACAATTTCATTTCCCATGTCGGCGGCTGTTTGTCTGTATGTTTGTGTGTTGTGCTGGCTCAATATCAGCATTTATCCCATCAACGGCATTGGAAAAGTCAAATTGCAGTTGTTCAGTTCGATTGTGGAAATGGTGTTGCTCATTCCGGTTGCTTTGGCGATGGGAAACAAATGGGGCGCAACCGGCGTGATTTTAGCACCGGTAGTGGTCTATATTCCACGCATGATTTGGGCACCGATACAGCTAAATAAATTGATTAATAACCGTGCAAAAGGCATTTGGAATAAATAGATATGATTTTTCTATTGTTGTCGGTGATTGTTGTTTTATTGTATATCCGGGGATTTAAGATGTGTTCCTTGGTGTTTATCGCCTTTTTTCTTACGCATGGATTTAATATAGTTCCCGAAGAAGTGATGGACACCGGTTTCGGCATATCCAAAGCAACTGATTTTGCCTTTTTCACCATGTGTGGTATTTTGACTGTTGAAGTTTTCACCGTAAAAGATTTTTTCAAAATTGATACGCTGGTTAGATATATCCTGATTTTTTATTCTTTTTTGTTTATCTGCATTCTATACAGCCACTTCAGCATCGGATTGTCGTGGGCAGAAGCCATTCGGACTTGCCGTTATCAATTTTTCTGGCTGTTGTACTTTATTTTCCGGATGTTCGATAAAAAACAGTTAAAGCAAGTACTTAACATTCTATTTTATATAACCGTTTTTGTATCTGTTATTTATATCGCCCAGCAATTTGTCGGGAAAAATCTGCTGACTGAAATTGGGCACATTCGTATACGTGTTTTCGGATTTAAATTATATCGATTCTACAATCAGCCGGACATGTTATATTTCTTCGCACTGATGGCTGTTTTTTATAATCCGTGCAGGGGAATGTGGCGATACGTTACAACGATTATTTTAGTTTTGTCTGTATTTTTAGCTTTTCACCGGAGTTGGAGTGGTTTCTTCATTTTATCCGTTTTAATCGGTTATGGCCTGAAATTGCCTCCTGTGCAAAAAATGAAAGCATTCGCCGTTTTAGGTATATTGATATTAGGGTTCATTACGATAGGGGGACATCAATTTACTCGTTCCAAGACATTTAAGGATATACGAACCGTCATATCCGGCAATTTAACTGAAGTTGATGTCGAATCTGTTTCACAACTGACAGAAGGCACATTCACTTACAGAATAGCACATTTGGTTGAGCGAAATCAATACATTATGGAGCATCCCAAAGCCATCATTCTGGGTGCGGGACTTATTCCGGAGGATTCCGAAAAAGTAGAGGAAATGTTTGATTTCAAGTTGGGGTTACTCGAAGAAATCATGGGCACGACTTACCAATTGGAAACGCCCGATATTTCCTACTCCGTACTTTTAATCCGCTTTGGCTATTTGGGCACATTCCTTTATTTATTGATTTACATTTTTTTGGCTGTTTTCTTTTATAAAAATCAAGAAAACAGCTATGCCCGTATTGCCTTTCTGTTTATCCTTTTAACATTCGGTGCGTCCTTTTTCTCTGCCAACCTGGTACAGCCGATCACGTATGTGTTGCCTATGATGTGTTATGTGATTGTTAAAAAAACAAAGGAATCATGAAAGTATCCGTTATCACCGTCAATCTGAATAATGCCTCTGGGTTGGAAAAAACCATTCGAAGCGTTGTCAATCAAAAATTTACCGATTTTGAATACATTATCATCGACGGTGGCAGTACTGACAATTCGCTTGATGTAATTCTCAACTCTCAACTCTTAACTCTCAACTCTCAATACGTCAGCGAGCCGGACAACGGTATTTATCACGCCATGAATAAGGGAATTGCCCGCGCTTCGGGCGAATACCTTATTTTTATGAATTCCGGCGATTGTTTTATCAGCGACGATACCTTATTAAATGTATTTTCCCAAAAACACGCTGCCGATTTGGTGGTAGGGAATATCATTATTAATGGGAAAACCGTCAAAACAAGATATAGTGTTCCGCACAAAATCACGTTTTATTATTTCATGGTCAGCACGATTTGGCATCAATCGACTTTTACCAAAAAATCGCTGTTCGATGAAATCGGTTATTATGACGAACATCTCAAAATTTCTTCCGATTGGAAATTTGCCTTGCTGGCTCTCGTGAAATACAACAAATCCATCGAAATTATAGACGAAGATATTGCGCTGATGGAAGCAAACGGGATCAGCGGATCGAACGAAGCCAACGAATGGATAAAAAAAGAGCATGACGATACGATTAAACAATATTTTCCGTATCTTTACAACGATTATAAAGAATTATATCGTCTAAAAAGATTTTCTTTCTACCGACTGAGGGAATATATTCGTTGGCGGTTGAGGAAAGTCTTTTATAGAGTTGATTGAAGTAACTCTTACATTAGCAAATGAAAATCATCTATTGCATTATTGATTGTTCTAAATCAGGAGGAATGGAGCGGGTGATTTGCAGTAAAGCAAATTATTTGGTTGATGTTTTGGGACACGACGTTACCATTCTCACGACCGATCAAGATCGCAATCCTAATTTTTATTCATTTTCCGATAAAATCCGGTTTATTGACCTTGCTATCAATTATTCCGAATTGAATAAATATCCGTTTCCTAAACGTATTTGGGAACAACGGAAAAAAATGAAAAATCATTTAACGCGATTGACTGAAACGTTGGAAAAATTGAAAGCAGATATTGTGATTTCAACTTATACATACGAATTTACCTTATTACCATTAATAAAAGACGGAAGTAAAAAAATTGGAGAAATTCATTTTTCAAAGACATTCCTCGACATAGAAATCCGGCATAAAAAACAGCCTTTTTTACTCAAAACGGCCTATATGCTGGCTAACAAACGGAAATTTCGGTTTATCCGTAAATACGACAAATTTGTGGTTCTGACGAAAGAAGATCAAGAAAACTGGAAAGGTTATGACAATATTGCACAAATTTACAATCCGCTGCCTTTTTATCCCGACACGGTTTCTCCGCTGAATACCCAACGAGTCGTCAGCGTGGGGCGATTGAATTGGCAAAAAGGTTTTGACCTGCTGATAGCCGCTTGGAAGATTGTAAATAAAGATTTTCCCGATTGGCAATTAGATATTTTCGGAAAAGGAGAAGAACGGGAAAAATTAATCGCGCTAATCAACCAGTTTCAATTAGAAAAGATAGTTAAAATCCATCAGCCGACACAAGAAATCGTCAAAGAATATTCGGCAAGTTCAATCTACGCAATGACTTCGCGCTATGAAGGGTTTGGCATGGTATTGGTTGAAGCCATGGCATGCGGTTTGCCTTGCGTTTCTTTCGATTGTCCGTATGGTCCTTCGGAAATTATCCGAGACGGAAAAACCGGTTTTCTCGTCGAAGATGGAAACATTGGTCAGTTGGCAGAAAAAATAAAAATGTTGATAACCGACGAAAATAGGAGAAAAAAAATGGGACACAATGCCCGCAAAGATATTTACCGTTTTTCAATTGAAGTGATTATGACACAATGGGAAACGTTATTTGAACAAGTGATACGGAATACAAAATGAAAAAACACAGAATCACGATTGTTGCTTATTATTTCGGTAAAAAATTAGGAGCCGGGAGTTTTATGGAAAACCTGTATCCTCCTTTAATGAAACGATTACAGGAAAACAACTACGAAATAACGTTGATAACCAACAGTTATTTTATGCGCGATTGTGGCGATAAACTTCCTGCCGACATTCAGATTCACCGGCCAAAGTTGTTGGAAAAATCCGTTTTGTCTAAATTTTATTTTCTGTTTTTGTTTGGGAATACGCCTTATGTGCAGCAAGCCGATTGCGTTCTTTTTTCTATTGACTCGATTATCGGCTGGAAAATGAATAATGTCATTGCCATTATTCATGATTTGAATGAATTTGCCATGCAGGATAAATTGGGAAAATACCGTACATGGTTTCGGAAACGCATGATCGAAAATACAATAACAAAAGCTCGAAAGATTATTGTGATTTCCCATTTTGTCAAACAGCAAATCAAAACTTATCTGCCGAAATTGTCGGCAGGAAAAGACATCGAAGTCATTCACAGCGGAGCCGTTCTTCCAAATAATTTGGATAACGTTTTGGATGATAGAGAGCCTTTTTTCGTTGTTGTCGGACGAATTGACCCGAAAGCAAAATATTTGTACGAAGCCGTCCGTGTGTTTTTAGCCTACCAAAAAAATCACCCGGAATTTCGGTTGAAAATTGCGGGCGAAGCAAATGATTTTTGCCGGCAGGACGCTGCTGCTTTTCTCCAATACATCAACGATATTCCTGGAATTGACTATGTAGGCCATGTTTCTAACGAGGAATTGGATTTGCTTTACCGGAAAGCAACGGCAACACTCTTTCTGTCTAAATTGGAAGGATTTGGCTTGCCTGTTTTGGAATCGTTTGCAAGAGGCTGTCCTGTAATCACCAATGGAAATAATGAAGTAAATGATGAACTGACTTCGGGAATGGACATCAAAATTTATGACGACGAAATAGAAAATGAAGCGGTTATCAACGAAAAAATAAATAAAATCAATCAAATCGACAGAAACAAACTAATCGCTGTCGCAGCTTCTTTTTCGTGGGAAAAGACGGCTGAAAAATATATGAAAATCTTGAAATGAATTTGGAAAACCGACATAGCAGCAATGTTCTCCTTTTGGATAAACGGGAAAAAGAGGAAGAATTTGTTGCCGGGCTGGAGAAAGCAACCGGAGAGCCTTGGCTGGTGAAATCTTATGTCAGCAATGAAGGACAAACTCGGCTGGATAATATTCTCCGATATGTCAAATATTTTTATTATCCGTTTCTGATTTTCTTGAACAGGAAAAAATATACCCGCATTGTTGCCTGGCAACAATTCTACGGTTTATTACTTGCTTTTTATTGCCGGTTGTTTCGGGTGAAAAAGTCCTTTTCGCTGATAGTCATGACATTTATTTACAAGCCTAAAGCCGGAATAGCCGGACGAATTTATGCGCAATTCATGCAGTATGCGGTAAATAGCTGTTACATAGATAAAATAATAGTACATTCCGGTCGGGAAAAAAGCGATTATGCCGGTTTATTCCCTGAAGTTTCGAGCCGGTTTGTCTTTGTTCCGTTGGGAATTGACAAGATTGTTTTGCCCGAAAACAATCCCGAATTGAAAGACGAAAATTATCTCTTGGCCACAGGACGAAGCAATCGCGATTACAATTTTTTAGTGGAAGCATTAAAAAACACGCCTTTCCGTTTAAAAATTATTTCCAACACTTATTCACACAGTTCTTTACCACCGAATATCGAGCTATACGACCGGATTTTTGAACCGGAAATGTATGATTATATGAATCATTGCTATGCAGTGATTGTTCCTTTAAAGCAACCCGGCATATCTTCCGGACAATTGGTTGTTTTGCAAGCCATGCAGTTAGGAAAGCCGGTTATCGTAACAAAATCGGAAGCCTTGTCGGATTATGTAATAAACGGACAGAACGGCCTGATAGTTGAAAAAGAAAAAAAAGTGTTACTTAACGCTATTCAGCAACTTTATAACGACCGAAAACTGTATGACACGCTGGTTGAAAACGGAAAATTTTTATATAATAAGAAACATACTACCGGACAATTAGCTATTCATGTCGCAAATTATTTATAAAAAGTCGGAATAAAATATTTCTGATCCGGAATATTTTATTCGCTAACTACATAGGATATTTCGTTTTAATTTTTTTGCTTGTTAATTGTTTTTTTAATTTGTTCCCATCGGTTTTTCCATGTGTGATATTGAACTTGTTGGAAATTTTTTTCTATCAGTGGAAAATAAGAAGAATAATTTTTTAATATATCCTCTAATTGTTTGGTTGGATTGTCTTCATCTATCTCTATCACAGGATTATATCCGAATAAAGTGATCATTTCTTGCGGTGCATGTCCAACGATTAAGCACTTGGAAGCTATAGATTGCAAGTATCTCACCGTCATCGTTTCAATATCGCCGGATCTATCCGGGTGTGTAATACTGCTGGGGACACAAATAGATATTTTTGCACGGGCTAATCCATTGATAAAGCCTTCCCGCGTAGGAAATATTATTTTGCCTTTTTCTTGTTCATATAAATAACTGTATTGGTTTTCTTCCAAATAAGAAACGATAGCATGATGATATTTGTCATAACGCCTGCCTAATGCCAATACATCAATATCTTTTTCCTGAAAAGAACGATATCTATATTCATCAGGATTAATGCCTTCAGGAATCCAAAAGACTTGTGTTTCCGGAAGTAAGGCTTGCAGATTATTTGCCGATTGGCTTGACGATACGAACAAATAATTAATTTTATATGTTCGACAAATTTTTTGTATTTTAATATATTCGCTCGGCCAAGCATCAAAAAGATAGATACTCTTATTATGGCGGGTAATAATATAGGGGTGAAATTTAGATTCGTTTAGTCCCAGCATGACAGTAAAAAGATGTCCCGAATCGCCCCATATATTATCTTTATAAACAGAAGAAACGTTGGGTATCAGATTAATGTTAATATTTAATTTCCTGAAAATCCTGAAAAAATTATAGGTTATAATATATAGCCAACGATAATGATGATTGACAATACGTACTTTCGGAGTTTGAATAATAATATCTTCAAACTCCCTTACAATATCTTGAGATGCATGTGCCTGATTTTTATTACGAACGAGTAACATTCTTTCCAACAGATTTTTTAAGCCAAACAAAAGTAGAAAATAAATTATTGTTATGCAAATATTATTATAAGCTTTCTACAGCTATAAGTTTTGGTCAATTAAAAATAATTAGTACTTTTACATCATGTATTATACGTCGATACATAAAAATTGGAGGAATATTATGATAAAAAATCTTTTGAAAAAGACTCGCCGTTTTTTTTGGACAGGAATCAGAGAGGTTGGAGGTTTAAATATAGTACGGCGTCAGTGTAATAATGAAGACATTGAATTAAGAAAAAGATTAGATGATACTTTGTATCTGGAACAATTCGGGTTTAAAGTATATTCGCAAAATGATGAAGACGGAATTATTGAAGAAATATTTAATCGTATTGAAACAACCAATAAACAATTCGTTGAATTTGGCGTTGGTAACGGACTGGAAAACAACACCCACTATTTACTGCATAAGGGCTGGAACGGATTGTGGATAGAAGGCAATAAAAAAAGTGTGAATGAAATAGACCGGTTATTCAAAAAGCCGATTGACAACAAAAAACTTACGGTAATAAATGCCTTCATTACAAAAGATAATATAAATTCGCTGATTGCCGGACAAGGAAAAATAACAGGTGAAATAGATCTCTTAAATATAGATATTGACGGTAATGACTATTGGGTTTGGGAGGCAATCACTTGTATAAAGCCAAGAGTTGTAGTCATTGAATATAACGCCAAATTTCCGCCGAATCATGAATGGATAATGGAATATGATGCAAAGTATGTTTGGCAAGGAGATGACGAATCCGGAGCATCGTTAAAATCATTAGAATTGTTAGGGGCAAAACTGGGCTATCAGTTGGTTGGAACCAATGTTACGGGACTGAACGCCTTTTTTGTAAAGGCAGAGCTGGCAAAAGAGTTATTTGTCAAACCTGCCACAGCAGAAAAATTATATAATTCTACCCGTTGGACAATACAATATATAAGCGGACATCCATCTCAAAAATATATTGGTAAATAATATTTTTAATACTTGTTCAAAATCCGTACCTTTGTCGCCGAATTAACTAATTTAGGTAAAATGCGAAAAGTACCGCAACCCACTGATGTAAGCATTATTGTAACCTATCGCTGCCCGATGAAGTGCAAGATGTGCAATATCTGGGAAAATCCGACAGTAAAAGAAAAAGAAATTACACCCAGCGAAATCCGCAGGTTGCCGAAGGTAAAATTTATCAATCTGACAGGCGGTGAGCCGTTTGTGCGCGAAGATTTGGACGAAATCGTAGCAGTTTGTTTTACGAAATCGCCCCGTGTGGTGATTTCTACTTCCGGCTGGTACGAAGACCGCATTATCGCATTGGCGAAAAAATTCCCGAAAATCGGTATCCGTATCAGTATCGAAGGGCTGGCCTGCAAAAACGACGAGCTACGCGGACGGGAAGGTGGTTTTGACAAAGGACTTCGTACTTTGCTGACTTTGAAGGATATGGGTATTAAGGATATTGGTTTTGGCTGTACGGTCTCGAACAACAATTCGGCCGATATGCTTTCGTTGTATCAACTTTCGTTGTCACTCGGCCTGGAATTTGCGACGGCCGCTTTTCATAATTCGTATTATTTTCACAAATACGACAATCAAATTACGAACAAAGACGAGGTTTGCGGAAATTTTGAAAAATTGGTCAATCTGCAACTCAAAGAAAACAATCCCAAATCGTGGTTTCGCGCGTTTTTTAACATGGGACTGATTAATTATATCGAAGGTAATCGACGTATGCTGCCCTGCGAGGCCGGATTGGTGAATTTCTTCGTCGAACCTTACGGCGATGTATATCCTTGCAACGGGTTGGAAGAACAACATTGGCTCGAAAAAATGGGCAACATCCGTGAAACGCCTGATTTTCAGGAGTTATGGAATAGCGAACAGGCCGAAAAAGTGCGTGCGATGGTGCGCCGTTGTCCCAAAAACTGCTGGATGGTTGGAACGGCTTCGCCGGTAATGAAAAAATATATCAAAGGGCCGTTGGTTTGGTCGGTCAAAAATAAGTTGCGCAGTCTGGCGGGCAAGCCGGCAATTTTGGACAAACAATATTATGATGTCGGACAAGACCCGCAACAGGGCGATTTAAGAGAACATTTCTGATGAAAATTGTCGTAACAGGTACGCGCGGTATTCCCCACATTCTGGGCGGAATTGAAACGCATTGCGAAGAACTTTTTCCCCGCATAGCGGCGAAAGGGTACGATGTTACGATTATCCGCCGGAAAAATTACGTGCAAGACCAATTAACCGAATATAAGGGCGTTAAATTGCTCGATTTGCCGGCTCCGCATAAAAAAGCCTTTGAAGCGATTGTCCATACTTTGAAAGCCGTACATCAGGCGAAAAAACATAGAACCGATATCGTTCATATTCACGCCGTTGGCCCGGCTTTAGTTGTTCCTTATGCCAAATTATTAGGATTGAAAGTTGTTTTCACGCATCATGGTGCGGATTACGATCGCGACAAATGGGGCAAAGCCGCTAAAATGATGTTGCGCTTGGGCGAAAAGTGGGGAAGCAAATACGCCGACCAAGTCATTGTGATTTCGGAAGGGATCCATACTATTTTAAAAACCGAATACAACCGGACAGATGCTCACGTGATTTATAACGGCGTGCCACAGCCGGTTTTTATTTCGGATTTGGATTATTTGAACTCGCTGAACATTCAATCGCGAAAATACTTGTTTGCGATGGGACGTTTTGTCCCGGAGAAGAATTTTCACCGGCTTATTCAGGCGTTTTCTTCATTGTCCGAAAAACAGGATTATCAGTTAGTTATCGCCGGAGATGCTGATTTTGAAGATGAATATGCTACCGGATTGAAAAAACTTGCCCGCGAAAAAGGCGTAGTTTTAACCGGTTTTATCAAAGGACGGAAATTACAAACATTACTGAATAATGCAGCGGCTTTTGTCCTTCCTTCTTCGCACGAAGGTTTGCCGATTGCGCTGTTGGAAGCCATGAGCTACCGGTTGCCGGTGCTGGCAAGCGATATTCCCGCCAATCTGGAAGTAAATTTGCCTTGCGATAATTATTTCAAAACCAATAATTTAGGCGATTTGTCCGCTCATCTGCAACAACTGATTTCGTCCGGTTATCACGAAGTTTCCTATGCGATGGAAAATTACGATTGGGACGTGATTGCGGAACAAACGGCACAGGTCTATCAGGCCTTCAAATTATAAAAAACGCTGTTCTCTTTTTGTAAGGCCTTAAAATCTACGTTTTCAAATGATTTGTGTAATACGGCGACCACCACTGCATCAAATTTTTTATCCGGCAGTTGATTAGTAATTGGCAAGCCGTATTCGGATTTCACCTCTTCCGTGTTCGCCCACGGGTCGTAAATCGTGAGTTTGGCGTCATATTCTTTCAACGTGCGGACCACATCAACGACTTTCGTGTTCCGAATGTCGGGACAATCTTCCTTAAAGGTAATGCCCATCACCAGGATTTCCGCACCGCGCACTTGAATGCCTTTTTGTATCATTTTTTTCACGACTTGCGAAGCGACATATTCGCCCATTCCGTCGTTCATGCGCCGGCCGGCCAAAATAATTTCGGGATGATAACCGTATTCTTGTGCCTTCTGTGCCAGATAATACGGATCGACTCCGGTGCAATGTCCGCCGACCAAACCCGGACGAAATTTTAGAAAATTCCATTTTGTTCCGGCAGCTTCCAACACGGCATGGGTATCGATGTCCATGCGGTCGAAAATCTTTTTCAACTCATTGACGAAAGCAATATTAATGTCGCGCTGCGAATTCTCAATCACTTTGGTTGCCTCAGCCACTTTAATGCTTGGAGCTAAATGCGTTCCGCCCAACACAACCGACCGATAAAGAGCGTCTATGGTTTGTGCAATTTCGGGCGTCGAGCCGGAAGTTACTTTTTTGATTTTCTCGACTGTATGTTCCTTGTCTCCCGGATTAATGCGTTCGGGAGAATATCCCGCAAAAAAGTCCGTATTGAATTTCAAGCCGGAAACAGCCTCTACCACCGGCAGGCAATCTTCTTCCGTTGCCCCCGGATAAACGGTTGATTCATAAACGACTATGTCGCCTTTGGCAATCACTTTTCCTACCGTTTCGCTGGCTTTTTTCAACGGAGTTAAATCGGGACGATTGTTTTTATCCACCGGCGTCGGAACGGTTACGATGTAGAAATTGCAGTCGCGAATGTCGTCTATTTTATCGGTACAATATAATCCGCAAGCGGAATTTTTTACCGGATTTTCTTCCACTAAAACCGATTGCAGGATTTCATCTTCGACTTCCAGCGTGTGGTCGTGGCCGGCGCGGAGTTCGTCGATACGTTTTTTGTTGATGTCGAAACCAACGACCGGATATTTCGTAGCAAACAAGCGGGCTAACGGCAGTCCGACATATCCCAAGCCAATAACAGCAATCTTACACATTATAATATAATCTTGTATCTATTGTTTCAATGCTTCGTCCGTAAATCGTAAAGTCCTTTATTTTTAATGGTTTAACTACTAAAATATCTTTCGGACGATATTGATAATCGTTGCGGATTTTCATCAGGATTTGTCCCAACACATTCGTTCCCATCAGGCAAGACGGATTGGATTTGACCGGACACGCTCCCCAGAAATCGTTGGTTGTGGAATATTTCACCAGCGTTTTCGTCTGCGATTTTTGAAGCAACGGCTTCAAGTCCTCAAAATGCTGGGCGAATTTCACCCGCATGCACCATTCCATGACATCGACTTTTATCTCGTCCCAATCGAGGCGCATGTATGGAAACTTGCTGTACGGCGCGATTTGTTTTTTGAGAGTTGTCGTGTCGGACGCATTCAACGTCAGGGCTTGCAAATCAATATCCGCCGAATACCGGGGAAATTTCAACGCATGATACAACGTTTCGACACTGTGCGTTTTAATTCCGTTGATTTCGAGTTGAAAACCGTGTATTTTGTTCGACAGCGCGTTGTATTCGCTCGCCGGATAATCCACCAAAATGCAATCTTTGGTCAGATACCGTTTTTTAGAAATCGTATCAATAGACTGATATTTCTCGCGGTCGATTTTTTCGAGGATTTTTCGTAAATCGTCCGCACCTTTGATTCGTATCATCTGGTTGTTCAATTCGACGTAACCGCGCACATGATATTCCAGCGGTATCGGCAATAAATCGCTGACGGTTACACCCAGCGCGTCGGCAATTTTCGTCATTTTCGCCAATGTGGGATTTCCGTTAATGGAAACGGACAAATTGACGCGGTTAATGCCCAACCGGTTGGCCAATTCCTGCAAGGTAATTCCCTGCTCTTTACAAATCTTTTTTACCTGTCGTTCAATCATTCGGCAAAAATTTAGGCACAAAATTAAACATTTCTTTCCGATAACTCCAACCAACGCAGGCTTTTTTCGTCCAAGAAGGCTATGATTTCGCTGATACGTTGGGATTTTTGCAACAATTCGTCATTATTCAGTGTTCCGCTCGACATTTCTTGTTCTAACTGAGCTTGTTCGGCTTCCATCGCGGGAATTTCCATTTCTAACATTTCTAACTCGCGTTTTTCCTTAAACGTCAGTTTCGTCGATGCCGGGTTGGCTTCTTTCACTTTGCTTTCTTTCAGTGGCCATTTTTTATCTTCGGACGGAAGTTTCTGTTTCTCATTTTCCGCTTCGCGAAACTGTGTATAATTTCCGGGAAAATCTTTGATTTCACCCTGCCCTCTGAAAACCAACAAATGGTCGACAATTTTATCCATAAAATAGCGGTCGTGCGAAACGACAATCACACAGCCCTTAAATTCGGTTAGATATTCCTCCAAAATGTTTAATGTGATAATATCCAGGTCGTTAGTTGGCTCGTCCAACACCAGAAAATTCGGATTTTTGATTAAAACCGTACAAAGATACAACCGCCGTTTTTCGCCCCCACTCAATTTATGCACAAAACTGTACTGTTTTTCAGGCGTAAATAAAAAATGTTGAAGAAACTGCGAAGCCGTCAGCCGTTTTCCGTTGCCCAAATCAATCACTTCGGCAATTTCCTGCACCACATCGATCACCTTCATCCCTTCGCGAAACGACAGCCCGCTTTGGCTGTAATAACCAAAATTCACCGTTTCGCCGATGTCGAATGTGCCCTTGTCCAGCTGTTCCTCGCCGATTAACATCTTGATAAAGGTTGATTTGCCGGTACCGTTGTTCCCGATAATTCCTAATTTTTCGTAGCGGGCAAAGACATAATTAAAATCTTCCGTAATAATGATGTCGCCGAAACGTTTCCGGATATGTTGTGCTTCAAAAATCTTATTTCCTATGTATGAAGCCTTTACGGCTAACCGTACGTTTCCCTGCTGGTGTTCGGATTTTACTTTTTTCTCCAAATCATAAAACTGGTCAATACGCGCTTTGGCTTTCGTGGCGCGGGCTTGCGGTTGCCGGCGCATCCATTCCAATTCTTTACGAAACAGATTATTTGCGCGGTCTAAATCACGATTTTGATTTTCGACACGTTCCTGCCGTTTTTCTAAATAATAACTGTAATTGCCTTTGTATGAATACAGTTGCTTGTTGTCAATTTCCAGAATTTCGGAACATACACGGTCTAAAAAATAACGGTCGTGCGTTACCATCAGCAGACTGCGATTGCCCCGCGCGAGATAATCCTCCAGCCATTCGGTCATCTCCAAATCCAAGTGATTAGTCGGCTCGTCCAAAATCAGCAAATCAGGCTCGTTAATCAGCACTTTCGCTAACGCCGCCCGCTTGAGCTGTCCGCCCGACAATTCTTCCACTTTTTGGTTTAAGTTCATGATTTTCAACCGTGAAAGAATTTGCTTCGCTCGCAATTCGTCTTTTTCCGAAGTCGCGCAAGCCTGCAAAACGGTCAGTCCCGCCGGAAATTCGGGGTTTTGGTCTAAATAACTTACGCGCAAATCGCGCCGAAACACTATTTCGCCGGCGTCGTAATCTTCCCGGCCCGTCAAGATATTTAGCAAAGTTGTCTTCCCCGTACCATTTTGGGCAATCAACCCCACGCGCTGCCCCTCGGCAATGCCGAAAGAAATAGTTGAAAAAAGAAGCAAATCGCCAAACGATTTGGTCAGTCCATCGACTTGCAAATAAGAAACCATCGCATCAATTTTGTCACAAAGATAATGAATTTTTTATAGTTGAAATTTTTAATATATATTTGTGTAAAAATAGGAATGAAATGAAAATTACAGTTTCCGTAACCAACGATTTGGCCACTGACCAGCGGGTGCATAAGGTCTGTACCACGCTGTCTGAAAAGGATTATACGGTGAAATTGATTGGACGAAAATTTCGCAACAGCCGGCCGTTGAAACGAAAATACGAAACCTACCGTATGCGTTTGCTGTTCAATCGTTCGTTTCTTTTTTATGCCGAATACAATATCCGGTTGTTTTTTTATCTGTTGGTTGATGATGCGGATATCTTCCTTTCCAACGATACGGATAGCCTGCCTGCCAATTATTTAGCGTCAAAAATCCGGCGGAAAAAATTAGTTTTTGACGCTCACGAATTGTTTCCCGAAGTGCCGGAACTCACCGGACGGAAATTTGTTAAAAACTGTTGGACGAAAATCGAAGACCGGATTTTTCCTGAATTAAAACACAGCTACACGGTTTGTCAATCCATTGCGGACATCTACAACGAGAAATACAATATGGATATGCAGGTAATACGGAATATTCCGTTTGCGCAAACTGCTCAGCAGACGCAACCACCTATCGAGGCCAAAGGCAAGAAAATCCTTCTGTATCAAGGCGCAGTGAATGTGGGTCGCGGCATCGAATGGGTGATTGAAGCCATGCCGTATTTAGACGACTTTGTTTTTTATGTGGTCGGAGACGGCGATAAATTGACGCAACTGCAAGAATGGGTCAATCGCAAACAACTGAATGACAAAGTAATTTTCACCGGACGCATTCCGATGGAAGAATTGCCCGCTTATACCGCTTGTGCGGACATTGGTATTAATCTGCTCGAAAACAGAGGCTTAAACTACTATTATTCCTTACCCAACCGCATTTTCGATTTCATTCGGGCCGGCGTTCCTGTCTTGGCAAGTGATTTCCCCGAGATCCGGAAAATCGTTGCACACTATCAAATCGGCACATTGATTGATCACTACGAGCCGGAATTTCTGGCAGAAATCCTTCGAGAAATGGCAAAAAAAGAAAAAAATGCCAAAGGTTTTGCGCGGGCGCAAAAAGAATTGACATGGGAAAACGAGGCCGGCAAATTATTGGAAATCATGAATATTCTATAAAAAAGAAGGGGCGTATTTTTACGCCCCCCATCGGGAATTTGATGTTATGCGAACATCCCGACTATTTTGTCATTGCGGGCTTGACCCGCAATCCCCAGAAAATCATTAAAATATAAAGTATCCCGATTATCAGCAGGCACACCGTTCCGTCTCCTATCGGGTCGTGTCCGATTGCTCCATACGCGCCATTGTCTCCCGGCCTTGCCCCTCCGCTCGGTGCTGTGGGCGTTGTGCCTGTCACCCTCAGCCAGTCGCCTTTTCGCAGGATAAAATCCGAAAACAACTCGTTGCGGGTAGAGAAAAAATCCTGATTGTAGGTAGAGAGCCAATCCGCCCGGGTTTCTTGCGAAAACAGATTTTCGTTTTCATAAAACGCAGAATAATCGTT
>BNTW01000040.1 GCA_025996895.1 Bacteroidia bacterium | reverse complement strand
ACATTTCCGACAGATTGAACTTTAATGATTTATACACAAGCGGCTTTTGGCAGTTGATGATTGACTTGTGGTTTGACCTCAATCAAACGAGTGACACGCTTTTGCTCGACAACAGCCGGCATTTGCTTGACTGAGTTACTGACGTTCCCATTCGCCGCGAATTGACACAATCGATTATCCGTCAATTCACCAAATACGCCAAGGATTATCTTTTGCCTGAACTTGGCGTGGAATATTTGACGATGCCGATTAACGGACAGACTGCACCGGAAATTCAAACCGGCGACCGTTCGTTTTTGCCGAAAAATGCGCTGGTGATGTTTTACGAAACCGGCTGTGGTATGTGCCACGCAGAATTGGAAGCATTGAAGCAAAAATATCAGTTGCTTGTCGACAACAACGTCCGCGTGATTTCGATTGCTGCGGATGAAAGTAAAGATGTTTTTGAATATACTGCCGAAAAACTTCCCTGGCCTGACAAGTTTTGCGATTTCAAAGGCTTTGATGGTGTCAATTTTCGCAATTACGGCATTGTAGGCACACCAACATTTATTTTGATTGATGCCGAAGGGATCGTTCGCGGAAGATACGCCCAATTGAAGGAATGGTTAAAATAATAAAAAAAAGACTGCCTCAACTTATGAGGCAGCCCCTACAAGTACGAGGAAAAAATTATTTCTTTTTTCCGCAGGATTTTGTTTCGGCTGTTGCTTCTTTCGATTTTTTGCAACAATCCTTTTTTTCGTCGCTTTTGGTACAGCCTTCTTTCTTTTCAGCTTTTTCAGCTTTTTTGCCTTCGCAACATTCTTTTTTTGCTTTTTCGCAATGTTCTTTTTTCGCTTCTTGAGCGTAAGACGCAGTTGTGCCAAGAACAATGGCTACCAATAATGTAAATAAAACCTTCTTCATAACTTTACTATAATTAATTTGTTTAATCATTTTCGCTGACAAAGATAGGTCAAAATTTGAAAGTCCAATCACCGCATAACCTAATTTAATGATAAACACCTGTTACTTAACAACATTTAAAACAATTGGGGCGTGAAATTTTGAAAAAAACATTTTTTTGCTTACGTTTGTACTTCCTATTTACTCGATAGATAAAAATATGATTAGTTGCAAAAATATAACCAAGCGTTTCGGCAATCTGGAAGTCCTGAAAGGGATTGATTTAAGTGTTTCACAAGGCGAAATTGTTGCGATTGTAGGCCCCAGTGGTGCGGGAAAAACGACTTTGCTCCAAATTATGGGGACGCTGGATAAACCGGATACCGGCGAAATCCGGTACGAAAATATGAATATCAATCAGTTGAGAGATAAGGAATTGGCGGCCTTCCGAAATAAAAACATCGGATTTGTCTTTCAATTTCACCAGTTATTGCCGGAATTTACCGCTTTAGAGAATGTTATGATACCGGCATTGATCGGGAACAAAAAATTTTCCGAAGCGGTAAAACAGGCGAAAGAAATTTTGGATTTTTTGGGATTGTCAGACCGGCTCGAACATAAGCCGGCCGCGCTTTCGGGCGGTGAAAAACAACGTGTCGCGGTGGCGCGCGCGCTGGTCAATCGTCCATTGGTTATTTTTGCTGACGAGCCTTCGGGCAGTTTAGATACGCAAAATAAGGAAGAACTGCACCGGTTATTTTTCGATTTGCGGAAGCAATTTAATCAAACGTTTGTGATTGTAACGCACGACGAAGAGTTGGCGAAGCTTACCGACCGGATTATTCACATGAAAGATGGAAAAATTGGCAAAGATTTCGGATAGTTTTTTTGAAATCCGGCATTTTATTCCTACATTTGACGCCGTGAAACTTTAACTTTAATTTTTTATATTATGTCAGTAAACAAAGTTATTTTAGTTGGAAACGTGGGCAAAGAGCCCGAAGTGAGGTATTATGACAATGGTGGAGCTGTTGCCAATTTTTCCTTAGCTACTACGGAAAGAGGCTATACGGCGGCAAATGGAACGCAAGTTCCCGACCGTACCGAGTGGCACAACATCGTTTTATGGCGCGGATTGGCGGAAATCGCCGAGAAGTATGTTCATAAAGGGTCAAAACTTTATATTGAAGGGAAAATCCGTACGCGCTCGTACGATGATCAACAAGGAGTGAAACGGTATGTAACCGAAGTGTGGGGCGATAACATGGAATTGCTTGACCGCAAGCCGGATTCGGGAGGCGGAAACAAAGCACCCTTCCCTGAGCCGCCCGCCACAGGAGGTGCAAAACCGGTTCAAACGAAAGAAGCAAATCCGGTTTCACCGGCAAATCCCCCTTTAGAAGCGGAAGAGAGCGATGATTTGCCGTTCTGAGAAATATCTTTATTATTTATTGTTCTTTTTACTATTTCCGGCCTGTTCCGATTATTCTCCGAAACCGGCCGGATATTTTCGTATCGACCTGATTGATCCGGTTTATTCTTCTATGGATACGTTTGCTTCATTCCGGTTGGCTGTTTCCAATCAGGCGCGTATCGTTCTCTTGCCGTCGGATAACAACGATTTTTTTTTTAATATTGATTATCCGGCTCTGAATGCGCAGATTTATTGCAGCTATTTTCCTTTAACAGAAGGAAAGTTGGCGCAATTTTCGGAAGAAAGTCGTACTTTTGCTTATCGCCATGTGATTAAAGCAGAGGCGATCCAAGAGCGAACGTACGAAAATCCTGCCCAAAAAGTGTATGGGTTGATTTACAGCATGAAAGGCAATGTGGCTTCACCGGTGCAGTTTGTCCTGACCGACAGCGTGCATTCCTTTTTTCGAGGGGCATTGTATTTCAATCATACGCCCAATCAGGATTCCATAGCCCCTGTGTTAGAACATATTAATCGAGATATAAATGTATTAATTGAAAATTTTCAATGGAAGAAGTAAAACAAAAAATAGAGCAATTGCGGGACGAAATCAATCGATGGAATTATCAGTATTATGTGTTGGCAAAGCCGGCGATTAGTGATTTTGCATTTGATATGAAGCTGAAAGAATTGGAAAAGCTGGAGGCCGAATATCCCGAATATGATGACCCTAATTCGCCTACTCATCGCGTAGGAAGCGATATTAATAAGAATTTTACCCAAGTTAAGCATCGTTCTCCCATGCTTTCGCTTTCCAATACTTATACGGAAGGCGAAGTGTTGGATTTTTACACACGTACGAAAAAAGTATTGAAGAGTGATTTTGAACTTGTTTGCGAATTGAAATACGATGGAGTATCGATTTCGTTGCTCTATGAACAGGGCGAATTGGTGCAGGCCATTACGCGGGGCGACGGTGTGGTTGGTGACGATATAACGGCCAATATCCGTACTATCAAAAGTATTCCATTGAAACTGATGGGAAGCGGTTATCCTGATGTGTTTGAAATCAGGGGAGAGGTTTTGATGCCCTGGCCGGTTTTCAATCAAATCAATGAAGACCGGGCAGAAGAAGGGGAAGAGCCTTTTGCCAATCCGCGCAATGCTGCTGCCGGAGCGTTGAAAAATCAAAATCCGCAAGTAGTGGCTCAACGCAAATTAGATGCCTATTTTTATTATCTTATAGGAAGAGACTTACCCTACAGCACGCATTACGAAAATTTGCAAGCTGCCCGTAGTTGGGGGTTTAAGATTTCGGATGCCGTCAAGAAATGTGAAACGCAAGAAAAAGTGTTTGAATATATCCAATATTGGGATAAGGAACGGAAAAACCTGCCGGTTACGACGGATGGTGTCGTATTGAAAGTCAATTCGTTAAGACAGCAAACCGGTCTGGGTTGGACGTCCAAATCGCCTCGCTGGGCAATCGCTTATAAATTTCAGGCCGAATCGGTCGAAACGCGGCTGCTTTCGGTCGATTTTCAAGTGGGACGAACCGGAACGGTTACGCCGGTAGCTAATCTTGAGCCGGTTTTGCTGTCGGGAACGATTGTGAAACGTGCGACCCTGCACAATGCCTCGATTATGAAGGCGTTTGATTTGCACATTGGCGACTGGTGTTATGTGGAAAAAGGCGGAGAAATCATACCCAAAATAACCGGTGTCAATAAGGCATCCCGCACGGTGCTTGGCGAAAGGGTAACGTTTATCACAAACTGTCCGGCTTGTGGTACGCCGTTGGAACGAAGGGAGGGGGAAGTCGCTTATTTTTGCCCTAACCATGCGCATTGTGATCCGCAAATCATAGGCGCGATTGTTCATTTTGCCCAACGTAAAGCCATGAATCTGATGGCCGGACCGGAAACTATCGAGTTTTTTTATAAAAAAGGCTTGATTAAAAATACAGCCGATTTATACGAATTGAAAATGGAAGATATTTCGTGCTTGGAGGGTTGGGGCGAAAAAAGTGCCGCCAATTTTATCGAAAGTGTAGAAAAATCCAAGCAAGTGCCGTTCAACAGGGTTTTATATGCCTTAGGCATTCGTGATGTTGGTGAAACAGGTGCAAAAAGATTGACCGGATATTTCCAAAACATTGAAAGATTGAGCACTGCATCGTATGATCGATTGATGTCGGTGGATGACATCGGCGAACGAATTGCGGAGAATGTCAGGGAATATTTTGCTGATAAAGAAAATATTGAGTTGGTTGCACGGCTGAAATCTTACGGTCTGCAATTCACCTTATCGATAACGGCTTTGGCGGAAAGAACACGTATTTTGCGGGGGAAAACATTTGTTATCAGTGGGACATTTAGCCAGCATTCTCGCGATGAATACAAAGAATTGATAGAAAAAAATGGTGGGAAAAATGTGTCTTCTGTGTCTTCTAACACCAATTATGTACTCGCCGGTGAAAATATGGGGCCGGCAAAATTAGAAAAGGCACGAAAATTGTGTATAAAAATAATAAGTGAGAAAGAGTTTTTAGCAATGATTAATATCAATCGTTGAAATTATGTTCGACTTGTTATTAAAATTAAAATTAAAGCGATTTTACCGGGACGAAACGCGGGAAAAACGATTTCTGAATTTAAGGAATATCCATACGATACTCGTTTTGTTTGACACGTCCGATTATGACGAGGCGGATGCTTTTATTGAAAAGTTGGAACGGCTGGGCAAGCAAATTACTGGCTATGCCTACCTGCCTAAATCAGATCGTTACGATTATTCGGAAACGCCGTATCATATTGTTACTCACAAAGATAACTTAAATTCGATAGCCGGCGAATTGGAAAAAGAATCGTTCGATTTGGTTATTGATTTAACGCTGAAGCGAAATCTGCCGTTGGAATATTTACTGGTGCATGCCAATGCACCGGTAAAAACCGGCTTGAAGAAAAATGCTACTTCTCCGTATGATTTGGCGATAATTTCTCTCCCGGATATACAAGAAAAGAACTTGAAAATCAGGGAGTTGGGCAAGCAAATAATCTATTATTTATATATCATTCAAACGCGCCCAATCCAATAATTTCCGCTCTTTTTCGACGGCACTTTTTTCCAGCCAATCGGCTTCTTGTTTCAGTTTTCCCACATATTCTACGTCGTGAATCGATGAAAGATTGATACGAACGTTCAACAATGCCCCCAAAACGGCTGTTCGGGCGCACATCATGGCCACGCAAGCGTCGGTTATGGTATTTTGATTGCCGGTTTTTGCGACAATATGAATGAAATCCATCACTTTATACGCTCTCCGGGCTACTTGCAACGGCACTTCCGTCGCGATTTTCGTCGCTTCCTGGATTTTCTGCGAACGGACGGCTTTCTCTTCTTCGGTTTCTTTCGGCAGTTTGAAAGCCGAGAAAACCATATTGTAAGCGTCGGAATCCTTATCAATGTCGAGTGTGAATTCGTCTAAATAGGAATTAAAAATCGCTGCCATTTCTTTCATATCTTCTTCTACATCAGCGTATTTCTTTTTGCCGATGGTCAGTTGGGCAACCATTTGTCCCAAGGCCGAACTCAATGCTGCGCATAACGCCGAAACGCTTCCGCCACCCGGAACAGGGTCGTCGCCGGCGGTTACTAACAAAAATTCCTTAACACTTAATTCAATCAGTTTTTTCATATTATAACTCATAACTCATAATTCATAACTCTTAATCACTTTCTTCACGCAATTCATGCCCACATGATAGGGAAGAAAACGATAACTCGGAAATTCCAAAATAATCAAATCGCCTTTTTTGCCGACGTCGATACTTCCGATGGTGCCGGCTTTACCCAAAGCGGCCGCCGCGTTGATGGTCAATGCCGTAACGGCTTCTTCGGGCGACAGTTTCATATAGATGCGCGCCAGCGCAATCGTCAGCGGAATGGACGACGAAAAGCAGCTGCCCGGATTGAAATCGGTTGCCAGAGCCATCGCACAACCGGTGTCAATCATTTCACGGCCTTTGGCGTAGTGTTCTTTCAACGAAAAAGCGGTACAAGGCAACAGTGTCGCCACTGTTTGGCTTTTGGCCAACGCTTCAATGCCCTTTGGAGAAACTTGCAACAAGTGGTCGGCGGATAATGCACCGATTTCGGCAGCTAATTCCGCACCACCGGTATTGACGATTTCGTCGGCATGAATTTTCGCATTAAATCCCATTTCTTTGATTTTCAACAAAAAACGGCGCGATTCTTCCGTACTGAATACGCCTTTTTCACAAAAAATATCGCAGTTTTCAGCCAATTTTTCCTTTTGAATGGTCGGCAAAACTTCCTGCAACATATAATCTATATACGAATTTTCCGTAAATCCCTTTGGGACAGCATGTCCGCCCAGATAAGTGGAAACAATATTTATTGGGTGCAGCAGGTTTAATTCCTTCATCACGCGAAGCTGTTTGAGTTCGGTTTCTTTATCCAAACCGTAACCGCTTTTGCCTTCGACGGTGGTAACGCCCATCGCCAGCATATTGTTTAACCGGCTTAATCCCAAATCGATTAACTCGGTTTCCGAAGTCTCACGTGTGGCTTCGACGGTACTGTAAATACCTCCTCCGCGTTCCATAATCGACATATAGCTGTCGCCGCGCATGCGCCACGAAAATTCTTCTTCACGATAACCGCCAAAAACAAAATGCGTGTGCGAATCGATAAATCCCGGGAGAACAGCCTTGCCGGTAGCATCAATAATCTCATAGTTTTCCGGATTGGACACCGGAATTTCAGAAGAAGAAGTGCCTACGTAGGAAATAACACCATTAGTAATAACGACCATCCCGTTTTCAATAATCTCCAAGTCGGACATGGCTTGTCCGTGCTTGGCAGAGAATCCGGAGCAGGTCACCAATTGAGTGATGTTTTTGATGATGTAGTTACAGCCCCCAACCCCCTCAAGGGGGCTTTTAGAGACTACGTTATTTCCAGCTTTTTCTATTTGCATAATTTGAATTTTGTGCTTTACCAAAGTCTCCCCTTGAGGGGAGATTTAGAGGGGCTTTTATTCCATGAGATGGCTTTCCAAAATTTGTTTTGTCGAAAAATTTTCTAATCCCAAATAATAGGAAGTCGTATCGACCACCGCTTGCAAAGGCACCAATCCGATCAATTCGCAACCGGCAACCGAAACGCCGTAACGTTGGGCTTCAAAGCGTATCATTTCTACCGCCTGATAAATAGCGGTTTTTGTGTAATCCGTCAAATTCATAGAAACCTGCATCAATCCCTGATCTTTCAAATCCACGCCCATCGCTTTGCAAAATCGCAATCCGCCGCCGATAAAACGTACTTTTTTTGCAATCTTGTCGGCAATTTCAAAATTGGTTGTGTGAAGATTGACGTTGAACGCAATCAACGGCATGCGCGCGCCCACCACCGCTGCGCCCGCTGTCGGATGACGTTCTTCGGGGCCAAAATCTGGTTTCCATTCGGGCAGTTTCATTTTTTCAACTAATCCCTCAAATTCCCCTTTCCGTATCGCTGCCAAATTCTGACGATGTTCTACCGAAGCCGATTTTTCGTACAGAAAAACAGGAAGGTGATATTTTTCCGCCAGCGTTTTTCCGACTTCTTTGGCCAGTGCGTCCGCTTCCTCGATGTTCATTCCTTTGATGGGAATAAAAGGAACGACATCGACCGCTCCCATACGTGGGTGTTGCCCTTCGTGCTTGGTCAAATCAATTTCTCGAACGGCAATGCCAACCGCTTCAATCACAGCGTTTTTGATGGATTCCGGCTCGCCGATGACGGTCACGACCATTCGGTTGTGGTCTTTGTCGTTGCTGTAATCCAGCAATTTAATGTTTTCTTTGGCACGGAAAGCATCGACAATCCGTTCTACTTTTTCCAAATTGCGTCCCTCACTAAAGTTCGGGACACATTCGACGATTTTATTCATATTATTGTATTTATTTTAGTTGCTCTTAAATAGGGTATTGTTATATAATAATCTTCTTTGTGTTTCTCATTAAATTCTTTGCAAACTTCGATGGCATGCGGATTTCTTGCCCATGCTCGGCGGGCAACACCACCCATTACGTCCCACAACATAGCGGTTTTCAGAATTTCATCGACTCGCTCGCTGCCATCCAGCACCATGCCGAATCCGCCGTTAACGGCTTTTCCAATGCCTACGCCACCGCCGTTATGTAAGGCTACGAGACTCATTCCCCGCGCGGCGTTTCCTGCAAAACACTGAACGGCCATGTCCGCCATCACATTACTTCCATCTTTGATATTGGCAGTTTCCCTGAAAGGCGAATCCGTTCCGCTCACATCGTGATGGTCGCGCCCCAACATAATCGGGCCGGTTTCGCGGTTCCGAATCATTTCGTTGAAACGCAAAGCGATTTTCAATCGGCCTTCCGCATCGGAATACAAAATCCGCGCTTGCGTGCCAACTACCAAATTATTTTTTTCGGCATCCCGGATCCAATTATAATTGTCGCGGTCTTGTCCCCGGCGATTGGGGTCGATACATTCCATCGCCGCGCGGTCGGTTTTTATCAAATCTTCATGTTTCCCGCTCAAGCAAACCCAACGGAAGGGTCCATAACCATAGTCAAACAATTCCGGCCCCATAATGTCTTCCACGTACGACGGCCAGATAAAACCGTCTTTTTCGTCTTTACCGTTCCGGGAAATTTCTTTTACACCTGCATCATAAATGGCTTTCATGAATGAATTGCCGTAATCGAAAAAATAGGTGCCTTGGGCTACTAATTTTTTGATAACTTCAAAATGGCGGTGCAACGAACGATCGACCAATGCACGGAAATTATCGCGATCTTCCTTTAATAAACGGGTGCGTTCGGCAAATGTAATGCCAACGGGACAATAGCCGCCTTCGTAAACCGCATGGCAAGACGTTTGGTCGGTAAGTAAATCAATCGATATATTTTGTTGGTCGGCATATTCCAACAGGTCAACCACATTGCCGTGATAAGCAATAGACCAGGGGACTCGTTCTTGTAATGCTTGTTTTGCCTGTTCAAAAGCACCACTCGGACTATTGACAACACACTTTATCCATTCTTGATCAAACCGGGTGGCAATCCTGGAGAGATCGACTTCGGCAATAATAGCAACGGCACCGGCAATTTCGGCCGCTTTGGGTTGCGCACCGCTCATGCCACCCAAACCGGAAGAAACAAACAGTTTGTCCCGTAAATCACCGGTAGCAGGAATTCCCAATTTTAACCGTCCTGCATTTAATAAGGTATTGAAAGTGCCGTGCACAATGCCTTGCGGACCGATATACATCCAACCGCCGGCGGTCATTTGCCCGTAATTGGCAACACCCATCTGGGAGGCGATTTCCCAATCGGCTTGATTGTCGTACATTCCGACCATCATGGAATTGGTGATAATGACGCGCGGGGCATTGGGATGCGATTTGAACAAACCCAAGGGATGACCCGATTCGACCACCAAAGTTTGTTCGTTGGTCATGATTTGCAGGTATTGTTTAATCAAGCGGTACTGCATCCAATTTTGGCAGACCTGTCCGGTTTCGCCATAAGTAACTAATTCGTAAGGATATAAAGCAATATCGAAACAGAGATTATTGTCAATCATTACTTGAAAAGCCTTGCCTTCGATACAGTTTCCTTCGTATTCGTCGATGGATTTGGGTCGAATATCACCCTGCGGGCGGAAGCGGTAAGCATAAATCCGTCCGCGCGTGCGCAATTCTTCCTCCAATTCGGGCTTCAACTGTTCCTGCCATTGGGGTGGAATATAGCGCAGAGCGTTTTTCAACGCAATTTCCGTTTGTGCCGGTGTTAATCGAAATCCTCTGTCGGGTGCACGCCGAATGCCTTCCACGAAAGAAGGGTAGGGCGGTAGAGATTTTAAGGCAACACTCATGAATCAAACACCTATTTCATATAGATATTCCGGTGCAAAATCTGCGCCGTTTTCCCATTCCACCGTATTGTATGGTACTTGAAATTTTTTGAAAAAATCTAATTGCTGGAGTGGTTTAAAAACTTCTCCATGCAATTCATTTTTCAAATCAACAGTTTTTTCGATACCGTTGTTAAATGTGAGTAACAAACGATAATGATCCAAGTATTTAGCTTTTGATACTTCTAAAAACATAATTTACTATTTTAATGGCTCTATAAAATCCAAATTTTCACCTTTTTGTGCTTTCTCCCACAAAAATATTATTAATCCGTAAAATCTGCTAATTTGTGGCATACTGTATATATTTTTCGTTTATAATCAGTCTTGCAAAATTATAATAAATTCTTCATATAAACAAAAACAAACTCACTGCCATCACCGCCATGCCCAGCACTACGCCGGTGATGGAAAGGTGGTGTTTTCCGTATTTTTCTGCGCTCGGCAACAATTCATCCAGCGAAATGAAGACCATAATGCCCGCTACGGCTGCTAAAATCAATCCGTTGAGGACAGGCGTCCAGAAGCGCATCAGGAAAATGAACGCCAGCAAGGCACCCAACGGCTCGGCCAAACCCGACAAAAACGAATACCAAAAGGCTTTTTTGCGGTTTCCGGTGGCGTGATAAATTGGGACGGCAACGGCAATTCCTTCGGGAATATTGTGAATGGCAATCGCGACGGTAATCGGAATAGCCACGTCCAACGAATTGAGTGCAGACGTGAAGGTAGCAATGCCTTCGGGGAAATTGTGTATCGCAATTGACAGCGCGACGATAATTCCTGTCCGTTTCAGCCGTTCGCTGTTTTGCATTTCCTCGACCGCGTGCGCCTCGTGCGGATTGATGTTTTCGGGAATGAGAAAGTCAATCAAGTTGATAAAAATAATGCCGGCAAAAAATGCGAGAATAAGATAGAGCGTACCTATTTTTTCGCCATGCGCGAGCGTCAGTTCGCCCAACGCCTGAGGCATCATCTCCATAAACGAAACGTAAATCATGATTCCCGCCGAAAATCCCAGCGAAATACTCAGAAAATTCGTGTTGGTTTTCTTCGCTATCAAAGCGATTAAACTCCCGATACCGGTCGATAAACCCGCTATTACCGTCAGGAAAAAGGCAAACAAAATTTGCGAATGAGAAAACATAACTTTTCGTATAAATTATTATTGCAAATATACGGATTTCCGTCTATCTTTGCGCGTCAAATAAAAAACATTCTTAAATGAAAGGCATTTTTCCGATAGATAAATTCAGGCAAATACAGACACCTTTTTATTTTTATAATACGGAGTTGTTGCGTGAAACGTTGAAAAACATTAATACAGAGGCAAATAAATACAATTATCATATTCATTATGCCGTGAAGGCAAATGCTAATCCGCGTATTCTTTCCATTATCCGCGAACAGGGTTTGGGGGCGGATTGCGTGAGTGGAGGTGAAATTCAAGCGGCTTTAAATGCGGGTTTTCCATCCGAAAAAATTGTTTTTGCAGGGGTGGGGAAGGCTGATTGGGAAATTAACTTGGGATTAGACAAAAATATTTTTTGCTTCAATGCCGAGTCCATTCCCGAATTGGAAGTGATTAATGAATTGGCAACAGCGAAAGGAAAAATCGCGCGAGTCGCGTTGCGGATTAATCCCGAAGTGAATGCGCATACGCACCACCATATCACTACCGGCCTGAAAGAGAATAAGTTCGGCATCAATTTAGACCAATTGGATAAGGTGCTGGACTGCTTGGAAACGCTTGCTTCCGTTCAATTGATAGGCATACATTTTCATATCGGATCGCAACTGACGGATTTAGAGCCTTTTCAAGCCTTGTGTAATCGGGTGATTGAAATTCAACAACAGTTGGCAAAGCGGAAAATTACGGTCGAACATATCAATTTCGGTGGTGGCTTGGGTATTGATTATGACCATCCCAATCGCAATTCTATTCCCGATTTTAAGGAATATTTTGAGGTTTTTCATAAACATTTTCCGGTTTTGCCCAATCAACAAGTCCATTTCGAGCCGGGACGTTCTATTGTCGGACAATGTGGAAGCCTGATTTCCAAAGTGCTGTATGTGAAAGAAGGCAGTGTGAAAAAATTTGTGGTGTTAGACGCGGGATTTACCGAGCTAATTCGTCCGGCGTTTTACGAAGCTTATCATAAAATTGAGAATATAAGCTCGGAAGAGCCTCAAGAAACGTACGATGTAGTCGGTCCGATTTGCGAATCTTCGGATTGTTTTGCCAAGCAAATCGACCTGAACAAGACACATCGGGGCGATTTTGTTGCCATTCGTTCGGCGGGCGCGTATGGCGAAATTATGGCTTCGCAATACAACTGCCGGCAGTTACCCCAATCTTATTTTTCGGATTTATTATAAAAATGGAAATTTTTACGACGGTCGAAATTATTTTGCTTTCCGCACTTGCGTGCTGTTGGATTGTCCAGTTGATTTATTATTGGTGTTATCTGGCAAGTCCGTATTTTTATCAGCGGGCGGTGCAGAAGGGAAAAATCACGTTGCCTTCCAATCAACCGCCGGTTTCAGTGATCATTTGCGCCAAAAATGAAGCCCGGAATCTGGAACAATATCTACCGTCTATTTTGGAACAGGATTATCCCGAATACGAAGTGATTTTTGTGAATAGCGGCTCAAACGATGATACGGATGATGTGATGAAACGGCTCGATTATCAATATCCACGCTTGTATCATACCTATATTCCCGATGGAACGAAAAATTTGGGACGCAAAAAATTGAGTTTGACTGTCGGCATTAAAGCCGCTCATTATGATACCTTATTATTTACGGAAGCCGATTGTCGTCCGGTGGGGAAAGATTGGATACGGCGAATGGCGCGTCATTTTACCGATAAAAAATCGATCGTGTTGGGTTTCAGTACGTTAGAAAAATCGTCGTCGGCTTATGCCGCTTACGATTATTTCTTTTCCGATTTGCAAATGGTGGCGTTGACGTTGAAAGGGCATGCTTATCAGGCCGACAACCGGAATTATGCCTACCACAAGCAGCATTTTTTTCAGGAAAAAGGTTTTGTGCGTTCTAATTTTTTGGATGCCGGCGAAAACGATTTGTTTATAGAGGACATTGCTTCCAACAAAAATGTCGCCGTCGAACTGACGCCCGAAAGCGTAATACAGGTGGATATGAATGAAAATTTTGTCTGGAAAGAGCTGAAAATCAGACGAATGCTCACCCGCCGGTTTTACGAAACATTTCCGCTTCTTTTTTGGCGAGGCGAACAACTCACACGGATTTTGTTCTATCTGCTGGCAGTGGCGGTGATTGTTGCCGGCTTGCCGGATTTGGTGTTGCCTGCTGCTGCGCTGTTTTTTTTCCTGACGCGATTATACACCCAATATTTTGTGATAAATAAAACTGCAAGTGCATTGAATTTGCGAAAATTTTACGTTACTTTGTTCTTTTTTGATTGCATTCAGGTTTTTGTCGATGGATATTTCTATCTTTACCAGCGATTAAGAGGAAAAAAAGATTATAATTGGAAATATGAGAAACGATGACTCTATATTAAAGGAATTGCAAAATTCGTTGGCGAGCATAGACGGAAGCCTGTGTGTGTTGGATACGACTCTTTCGGTTGACAAACAGATGGAGTATTTTCGTTACATGGAAAAAATACGAGAAAGCGATTTAAATCTGACGGCGGAAGAACAAGTCGCAATCTTGCAATCGGACGATACTTCTTTGAAAGAAAAAAAGATTTTAATGGCAGCTATGGCCATTTCGGGCGATGTGAAAGCCTATCGCGCGTTGGAAAATTACGGTGAAGAAGTGCAGGACAAAGAATTGAAAGAGTGGGCTTCCCTGTCGTTGGCGCAAGCAAAAATCACACTGGAATTTGAATTTTCAGGTGAGAAAAAAATCTTTATTTCGACCGGTCTGGGCGGAAAAGGGACTAAACTGCGTTATTACGCTTTTTTCAAATCCAATCGTTTAAAAGTTTTTTCCGACTACCAGCGCGATTTGATTGAAAAAGAATTTTTATACAGTATTAATAAAAGTCAGGGAATTGTGGAAGAAATAAAAATAGAAGACAATTATTTCAATATTTTGTTTCTGCTTGATTTTCAGGCCGATGTGAAATATTCTTTGGCGCGTGCTATCGAAGAATGCAATCAATACGGCGATTTTATCAACGACCATTTTATTATTACGAACGTAAAAGTGTTTGACAAAGAAGATATTCGGAGAGAATTGCAACGGAATGGCTAAAAAGTTTATCATTCAGGCGTTTAAGTACGGAATAGTAGGAATTGTGAATACCTTGCTGACGGCTGTCGTTATTTGGTTGATGTTACATTGGGTTTTCAACTTGCAAAGCGGTCAAACGGCTTCATCTACGGCGGCTTCTGTATCCAATGTCGTGGGTTATGTCGTGGGCTTGATTAACAGTTTTGTTTGGAATCGTCGCTGGACGTTCGGCAGTCAAAAAAATTGGAAAGCCGATTTTTTGCGATTTATCGCTGCTTTTCTGATTTGCTATATTCCTCAATTACTGCTGGTTATGTTGCTAAACGCCTATTCCGGTATTCCGGCTTATATCTGCCAGCTGATAGGAATTGTTTTTTACACAGGATTTAATTTTTTATGCAATAAATATTATACATTCAAATAAAAAATGAAAGGTAGGATTTTAGTAACGGGCGGAGCTGGATACATTGGATCACATACGACGGTTGAGTTGCAAAATGCTGGTTATGAGGTGATTATTGTAGATAATTTATCCAATTCTAAGGTGGAAATAATCGACGGAATTGAAAAAATCACCGGCATTCGTCCGGCTTTTGAACAAGTCGATTGTGTGAATAAAGCTGTCTTGACGACTGTTTTCAAAAAATATCCGGACATCAAAGGCATTATCCATTTTGCTGCCAGCAAAGCGGTGGGCGAGTCTGTGCATAAACCGTTGCTGTATTATCGTAATAACTTGGTTTCCCTGCTGAATTTGCTGGAATTAATGCCGGAATACGACGTAAAAGGCATTGTCTTTTCTTCTTCCTGCACGGTTTATGGTCAGCCCGAACGGTTGCCGGTCGATGAAACCGCACCCATTCAGCCGGCTTTGTCGCCTTACGGTAACACCAAGCAAATCAACGAAGAATTTATTCGCGACGCTATCCATGCGGGCGCATCCTATAAAAGCATTATCTTGCGTTATTTCAATCCGATAGGTGCGCATCCGTCGGCCGAAATCGGCGAATTACCGAACGGCGTGCCGCAAAATCTTGTTCCGTTTCTGACGCAGACGGCTATCGGCATTCGTAAAGAATTGTCCGTTTTCGGCAACGATTATAATACACCCGACGGCTCTTGCATTCGTGATTATATCAATGTAGTGGATTTGGCAAAGGCGCATGTGGTCGCTATCGAGCGCATGTTGGAAAATCGTTCGGACGAACAGTTGGAATATTTTAATTTGGGGACAGGTAAAGGATTGTCAGTCTTGCAGTTAATTAACAGTTTTGAGCAAGCGACCGGCGTAAAAGTTCCTCACAAAATCGTCGGCCGGCGCGAAGGCGACATCGAAAAAATCTGGGCAAATCCGCGGCGAGCAAATGAAGTGTTAGGCTGGACAGCAAAAGAAACCATTGAAGATACATTGCGGTCGGCGTGGAATTGGCAGTTAAAATTAAAATAAAATGTACGAAGGAAAACATTTTAATGAAAACATCAAGCAAATCGGCTTTTTGCTGATAATCGTGTTTTTAGCCTGTGTGATTATCGGGGAATTGAGTTATTTTGTCAGCTCTGTGCTGGGTGGATTTACGATTTATATGATTTTGCGCAAACCGCATCGATACTTACTGAAAAAAGGCTGGAGCAATACACTCGCAACGGCCGTTTTAATGATACTCTCGTTTCTCTTTATCTTATTGGTAATCGGCGGATTAGTTTCAGTTCTCTTCAATAAACTGAAAAGTTTCGATCCGCAGGTAATTGTAAGTAATCTGCATAATATTCATGATTTGGTTATTCAGAAATGGGGGTATAATATTTTCTCCGAAGAAGTAATCCAAAAAGGCCTGTCGGTTGTAGGAAGCATATTGCCTGGTGTTTTGACTGCTTCGGGCAGTGTGTTGGCCAACGTGATTATGATGATGTTTGTGCTTTTCTTCCTGTTAAATCAAAGCAGGGAGTTTGAAAGAGGGATAGAAGATTTTTTACCGATGTCGTCCGACAGTATCCGTTTGTTAAAAAGTTCGGTGCACAGCATGATACTCAGCAATGCCATTGGCATACCGCTGATTATGGTGGGGCAGGGCTTGGCGGCCGCTTTGGCTTATTGGTTTTTAAACGCAGGCGACCCGGTCATTTGGGGACTTATCACTGCCTTTTTCGGATTAGTTCCAGTGATTGGCACAGGCGGAATTTGGGTGCCTTTGGCTATCAATTTAATGATGGGTGGGGCGGTTTGGCAGGGAATTATCCTTATTATATATGGTGCCTGCGTGATTTCATATATAGATAATGGTATCCGCATGATGTTGTTGCAGAAACAAGCGAACGTTCATCCGCTTGTCACGCTTTTCGGAATTATTTTAGGTATGAATTTATTCGGATTTTGGGGCATTATTTTCGGCCCGTTAGTCATTTCCTCCTTCTTCTTGCTGGTCAGAATCTACAAGCGGGAGTTTCTGACGTAAAATACAATGAAACAAAGCAACCTTATTGGGGCTGCTTCATTTCGTTATCATAATCGTTTATTAATTACCGGTTGATTGATTTCAATACTTTTTTGCTGCTTCCGTTGTCATATTTAATAATGTAGATACCGCTTTCCGGCTCTTTCGGCAGTTTTATACCACTCACATTATAATAGCCGGTTATTTTTCGTACTTTGCCGGCAGCTATAGTTGATATTTCGGTAAAATAGGTATAAGTCGTTTCCGAACTTTTATATACCGATTCAATTTGCTCAAATATTTTCCGATAATATCAAACTCCAGATTGACGACCGTGCCGGCTTTGATTTGGTGGAAATTGGTAAATTCGTAGGTGTAGGGGATAATCGCCACCTGAAAACTGTTGTCTTTGGAATTAACCACCGTCAGACTGACGCCATTCACGCAAACCGAGCCTTTTTCGACAGTCATGTAACCCTGTTTCGCCATTTCGCGATCGAAATCATACTCAAACGTGTAGTACCAACTGCCGGCATTTTCTTCCACTTTCGTGCAGACGGCGGTTTGATCAACGTGCCCCTGTACAATATGTCCATCCAGACGGCCGTTGATTTTCATACTCCGTTCCAAATTCACTTTGTCGCCGACTTGCAACAGGCCGAGATTGGTTTTGTCCAACGTTTCCTTAATGGCCGTTACGGTGTAGCCATCGTCTGTCAGACGGACAATTGTCAAACACACGCCGTTGTGTGCCACACTTTGGTCGATATTCAATTCATCCAAAAACGAACATTTTATTGTCAGATGTAAATTGCCCTGTTCGCTCATCCGACCGACCACCGTCGCCGCTTCTTCTACTATTCCTGAAAACATAGAGTAAATTTTTTAATTGGTCGGCAAAGATACGAATAAATTAGTGAATAGAGAATAGTGATTAGTGAATAGTCAGGCCAATGGCGAATAAAATACCGAAAATCAGTACGTTGCGTGCGGTTTTTTCCAATAGGGAAATCAATCGCTCGCCTTGGTTAATAACGACCATTTCGCGCCACGTGCAGACATGCGGAAATAAAAATAAAACCGGCAGTAAGGCCGCCCAAACGGCTTTTTCCAGCCAAAAATATTGGCACAGCAGTACGGTGACAATGCCGTTGAACAAATAAAAATAACTACCGAATTTTTCGCCGAACAAGACAATTGTCGTCTTTTTGCCGGCGCGCTTGTCCGAAAATCGATCACGATAATTATTGGCAACCAAAATATTGATAATGACCAATCCGACGGAAATTCCGCAAATCGTAGCCGGTGTTGTCCATCGCAAAGCCTGCACATAGTAGGTAAAGCCGACCGGAACAATGCCGAAAAACAGCAACACGCACACGTCGCCCCAGCCGTGATAGGCCAAAGGATAAGGGCCGCCGGAATAAGCCAGCGCAAACAACACAATAAAGAAACCGGCTATGATTAACTGCCAACCACCGTAAAACACTAATAACAAACCGGTTATACCGGCCAACACACACAACCCCAGCGTAACCGACAGCATGGTTTGGGGCGAAATCCAGCCTTCGGCGACTGCGCGTTTCGGTCCCAGCCGCTCATCGTTGTCGCTTCCTTTCCGGTAGTCGAAATAATCATTGGCCAGATTGGAAATGATTTGCATTAATAAGGCAAAAACCAAGCAAATCAACGCCGGTTTCCATGAAAAAACGTCGTCGTGATACGCCAAAGCGCAGGCAACCATGACCGGAACAACTGCCGCCGACAATGTTTTCGGGCGAACAGCTAAAAACCAGGCTTGCAAAGAATTCTTTTTTACCACTAAAATGCTTATTTTTGTACAAAGATAAAAATACAAACGTTCAAAACGAAGAAAAATGACTTATTCGGTAGAAAAAATTATTCCTTACACCGGCAAATCCGGCGCAAAAAGCGTTCAAGTGGAAGAAATGTTTAACGAAATTGCCCCTAAATACGATTTGTTAAACCGCATGCTTTCGCTGGGTATCGATCGCTTTTGGCGAAAAAAAGGTATCCGCGCCCTGCAATCGCTTGCACCGAAAAAAATCTTGGACGTGGCCACCGGAACAGGTGATTTGGCATTGGAAGCCTGCCGAATGTTACAACCGGACGAAATCAGGGGTATCGATATTTCCGAACAAATGATGAATGTAGGAAAAGAAAAAGTTTCACGCGCCAGATTGTCCGAAAAAATACGGTTTGAACGGCAAAACTGTGATGATTTGCAATTGCCGGATAATTCGTTCGATGCAGCGATGGTTGCTTTCGGCGTCCGCAATTTTGAAGATTTGGACAAAGGATTGCAGGAAATTTTGCGCATATTGCAACCGGGTGGAAAACTGATGATTCTCGAACTTTCCACGCCCGAACATTTTCCCTTGAAACAGGGATACCGGATTTATTCCAAACTTATCCCACTGATAGGCAAGTGGTTGTCTAAAAGCAACGCCGCCTATCATTATTTGCCCAAATCAATTGAAGCCTTTCCGCAAAACAAGACAATGACTTCCATTCTCGAAAAAAACGGGTTTGTTGCTGTCGAATATCACCCACTCACTTTCGGGATTTGCACGATGTATTTGGGAAGTAAGTAATTAAATCAGAGAGAGATAAATATCGTCTTCTTTTTCTCCGAAGGCCAATTTTTCTTCCCGTGCCAACCAGCCGATAACGGCATAAATTTCCTTATCGGTCAATTTGGCCAATCTTTTCAGTTCTTTTACCGATTTCGTTCCCTTTTCGTTCAAAATGTTCCATACGCGACCGGCGTCGCTACCAATTTTTTCTTTCATTTTCATAAACTTTTAATGTGAAACAATCTTTTTTCTTTTACCTTTTTTAATATAATAAGTGGCGTAAATAACCGCCAGTTCCAGCACAAAACAAAACAAGATAGTGAAAAGCAGTGATTTCAATGCTCTCATATCCTGTATCCTATACGCAAATGCAATAATTAAAATGTTGAGCAAGACAATCACCAAACTTGCTTGGGCATGATTTAATCCCATACCAATCAAGCGGTGGTGGATATGCCGGTTATCCGCCTTAAACGGAGAATGTCCGTGATAAATGCGCAGACTGAACACCATCAGCATATCGACAATCGGAATGGCAATGATACTGAAGGCCATCGTGTGCAACATGGAAATATGGATTTCTCCGTAAGTTATCGGACGCAACTGCATCGCCCGCAGGGCAAAACACGCAAATATTGTCCCCAGAAACAACGCTCCGCCGTTTCCCATAAAAATATTTGCAGGGTACCAATTAAAAAACAGAAAACCCAGCAAGGCTCCACACATAGCTATACAGAGCAGCGTCCATAACCATTCGCCCGAAAAATTAAAAATAAATCCGAAACTCATTGCCCCGATGAGTGAAATGGAGCCGAGCAAGCCGTCCAAGCCGTCAATCATGTTGTAGGCGTTGATACAGCCCACAATAAAAAGAGAAGTAAGCAGGTAACTTGGCACAAGCGGTATTTCTTCGATACCGAAAATACCCCACAAAGTCGTCAGACGAATGTCGGTAATGTAAATAATAAAGAATGCGCACAGAAATTCCATGATAAACCGGCTTCGGATGGAAATGCTTTCAACGTCGTCTTTGACCCCGATAAAAAAGAGAAAAATCGAAATCGAAAACAGTTTGTCGGGACGGATAATGTCGCTGTAATCACTGAATGAAAAATAAGTAACCATCGTTGCGATAAATACGGCAATGCCGCCCATGTTCGGCACTTTCCGTTTATGGATTTTGCGGTCTTCCGAAGGATCGTCGCCCCAGCCCAGATTTTTTGAAAACCGGATAATGTAAAAAGTAGAGAAAACGCTAATAACTATACTCAACAACAACGCGATAATGACATTCAAGCTCATAACGCAACATTCTTTTTATTCCTGTACTCTTTCCAATAAATTTTCGGCATGGACATAAAAATCAGCCGGCAGCGTTTCAACTGCTTTTCCGGCTCACTCCAAATGCGGTATATCCATTCCATTTTTGCTTTAATCATAAATTGAGGCGCGCGCTTTTGATTGGCCAGCCCCGAATGAAATTTGAAAGCCGCACCGACGCCGATTAATACACCTCTATTTATATAAGGTATCAGCCGATGCATGAAAAATTCCTGTTTCGGCATTCCCAACGAAACGAAAATCAAATCCGGCCGGTTGCGGTTGATTTCTTCGGCAATTTGCTTGTAATCAAATTCCGTTACGTCTAAAAAAGGAAGAGGGAGAAATGTCATCTCCCTGATCCCTTCATTTTTACGCGCTAAATTATTTTTCAAAGCATCAAGCGTGTGTTCGGAGGCACCGATAAACATCAGGCGGTATTTTTTTGCCGTAACGGCGTTCATCAAAAAATCGCTTCCCGCATATTGTTCGCGCTTAATTCCGTAGAGCGAACGCAGGTACAATGGTACCCAACTGCTGTCGCAAACCACCATGCCGGCCTCATCCAGCACGTTTTTTAACGCTTTATTTTCAGTACTTAATGCTAAAGTAACACCATCGGCCACACACACATACTTTTTTTCGTCAGACTGCAGCCATTTGTCGATAGTCGAATCAATCGCGTCTTTCCCAAAAGTATAATTGATGCCGAAGTATTCTTCGCTCATTATTGCCCCGAATAAATTTTATCCATTTTTTCGTATTTGTCGTTTATACCCAGCGTATAATAGATATTACGCAAAGCAAAAACCGCATCTTTGTCGTCCGCATTCAACTCATAGGCTTTTTCGTAATATCGAAGTGCTTCGTTGAAATAATCCTGCGCTTTTTTAGCTTCTTGTTCGTAAGCCGTTTTGTCCGCAATGTTATCGGCCTTACCGCGTTGTTCTACCCCTGCATTGTAATACAAACGTCCTGCGTGAGAATAGGCTTCACTATAATCGGGTTGAATCTCGATGGCTTTTTGGAACGATTCCGAAGCCTTATCGAAATTTTTCATTTCTTCATATACCTGACCTACCACGTCGTAGAGCTGAGCATTATCGGGCGAAATAGCAATTGCTTTATTCAAATAATCGACAGCCTCTGTCGTTTGTCCATTGATGATTTTCAAATTAATCAGGTTGAGCATGTAATACGCCTCACCCGGAAATTTGGCCGCGCCTTCTTCCAATGTTTTTGTAAAATTTACCGTATCTTCCTGTTGCTGGTAAAGGGTTGCCAGCCGTTGGTAGATTTCGTTTTCGTTGTATTTCAAGTCCTTAATTGAGTTGAAAATTTCAGTGGCTGCCGACGGATCGGGAATATAGGAAGCGGCTAAACCGGCATAATAGCGGATTTGCACTTCGATGGTATCATCCATTGCAGGCGGAAATTTTTCACCTGCCATCATCGGCAACGCAGGAATATCGCCATAGAACTTAAATGCCGTGTAGGCTCTTTCATAATTTTCTCTTTCAAAGAAATAAATACCGGCGTTGATATAATAAGAACGGTCGGCCAGCAAAATCGCTTTCATGTCTTTGCGAAAGCGGTTTTTCACTTTACCTTTGTCGTTGGGTAATTCGCCCAAAGAGTCGGCTTTGATAAAATACTGTCCGATTTGAGTCAAACTGCTGTACATCACATCTTCTACCGGCTTCAAACCCATCACTTCTTTGGTTTGTTCGGTCGAAAAGGCCTTTTCTTCAATTTGTCCGGCCACATACCATGTTTCCGCATCGTCTTTTGTTTCCGGATCTTGCAATGCGCCCTGAATTAAACGACGCGCTTCGCCCAAATCTTGGGCTTGCTGTGTTGCATTTTTTGTCTTAATCTCTTCTTTTGCTTCACTCACCGCTTTTTTCTGTGCGAAAGAAAAACCTACTACGAGGCACAATGCGAGTGTAATTGCTACCTTTTTCATATATTCAACTTTTTTATTTTGTTATTTTGCCGTAAAATTACAAATTAATCGGTATTTTCAACCGAATTTTCATTATTTTCTTCCAAATTTGCTGTTTCTTCTTCATTTTCGGACATCACTTTGCAAACCGAAGCGATTTCGTCGTTGCGTTTGCCAAGATTAATCAAGCGTACGCCCTGCGTTGCCCGGCCGATAATGTTCAAATCCGACACTTTCATGCGAATGGTAATACCCGACTTGTTGATAATCATTAAGTCGTTGTCGTCCGTTACCGTTTTAATACTTACCAGCACACCGGTTTTTTCCGTAACATTCAACGTCTTAACGCCTTTTCCGCCCCGGTTGGTAATGCGGTAATCGTCTATCTTGGAACGTTTTCCGTAACCTTGTTCCGAAACCACGAGAATACTTTCCTTTTCCGTATCTTTAATTACAATCATGCCGACCACTTCGTCGTTTTTCGCATCGAGCGTCATGCCTTTCACACCGGCGGCCGTTCGTCCCATAGCGCGGACAGTGTGTTCGTTGAAGCGCAGCGCACGCCCTTTGCGGTTGGCCATAACGATTTCGTGGGTGCCGTTCGTCATGCGTACTTCAATCAGTTCATCGTCTTCGTGCAAATTAATCGCAAACACACCGTTTTGACGCGGACGCGAATAGGCTTCTAACAATGTTTTCTTAATGATCCCTTTTTTCGTACAAAAAACGAGATAGTGAGATTCCACAAAGTCTTTGTCGTTCAACTGTTTAACGCGGACAAATGCCTTTACTTTATCGTCGGAGTCAATATTCAGCAAGTTTTGAATAGCGCGTCCTTTCGATATTTTTGTGCCTTCGGGAATTTGATAGACTTTTAGCCAGTAGCATTTTCCTTTTTGGGTGAAAAACATGATGGTTGCGTGCATGTTGGCCGGATAGATGTATTCGACAAAATCTTCGTCGCGCGTTTCCGAGCCTTTCGATCCGATACCGCCTCGGTTTTGCGCCTTAAATTCGGTCAACAAGGTACGTTTGATGTAGCCTAAATGCGAAATGGTGATAATCATTTCGTCGTCCGCATAAAAATCTTCGGGATTCATGTCTTCGGTCGCATAAATGATTTCTGTCCGCCGGTTGTCGCCATATTTGTTGCGGACTTCAATCATTTCGTCCTTAATAACACCCATCAACAACTCTTCGCTATTCAGAATTTCGTTCAAATGCGCAATCAATTTACGCAATTCCTCCAATTCGCGGTGTAATTCATCTTGCGAGAGGCCATTCAATTGGCGCAGGCGCATTTCAACAATCGCCTGTGCTTGCATTTCCGACAAAGCAAAGCGTTCCATCAAACGCGATATTGATTCCGGCGTTGTCTTGGTCGATTTGATAATGGCAATCACTTCGTCGATATGATCGGAAGCGATAATCAGGCCATCAACGATG
This sequence comes from Bacteroidia bacterium, assembly GCA_025996895.1. Taxonomy (GTDB): domain Bacteria; phylum Bacteroidota; class Bacteroidia; order Bacteroidales; family Azobacteroidaceae; genus Azobacteroides. The sequence goes on along the minus strand of BNTW01000040.1, from coordinate 1,359 downwards.
TGTGCACGCCGTTCGGCTTTTGCCAAATCGAACTTGATACGGCGAGTTACCACATCGACGCGGTGTTCGACGAAATAACGCACCATGTCCTTCAGGTTGAGCAAGCGCGGACGTCCTTTCACCAAAGCGATGTTATTGACACTGTACGAAGTCTGCAAGGCCGTCATTTTATACAACTTGTTCAGAATGACACTCGAATTGAAATCTTTTCTTACATCCACTACAATGCGCATGCCTTCGCGGTCGGATTCGTCATTGACATGAGTAATGCCTTCCAGCCGCTTGTCTGTGACCAGTTCGCCGATGTATTTAATCAATTCCGCTTTATTGACCTGGTAGGGAATTTCGGAAATGACGATGGTTTCCTTATTATTATGTACTTCAATATCGGTTTTCCCACGCATGATAATTCGTCCTCGACCGGTTTCAAACGCTTCCCGGATCCCTTCGTAGCCGTAAATCATCGCTCCTGTCGGAAAATCAGGCCCTTTGACGTATTGCATCAATTCGGGAATACTGATTTCGCCTTTCGCGTCGATATACGCAAGAATACCGTTGATACATTCGGTCAGGTTGTGCGGCGGCATATTAGTCGCCATTCCGACAGCAATCCCGGACGTTCCGTTCATTAATAATTGCGGAATACGGGTTGGCAAAACGGTCGGCTCTTTCAGCGTGTCGTCGAAGTTGGATTGAAAATCGACCGTATTTTTGTCAATGTCCTGCAACATTTCTTCGGCCAGACGACTCAACCGCGCTTCCGTATAACGCATAGCTGCCGGCTCATCCCCATCGACCGAGCCGTAGTTTCCTTGCCCATCGACCAGTGGATAACGCAACGACCACTCCTGCGCCATGCGCACCATCGCATAATAAACCGAACTGTCGCCGTGCGGGTGATATTTACCCAACACTTCCCCTACAATTCTTGCCGACTTCTTGTACGGCTGATTGGAGTGGTTCCCCAATTCGTTCATTCCAAACAACACCCGGCGATGCACGGGCTTAAATCCATCTCTCACATCGGGTAAAGCACGCGATACAATCACAGACATCGAATAGTCGATGTATGCCGATTTCATTTGTTCTTCGATATTTACCTGAATGATTCTGTCTTGACTATCAATCATTTACTTTTATATAGGTTTAACATTGTTTCCTGTTTCAAAAACCCTGCTAAATTACTACAAATTCTTCAAATATGAAAATTTTTATTTCGGGAATTGAATGTTAGGGAGCGTCCGTAAATAATTTTCACATTTTATTAGGTTTTATGACATAATTCCACTCGCCATGGAACTTATATTTTTTAAGATTTATTGCATTTAACTCTTCATCGCTTATCACTATTCCTTTTTT
>BNTW01000039.1 GCA_025996895.1 Bacteroidia bacterium | reverse complement strand
CATTATTAATTTCTTTTTGATAGGCAAATGACCTTTGTTCCATAGCAGAAGACAGTGTAGCCGCGAATTGTTTATCTTCATTCGTTACCCAATACATACCTGATGGATCTATCCGATTGATAGGATTGTTTCCGCCAGCGGGTCGATGGTTGTAAACCTTCCATATCCCGGGTCGTAGTACCGTGCGCTGTAGTCATATTGATTCAGTCCATGCATCATATCCATACCCGTTTGCGTCTGCTATGGCAACGTTACTTCCCAAATGATTTTTGATGTATGTGCTGGGCGGATACCAATGCGGGAATGCACCACAGCAATAATAAAAGGACTAAAATTGTTTTTCTCATACTATTTAATTTAAAAGGTATTTTATTCTATAATAACCATTTTCTGTCCAAATTGTTCGGATACACACAAAAAAATAGCGCGGACAAAACTCTTATTCTATTTGCTTTCCGAGGCTTAGACTAAATAAACGAGTAAAACCCATGCCAATTGACGTGAGCGTCGTCACTTTACTCTTACTTGGTTTTTTGAAAGTGTCTAATTTTCGGAAAACCAGAATATAAGCATAAACGCTTTTTCCAAAATGTCTATAATGTGCGTATCAGCACGCTTCCTTGTCCATAGGTATATCTATTTTTTATATTGAGAAACAAAGGTACGATTTAAAAAAATCTTTACAAAGTTTTTTTCAATGGAACGGATTAATTCGATTTCGTTCAACGAGCGGCATTCTGCCACTTTGCGATATACGTCTTGTATGTAAGTTTTGCTGTCGTCGGTTTCGAGAAACAGGCGGTCTAACGGAATTTGCCGGACGGTTTCTTCATTAAAATACAGGCCAAATGAAAAATAAAGGTCGTGCCGAAGCAATTGCTTCATTTGTTCCGGTTTTCCCCGAAAGCCGTGAATAATCCAAGCCTGTTGGGGTTTCAGTTCTTTTTTTAGTGCAATCAACTCGTCGAACGCCCGAACGCAATGAATAATCAACGGTTTTTTAATTAACTCGCTCAACCGGATTTGATAAATAAAAATTTCTTTTTGCAGATTAAAATCCGTTTCACACAATTTATCCAATCCGGCCTCACCAATCGCAATTACCCGGTTATAAACTGCATATTCTTCCAAATCTCGTTCTTCTTCCGCCCAATTTTCCGTCCCTTCGCAAGGGTGAATGCCCAACGAATAAAAATCTTTACCACCCGAATTTTCCGAATGAAGCCGGTTGTGAGTGTGAATGTCAATATACATGAAAACAAATGTACAAAAAATCGGCCGAAAGTTACCAAAAAATGAATATATTTGCCCGAAATAATAAAATTATGGAACAATCATTGCCCTGGAAACGGCCGGGGATGGAAGACCTTCGACGCAGGTTGCTGATTATTGCGAAAGTACGAAATTCGCAACCGGTTACGCATGAGGAATTGCAAATATATTTGGCAAAAGAGTTGAGTGACAGAGGAATAGACGATGCAACCTTGGGGAGGAAATCCATTAAATTGGATATTCGCTGTATCGAGTGGGAGTTCGGTATCGTTATTAAATATCGTCTGCGGACAGATGAATATTATCTGGAAAACATCAAACCCAATTCGTCGGCCGACCGGTTTTTAGATACGTTCGATATTCTGGTTTCACTAAACGCGCTGAATAAAATGCCTGATTTTGTCTTTGCAGAAGACTATCACCCCATTGGCGGACGGTGTTTTTATCTACTTGTGAAAGCTATCGAAAAATCGGTGTGCATTCATTTTTCTTATTTTGAAGACGGCGAAAAAGCGGTTACAGAGCATTATGTTGAGCCGTATGCTATCCGCGAATACGACAAACGCTGGTATGTGATTGCGCGGAAAGTGGGCGAAAAAAATATGAAAACCTACGCTTTGGATAATATTTCTGCCTTACGAATGGTCGATGTTTGGGTAGAAAAAGACGCAACAGTCAATCTGGCCGAAGAATACAAATATGCTTACGGAATGGATCTTTCAGGAAAAACGGAAGAATTAGTGCTGTCGTTCGACAAACAGGATGGCATTTACCTCAAAATAAGGCCGTTAAATTCCACACAGGAAATTATTAAAGACGAACCCGACGAATTTATTATCCAACTACGCGTCCGCATTACAGACGAATTCGTTCGCAAATTGGTTATGTTTCCCTCACTGAAAGTCCTTCGTCCGGCCGTGCTTCGTCAAAAAGTGTGCGATTTTTGCCGGAATATTGTCAAACAAAACACAAACTGAAAGCTATGGCACAGGATCGTAGCCTTGACCGCCCCAAGGATGGCAACGACAAATCCGCTTAATCGCCAGCCAGCCGCCTTTGAACACGCCGTATTTTTGAATAGCAATCAGTGCGTATTCCGAACAAGTGGGCGTAAAACGGCACGTCGCCGGCGTGAGTGGGGAAATACACTTGCGATAAAAACGTATCGGTAACAAGGCCACGAAGACACCCGCTTTCCTTAATTTTTCGTTCATGCTGTTTTTTCTTTTAAACCGGTTAACACTTTCTTCATTGTCCTTTCTATCGTGGAGAAATTATGCAGTTCGTTGCTGATATAAATAAAGGCAATAAACAAGCCTTTTCCATTGGCTTGCAGGAATTCATTTAATTCGTTATTGTTCAGTCGATAAGCCTCGCGTATCAAGCGTTTGATACGGTTACGTTTCACCGCCCGCTTGAAGCGTTTTTTCGGAACACTGACCAACACGGAAACAGGAATTTCCGTCGCCGTCCGTTTTTCTGCATAAATCACACGCAACGGATAGGCGATAAAAGAAATCCCTTCATCGAATACAAAGTCGATTTCCTTTTGCTTGGAAATGCGTTCTGCTTTGCTAAACATTATTTCTTTTTGCGCAAAATATTTTTCAGGTAATTGTCCAAAGCAGCCGTCATAGAAGGGGCTTCTTTTGTAGGTGCTTCAATGTCCAATCGTAAACCGGCGTCCTTCACCGCTTTGGCCGTAGTAGGCCCGAACGTCCCGATGACGATTTCGTTTTGTTCAAAATTCGGGAAATTTTTCAACAAAGAAGAAATTCCGGCTGGTGAAAAGAACACCAATACATCGTAGTCTAACGGCTCGTCGGGTTGAAAGTCGTTGCTCACAGTGCGGTACATGACCGCTTTCGTATAGCGTATTTTCTTGTCGTCCAACGTTTTAAGCCAATCCTCCTTATGCACGTCCGACACGGGTATCAAATAACTTTCTTTACTATGCTTGCAAATCACCGTTACTAAATCCTCCATTTTACCCGATACCGGATAAAACACTTTTCGTTTGCGGTAGTTGATATATTTTTGAAGATAAACGGCAATGGCTTCCGTTACGCAGAAATATTTCATGGTTTCGGGAATCTGAATGCGCAACTCTTCGCACAAGCGGAAAAAATGGTCAATCCCTGTTTTTGCTGTAAAAACAACCGCCGAAAATTCCAGTATATTTATCCGTTGTGTCCGAAATTCTTTCGCATTCACCGGATCAATTTTGATAAACGGGCGAAAAATCATTTTCACACCGTATTTTTCCGCAATATCAAAATATGGCGATTTTTCAGTCGTCGGTTGGGGCTGAGAAATCAATATTTTTTTTATACTTGAAGCCATAAAACACCCTTTAAATTGGTAACAAATAAATAAACCAGAGCCTTATACAGCAAATACAGAGGCACCGCTTCTTGGGCGCAAAGGTACAAAATAAAATGAAGCGAAAGAATTTTCCGTCCAAAAAATATTGTGTAAATTTTAAACACCCTCCAAATCACTATCAAAATGGAATAAATCAGGACAAAATAAAAGCAAATCGTATAACTTTCCTTGATATAAAACAAAAGTACTGTGGGAATAAATAACACCCAGCCGCTCAACGACAAAATCGAAAGCGAGTAATTGTTCCAGAGTTGGACGTCTTCTTTTGAAAAAAAAATATTGCCGGCGAAAAAATCAAGTAACCATTTAAAAAGGACAAAGAGAATGAGGATTACGGTAATCAATGCAATTAATCCGAATAAATGGCTCATCGTTTCGTTCCGCAAATCGACAATGTCGGCTAACAGATAATAAATAAAAGTCGAAAAAAACACGATGGCTTGCAGGCTCAAAAATAATTTACCGGCGATATCGGAATTCACATCATCGGGACGGTAATTCGGACGAAACAACGAATTTCCTATTCCTGTCATCAATTCGCGGTTTTGCAACAGCCGGATATTCAGAAAAAAACAGATAGCAAAAAACACAAATCCCCAATTTTGTGCTTCCGGCCATTCCGACAGAAATTCGATTGTTGTCATGTTTTTAATAAAGCCAAAGCCTCTTCGGGCGTTTCCACCACCGACCAGAAATCCGAATGCTTGTGATGAAAAAACTGCTCGTTTTCCGCTTTTTGAAGCATTTTAAGTAAATCGTCATAATAATGGCGTACATTCAGGATAATCACCGGTTTGATGTATAAACCCAACTGTTTCCACGTAATAATTTCCAACAATTCCTCCAACGTGCCGACACCTCCGGGCAAGGCAATACAAGCGTCCGATTTCCGCGCCATCAGTTGCTTGCGCTCGTGCATGTCTTGCGTAACAATCCGTTCGGTGAGCGACGAATGACACCAGCCCTCATCTATCATAAATTGCGGAATAATTCCAATCACTTCCCCGCCGTTTTGCAGGATGGCGTCCGAAACAGCAGCCATCAATCCGTTACTTCCCGCACCGTTGACACAGCGGATATTATTTTGTGCAAATAACTTTCCCAATTTTTTCGCGGCCTCGAAATAGGCGGTATCGATTTGCGAACTCGACGAAGCATATACCGTAACTGTCATGCAATTTCCTTTTTTGTCTGCAAAAGTAGTAATTTACCGGCAATTTTTTATTACCTTTGCACTCCGTTTTTGAATAAAATTAAAATAAAATGACTGAAAATCTATCGTATAAAGTGGCCGACATCAGCTTGGCCGACTTCGGAAGAAAAGAAATAGAAATTGCCGAACACGAAATGCCCGGCTTGATGGCTCTCCGTGCCAAATACGGAAAGGAAAAACCGCTGAAAGGCGCGCGGATTACCGGCTCGCTGCACATGACCATTCAGACTGCCGTATTGATTGAAACGCTGGTTGAATTAGGCGCGCAGGTGCGTTGGGCAAGTTGCAATATTTTTTCTACGCAAGACCACGCCGCTGCCGCGATTGCCGCTGCGGGCATTCCGGTTTTTGCATGGAAAGGCGAAACGCTGGAAGAATATTGGTATTGCACCGACCAGGCGTTGCGTTTCCCGAACGGCGAAGGACCGAATTTGATTGTCGATGACGGCGGTGATGCTACCTTGCTCATTCATTGGGGTTTCAAAGCCGAAAACGACGCTTCGACCATCAATCGTAAAGGTGGAAATCATGAAGAACAAGTGATTTTAGACACTTTAAATCATATTTTAAAAGAAGATAGAACACGGTGGCATCGCACGGTAGCGCAATTAAAAGGTGTTTCGGAAGAAACTACAACCGGCGTTCATCGCTTGTATCAAATGCTCGAAAAAGGCGAATTGCTGATACCGGCTATCAACGTGAATGACAGCGTTACAAAATCGAAATTCGACAATTTGTATGGTTGTCGCGAATCGTTGGCCGACGGCATTAAACGCGCAACCGACGTAATGATTGCGGGAAAAGTGGTTGTCGTGCTAGGCTACGGCGATGTGGGAAAAGGCTGTGCCAAATCCATGCGTTCGTACGGCGCGCGCGTCATAGTTACCGAAATCGACCCGATTTGTGCTTTGCAGGCAGCGATGGAAGGTTTTGAAGTTACCACGATGGAAAAAGCGGTGAAAGAAGGAAATATTTTTGTTACGACCACCGGAAATCGCGACGTGATTACTATCGACCATTTGAAACAAATGCGCGATCAAGCGATTGTCTGCAACATCGGCCATTTCGACAACGAAATTCAAGTGGATAAACTCGTTACTTATCCCGGAATTAAGCATACGAATATCAAACCGCAGGTGGATAAATACACTTTTCCGACCGGAAATTCGATTTTTTTGTTGGCTGAGGGACGCCTCGTAAATTTGGGCTGTGCAACCGGACACCCTTCTTTCGTAATGAGTAACTCCTTCACCAATCAGACGTTAGCGCAGTTGGATTTGTGGAAAAACAACTACGAAATCAACGTATATCGCCTGCCGAAATACTTGGATGAAGAAGTTGCCCGCCTGCATTTAGCAAATATCGGCGTGCAATTGACAACACTCACTCCGGCACAGGCAGCGTATATCGGCATAAATGTAGAAGGCCCTTACAAGCCCGAACATTACCGGTATTAAAGATTTTTTCAAAAACGTTTCATAGTTCTTAAATTTTGATTACTTTTGCGGCATGAAAATGATTAATCAGAGTTTGGAACCTGTTCTGAGGCTTGCAGTAGAAAGAGGTTTGCAGAATTACGAACACATCCGGGACGGCGGTTTTTTGAACGACATCTATCTGTTTTACGACGAAGATAATCAACTGATAACTCTCTTCGACGATATGGAAAGAGAATTATTTACGCTTGATTTGAATTTTGAACATGTTGTTTCGGAAACCGGTGATATGCAGCAGGAAGTTCGGGATACGGCGAAATATGTTATTGGGGAGATGGAGTTGGTAGATGCATTCCATCAGGAGTTTATTGCTAAACCATTTACCGTCAGCATGGTAGATAGTGATTTCATCATTTTGGAAGAGTTGATTTTCATTGATGATGAAACGATGAAATTAGACGGCAATCTCATGGCAGGCTGGAATAAAGAATTGGACGAATTTTTGAAAAACTTGATGAATTAAGAAACAAGCCACTGTAGCTCAGTCGGTAGAGCAACGCATTCGTAACGCGTAGGTCACCAGTTCGAATCTGGTCAGTGGCTCTCTCAAAAAGATTGGCCCCGTAGTTTAGTGAATAGAACGACAGATTCCGGTTCTGTAGGTCACAGGTTTGAGTCCTGTCGGGGTCACGAAAAAATAAACCAATTGATTATTAGATAATTAGTCGGTTTGTTTTATTTTACTGGTGATCCGCCAACATCTATTATGTATATTGTCAATCCCAAAAATTGGGGACAATGACAATACAAAATACGCAATTAGTAAAAAGTAATAAATAATTACACAGCAATGATTTATACTGAAGTTTGTAAAATACAGGCAAAAAGGAAAGTTGCGTATATTTATGAGTTAACCACCATTGGTGCATACCACAGTGGCAGTGAAAACTTGAAAATGACACAAGAAAATAAAAAAAGTTTTTGCGGGTAAAAACTCGCAAAAAAAGTTGTATCTTTGCGAAAAAATAAATACAAATTGCAACAATGAATAAGAATACTTTAATATTTGAAGTTTTGATAGATGAATCTTTTTCAACTATCAATACTGATGCTTCGCTTACTCCAACAAGCAATAAAACTGTTTTGAGTCTTATTAATGATTTTGAAGATGGAAGTTGGCGATATAAAAAATTTCAGAATTTCATTTGGGATAATATCATTGAAACTGCACTCTCAAAAAATGAAAGAGAAAAATTAGTTAATCAAGACCATTCTCGCTTAACTGCTGCCGCAAAAAATCTGCGCTTAACGGATAAAGAAAATGATATAGGCAAAGGCAGTGAATTGGCAGAAATTATTTTATATGGAATAATGAAACAACATTATGGCGCTTTATCTGCTGTGCCTAAAATATTCTACAAACAAAATTCTCAAGATAATGCGAAAGGTGCAGATAGCGTTCATATTGTTTTAGAAGATAATAACGATTTTTCCATTTGGTTTGGTGAAGCCAAATTCTATAACAGCCTTGAAGATGCCCGATTAGATAGTATTATTGAATCAGTAAATAATTCATTACAAACAGAAAAACTAAAAAAAGAAAACAGTATCATTACTAATGTGTCTGATATTGATTTAGTTGTGGAAGATGAAAATGTCAGAGACGAAATTAAAGCACTTTTAAAAAATGAAACTTCAATTGACAACTTAAAACCCAAGTTGCATATTCCAATTTTGCTACTTCACGAATGCTCAAAAACAAAAGGTTGCACTGAATTAACGGACAATTATAAAAAAGATATTGCTGCCTATCACAAAGGTAGAGCGCAATCCTATTTTTCAAAGCAAATATCCAAAATAGGAACGATTCATAAGTATTCAGATATAACTTTTCATTTAATCCTCTTTCCTGTCCCAGATAAGAAAGCAATTGTTGATAAATTTATATCCAATGTAGAACATTATAAGAATTAGTAATATGAACGAGAATATATTTGAGACTTGCAGTAAAATTAATGATTTGCTTACTGATTCAAAAGAAAAAGAAGCAAGGGAAGAACTTATTAAACTATTGGATTATCATGAAACTAAACAAATAGAATATACACCTATTGTAAATCATTTGATTAGAGAAACCGGTTTATATCCGTACATTCATACTGATACTGCAAATTGGGAAGATAAATTTGTTTGTGAGGCGTTTAAAATAGATACAGGGGAAAAAGAAGAAAAAACATTACATAGGGAACAATCATTACTCTTGAAGAAATTAATTGAAGGTAAGAATATTGCAGTAAGCGCACCTACAAGTTTTGGAAAAAGTTTTGTGATAGATGCTTTTATATCGCTTAAAAATCCGAACAATGTTGTAATAATTGTACCGACAATAGCATTAACAGACGAAACAAGAAGAAGAATTTACAAGAAATTCGCGACTAAATATAAGATAATTACTACTCCAGAGGTGGTTTTGGGAGAAAGAAATATATTCATTTTCCCACAAGAAAGAGCAATTAGTTACATTGAAAAGATAAATAGTATTGATATTTTAATTATTGACGAGTTTTACAAGGCAGGAATTGCCTTTGATAAGGACAGAGCACCAATTTTGCTAAAAGCGATATTAGAACTTGGGAAGAAAGCAAAACAAAAATATTTTTTGGCACCTAATATTTCTGACATAGAAAATTTAGGAGATAGTCCATTTACCTCAAATATGGAGTTTATCCCTTTGGATTTTAACACTGTATTTTCAGATATTCACAAGAATTACAAAGAGCATGAATCTTCAAATGTAGATTTTAAACAGAATAAACTTTTGGAAATTCTATCTGAAAAGAGTACAAAATCGCTTATTTATGCAGGAACATTCACAAATATTGATGCAATAGCAAATGTATTAAATAAACACCTTGTTGATAAGCATAATGCAATATTAGATAATTTTTCAGATTGGCTTCGTATCAGCTATTGTCATAATTACATACTAACTGATTTAGTTAAAAAGGGCGTAGGAATACATAATGGCAAACTTCACAGGTCATTGAGTCAAATTCAAGTTAAACTATTTGAGGAATCGGACGGTTTGGATAACATTATTTCCACTTCTTCTATCATTGAAGGAGTAAATACTTGTGCTGAAAATGTAATTATATGGGCAAATAAAAACGGACGACCTCGATTGAATGATTTTACATACAGAAATATTGTTGGTAGAGGAGGGAGAATGTTTAAGCATTTTATTGGGAAAGTTTTCTTATTTGAAGAACCTCCCCAACAAGAATTTACTCAACTAAAATTAGAATTTACAGATGATTTAGTTACTTCATTAGACAAAGAAAAGTTCAAAGGAGAATTAACCAGAGAGCAAGAAATTAAAATTATAGCTTTCAATGATGATATGGATGATGTTTTAGGAAAAGGTGTTTATGAACAGATTAAAAACTCTTTTCAAACTTTTAGTCCAAGTAATTTGAAAAGCATTGCTTCGGATATGAGAAATAACCCTACCGAATGGAATGGACTTGTATATCTAAATTCAGAAAATGTAAATGAGTGGGATAGAAATCTATATTTAATTTTAAACCGTATTGGCGGTGGTGCTGGAGCATATTATAGAGATATGGTTGCATATATCAAAGCTATTTCTCAAAATTGGAATAGAACAATTCCACAAATGCTTCCATTTTTACAAAGCAATGGAGTAACAATTGAGAAATTTTTTGAAATGGAACGGACTGTTACCTTTAAGGTTGCAACAATGCTTAAAGATGTAAACTTATTATATAATTATATCTTTCAAAAGAAAGTTGATATTAGTCCTTTTATATCAAGAATTTCCTATGCTTTTTTGCCTAAATTAGTTTATGAATTAGAAGAATACGGATTGCCGAGAATGGTTAGTAAGAAAATCCAAAACGCAGGAATAATAGATTTGGAAAATTTCAATACTCCTATCCACGAAGCAATATCTCAGTTTAATCAAATTGGATTAGAAAATATAAAACAACGAATACCAAACTTACATTCTTTTGAATCGTACATTTTGGATTATTTTTATGATGGAATTAAAACTGAATAAATATAAAATATTATGCTCTCACTCCAAACTCCCAAAATATCACAACCCTTATGTCAGAACGACCACCATAAACGGCTCTGCAATTTTACCAATTCAACAATATGAGTTTTTACGGGTATAAACTCCAAGATAAATTATAAATGACAGATGTAATTAAAAATATAATAGATAAATTCGCAGTGGGATATATTTTTACCGTTGATGATTTTCCGATGACGGTAGAAAATCCTAAAACCGTCAGCAAAATACTCAATCATTTTGTTTTGACAGGCTATTTGCGTAAATTGTCGAAAGGCAAATTTTACAAACCACAAATGAGCAGATTTGGCGAATTGCCACCCGACACTTATCAAATTGTAAAAGATTTACTTCAAAAAGACGGCAAATTAATCGGCTATATTACCGGATATTCTGCCTTTAACGATTTTGCTCTTACTACGCAAGTATCCGCTATTTTGGAAATTGGAATGCATAAAGAAAAAAAAGCCATTGTGAGAGGTATCTATCGCATCCGTTTCATACGGCAGGAAAATACAATTACAAAAGAAAATATTCCGCTACTGAGGTTGCTTGATTGTTTACGTTTTTTCAAAAATATTCCCGACACAACGCCCAATAATGCTTGTCAGCGTTTGATATATCTGATAGAAAAACTTGATGAACAAGAAATATCAAAAATTAAAAAATTGGCATTAAAATATACGCCACAAGCAATAGCACTTTTGGGAGCAATACTTGATGCGGTTAATCCACAGGAAGATACGACAATGTTATTCAAAAAATTAAATCCGATAACGGTTTATAAACTTGGAATATCCGACACAATTTTACCAACGCAAAAAAAGTGGAACATTCAATGAGATTACACACTAACATACAGGATTTTAACGAACTGATTCGACTAACAGCAACGCATTTCAGTATTCTTCCTGAATTTATCGAAAAGGATTATTGGATTACGCTTATTCTCAACAATTTGTCGCAATCTTCGCACGCAAACAGTGTAGTTTTCAAAGGTGGAACTTCACTCACGAAAGGGTATCGTTTAATCAATCGCTTTTCGGAAGATATTGATATTGCCTTACTTGATGAAAAATTGACAGGCAACGCTCTGAAAACCAAAATCCGAAAAGTTGAGAAAGCCATTACCGCCGACTTGACAGAAATTGAAGAACAGGGCGTAACTCGCAAAGGTTCGGTTTATCGCAAATCACTTTTTCAATATCCAAGCAATATCAATAGTCGCCTTGTAAACAATATTCAAAAGCGTATAATTGTTGAAATCAACTCATTTGCAAATCCTTACCCGTTTGTAGAACAAAAAATTACTTCGTTTATTGCCGAATTTCTAACCGCAACCGACCAAGCGGAAGTAATACAAGAATACGGATTACAGCAATTTGCATTAAATATTTTGGATAAACGCCGAACAATGCTTGAAAAATTGGTGTCGCTCATTCGTTTTTCATTTGCTGAAAATCCGTCAAAGGAATTAGCAAAGAAAATTCGCCATTTCTACGACTTGTACTATTTGGCAAAAGACGAAGAATGTGCAAAATATTTACAATCCTCTGAATTTCAAAATGATTTGTCCGAATTGCTAGTTCACGACCAACAAGAATTTGACGAGCCACAAGGTTGGCAGACAAAGACAGTTAAAGATTCGCCATTGATAACCGATTTCCAAAATTTGTGGACAAATTTGCGTTCGACCTATCAAAATGAATTGATACTGTTGGCTTATTCAAAAATTCCCGGCGAAAATTTAATTGAAGAATCATTTATGGCAACGATAAAAATGACGGTATAAAAATGAAAACAACGGCAGTTAACGAGCGTAGCCGTTGCGCAACTCCTTTTCAATAAAATCTTTTGAAAAAAAATCAGCAAAATATATTTTCTATATTGATAAATTGGAAAATTTCTCAAACTTCAAAATTTTGCTTTGAAAACGCTCAAATGACAACAAAAACGACTCTATAATGCCTAAAATAACGTTTTTAATGCTATTTGACAGGTCTGTAAATATCGCATTCACTACCAAAGAAATTTATCAAACAGCCAAGAACAGGCTCTACCGTTAAACTTCTCAATTGACTCATTTTCTTTGCATATTGCTCATTTTCAGAAAGTTTCTTATGGTGTGCTTCATAATATTCGTGATTTTCAGATATGCTAATCTTTTTGAATTTTGTTTTTGCACCACAACATTCTGTTCTTAAAGGGCAATTTTTACAAGCCGTCTCACTGCTGCGGTAATTTCTTTGGGCATAAATATTTGTTCCTACTTTTTTATTTCTGCTACTTTTGTACGGTAAAATGGCTTTGTTGCCACACTATAGCACTGTCAAGTTTTTTGACAACAAAAATGACCGGGCAACGATTTTAATTGTCTTTCAACCAAAGCGAGAAAAAGCGATCATAGACAAAATAACTACCGCTATGTTGTAAAAAACATGGTATATCAAACCGGTTTTGCCCATACGGCGCGGGATAATCAGCGACACATTGCGATCGTTCTGCAAAGCAGAAATGACTTTTGCACTTTCGGTTTCTCTGTCGCAAAAATAGGCGGGACTATGATAGCCGGCTATCAGAAACGGATTATTTAAATGCTCTTTCATTTGCATTAATCATAAAACACAAAACATGAAATGCAAATATACGCAAATAATTATTATAAACAATTGAACAATATTTTTTATTTCAATCCTTCAATACTTTCTTCCAGCGATTTTATCCTGCTTTCCGCATCTGCCTGTTTTTTGCGTTCGTTGGCAACAATTTCGGGTTTCGCATTGGCAACAAATTTCTCGTTATTGAGCTTGTTCATTATTGACTGCAAAAATCCTTTTTGATACTTCAATTCTTCCTGTAATTTCAACAATTCTTCTTCCCTATTGATATTATTTTCCAACGGAACAGCAAATTCAGTCGTTTTGACGAGGAAAGAAACCGCACCCGTCGATTTTTCCGTTACGGAAGCAATGTCCGACAAATTTGCCATTTTAATAATCACCGAATCGTAAGCCGGATTATATTCGCCCAAAACTTGCAAAGACAACAGTTCCTTATTGGAAATATTTTTTTGCAAACGAATGGTGCGGATATTGGAAATAATTTCTTTGACGGTTTCCATCTGTAAAGATGTTGCATGCAACGTTTCTACGACGTTCGGCAGGTGCGAAATCATAATGCTTTCACCTTCTTTGCGCTCTTCCAATGCCTGCCACAATTCTTCCGTGATAAACGGCATAAAGGGGTGAAGCAAACGCAACAAGGTGTCGAAAAAATTCAATGTCGCGTCGTATGTTTTTTTGTCTATAGGCTGCTGATAAGCCGGTTTAATCATTTCAAGATACCACGCCGAAAATTCGTCCCAAAACAATTTATACACTTCCATCAATGCTTCCGAAATACGGTATTTATCGAACAAATCGTTAATTGTTTCGATGGTCTGCGACAATTTGGCTTCAAACCATTGAACGGCAATTTCGGACGATTGAGGTTGTCCGGTTTCTACTACTTCCCAACCTTTTACTAATCTGAATGCATTCCAAATTTTATTGTTAAAATTCCGTCCCTGTTCGCACAAACTTTCGTCGAACGGCAAATCGTTTCCGGCGGGCGAAGAAAGCAACATGCCCATTCTCACACCGTCTGCGCCATATTTGATCATCAATTCAATCGGGTCGGGTGAATTGCCGAGCGATTTCGACATTTTCCGTCCCAACTTGTCGCGCACAATTCCGGTAAAATAAACGTTGCGGAAACAAGGTTGGCGGCGATATTCATAACCGGACATAATCATGCGCGCCACCCAGAAAAAGATAATTTCTGGGGCAGTTACGAGGTCGTTGGTCGGATAATAATATTCGATGTCTTTGTTATGCGACTCGTTGATACCGTCGAAAACAGAAATCGGCCACAACCAACTCGAAAACCACGTATCCAATGTGTCTTCGTCTTGACGCAAATCGTCAATTGAGAGTTGAGAGTTGAGAGTTGAGAGTTGAGAAAGGGCTTTTTGATAGGCTTCTTCTTTTGTTTCGGCTACAATGACAACTTTTTCTCCCAAAGGCAAAGTAAAATAATACGCCGGTATCCGGTGTCCCCACCACAGCTGACGCGAAATATTCCAGTCCTTAATATTTTCCATCCAATGGCGATAGGTATTTTTGAATTTTGCCGGATAAAATTTAATCGTATCATTTTCAATCGCTTCGAGCGCGGGTTTCGCCAATCCTTCCATTTTCAAAAACCACTGCATAGACAGTTTTGGCTCAATAGGAACATTCGTGCGTTCCGAAAAACCGACTTTATTTTCGTAGGCTTCCGTCTTCTCCATCAATCCAGCCGTTTCCAACTCTTTTTCGATTTGCTTGCGGACATCAAAACGGTCTTTTCCTTCGTAATGCAGGCCGAGCGCGTTCAGTGTGCCGTCGTCGTTGAAAATATCCAATGCTTCCAAACCATATTTTTCACCCAGCATATAGTCATTTACATCGTGCGCAGGCGTAACTTTCAAACAGCCCGTACCAAATTCCATATCTACATATTCGTCCTCAATCACCGGAATTTCGCGGTTGCAAACCGGAACAATCACCCGCTTGCCTTTCAGCCACGCGGTTTTCGGATTGTTTGGATTGATACACATCGCCGTATCGCCAAAAATGGTTTCAGGGCGGGTAGTAGCAACAACCGCATAATTGTTTTCACCGGCGATTTTATACCGCAAATAATATAATTTTCCCTGTTGTTCCTTATAATTCACCTCTTCGTCCGAAATCGCTGTTTTGGCCGAAGGATCCCAATTCACCATGCGGACACCGCGATAAATCAGCCCTTTATTATATAAATCTACAAAAACCTTGATCACGCTTTCCGATCGTTTTTCGTCCATCGTGAAGCACGTCCGTTCCCAATCGCACGACGCACCGAGTTTTTTCAGTTGTTCGAGGATAATTCCGCCGTGTTTGTGCGTCCATTCCCAAGCGTGTTCAATAAATTGTTCGCGTGTAAGGTCGGTTTTTTGGATACCTTCCTGCGCCAGTTTTGTCACGACTTTCGCTTCCGTAGCAATCGAAGCATGGTCGGTCCCCGGCACCCAGCAGGCATTTTTACCCAACATGCGGGCGCGACGCACTAAAATATCCTGAATCGTATTGTTCAACATGTGTCCCATGTGCAACACGCCGGTTACGTTGGGCGGTGGAATAACGATGGTGTAAGGCTCGCGCTCGTCAGGCTCGGAGTGAAAAAAGCCTTTTTCTAACCAATACTGATACCATTTGTCCTCTACCTCCACCGGATTGTATTTCGTTGCAATTTCCATTATGTATGAACAATAAAATATTTAATAATTGAGTTTTTAAAAATAAAGTACAAAAATACAAAACAGTTTTGACTATTTATTGCTATATTTGAAAGAGTTTTATTTAAAAGATAAAATAGTATGAAACAAATGATTTATTTTTTGTTGTTGATTTTCACTTTAACCGGTTGTGGTACAATCAATAACAATTACGAGACAGAGCCCTACCGGCAGTTACGTGTCGGTATGAGCAAAAGAGAAGTGGAATACCTCATCGGGCCACCCGAACGGTATCTGGAAATGCGGCGAACGCCCTACGGTTATCAGGAAATCCTGCAATATTGGACGTACTACGACCAGCCGTTTGCCTTGGAGTTTATCAATGATTATTTGACGTCGGCCAATTACATTTACGGCTCGATCTGGTATCCGATGTATCCGTGGGAAAACCGGCCGGGATATGGAAGACCAATCTTCCCACCCAGCTACCGGCCGGATAGACCTTTTTATCCGCCTTCGCAAACTCAACCCGGTTTTCCGCGCCCACCGGCCACCACCCGGCCGCCCAGCACACCGCGCCCGCCGGCCAATACTTCTCGACCCGAAAGCACTACACGGCCTTCGGAAAGTACACCGCGTCCGGCTGCTACTACTCGGCCGTCCGGTAGTGATAGTACCAACAGTTCGCGGCAGGAAGGTACGCAACAAAACAATTCGGGACGAGACAGTTCCCGCGAAACGCGAGGCAATTGAAACTATTGCTGCATACTTGTTGCGCCCCTTGTTCTGCGGCTGTAATCGAATGGTTGTCTAATCAATCCATTCGGCCGGTATTGTTTTTCTATAATCCAAACATCTATCCCGAAGCGGAATACGAAATACGAAAAAAGGAATTGATGCGCTATGCCGAAAAATTGGGTTTGAAATACATAGACGGTGATTATGATCACGCAGGCTGGCTGGAAAAAATCAACGGATTAGAAAATCAACCCGAAAGGGGTACGCGTTGCCTCGAATGTTTTAAAATGCGTTTGTTGGCAACCGCGCAGTTAGCTGACGAAAAAGGATTTACACACATCGCCACGACATTAGCTTCGTCGCGTTGGAAAAGTTTGGAACAGATTGCCGAAGCCGGCCGGTGGGCGGTTTCGGACTTTCCTTTCGTCGAATTTTGGGACAAAAACTGGCGCAAAGACGGATTGAGCGAACGACGGAAAATTCTTTTGCAGGAAAACGGATTTTACAATCAAACCTACTGCGGGTGTGAGTTCAGCACTTGAGAATTATACTACTATCGGCTCAACCGAAACAAATGAACGGTCGTTTGTCCGTTTTCTGAAAACTACTCTGCCATCAGTCAGCGCAAACAACGTGTGATCTCTGCCGATACCCACGTTTTCGCCCGGGTGATGTTGTGTTCCTCTTTGGCGAATGAGAATGTTGCCTGCTTTGCAGACTTCTCCACCGAAAATCTTAATACCTAATCGTTTGCTGTGCGATTCGCGTCCGTTCTTTGAACTTCCGACTCCTTTTTTATGTGCCATTTTTCTACGATTTTAAGAGTTAAGCTTGAATGTCTTTAATCACGATTTGAGAAAACTGCTGACGGTGTCCGTTCAATTTACGGTATCCTTTTCTCCGTTTTTTGTGGAAAATCAACACTTTATCTCCTTTTACCAATGGATTGACAATTTCTGCAATCACTTTTGCACCTTCAATGACCGGTGCGCCTACGGTTACTGCGCCGTCTTTGTCTGCCAAGAGAACTTTCTCAAATTCTACTTTCGCGCCTTCTTCGCCTTCGAGGCGATGAACAAACAATTTCTGGTCTTTTTCTACCTTCAACTGCTGTCCCTGGATTTCTACGATAACGTACATCTGTTTTTTAATTTACAGGTTATTTCCGGGGGTGGAAAAGCACTCTCTTTTCGCTTGATTTACCCTTAAAGAATTTTGAGCGCACAAAATTACTGCTTTGTTTTGAAATAAACAAATAGTTTGAAGAGATTTTTTTATGGAAGATTTCGGACTTTCAGGTAGCATGCTTAATTATTTCCTGAAAGTATCATTTTTTGAATTTTTATCACTAATTTTGTCGCTCAAAATAAGTCAATTTGTCAGAAAATTTTTAAGCAATGGAAAAACAACCGCAAAACAATATTGAAATTGAATTAACGGAAGAAGTAGCCCAGGGGATTTATTCCAATTTGGCTGTGATTGCTCATTCGTCTTCCGAGTTTGTCGTGGATTTTGTTCGGCTAATGCCGGGCGTGCCGAAAGCCAAAGTGCAGTCGCGCATTATCCTGACACCCGAGCATGCGAAACGGCTGATGTTAGCTTTGATAGACAACATCAAAAAGTATGAATCACAGAACGGAGAAATCAAATTACCGCAGAGCGGATTTAACTCGCCTATTATCGGGCCTATAGGTGAAGCATAAAAAGAAATGAAAGTAATGAAATTCGGCGGGTCGTCTGTAGACTCCGTCAAAAGTGTTTTAGAGGTAAAGAAGATTGTCGAAGCGGTGAATGAACCGGTCGTGGTGGTTGTTTCGGCTATGGGAGGAGTAACCGACCAGTTGTTAAACATGTCGAAATTGGCGATGCAGGGCGATTATACTTACGAAAAAGAATATAATCAGTTAACGACACGCCACATCGAAATGGTGGAAAACTTGATTACCGTGCCGGAAGCCCGCAACGAACTATTAAAGCAACTAACTTGTTTATTGGACGAGCTGGGCAATATTCTTCGGGGCGTTTTTCTGGTGAAAGATTTGTCGCAAAAAACGTCGGATATGATTGTGAGTTATGGCGAACGCTTGAGTTCGTTAATCATTTCTCATTTCCTGACGAATGCACAGCTATTGGATGCCCGGGATTTTATCAAAACGGAAAAACAGTTTAAAAAGCATATTGTTGATTTTGAACTGACCAACCGCCTGATTAAGGAAACGTTTGTACAGTTACCGAAAATCACGGTTGTTCCCGGTTTTATAGCTACTCATAAAACGACCAACGACATAACCAATTTGGGCAGAGGCGGATCGGATTATACGGCGTCGATTTTGGCGGCTGCGTTGAAAGCGTCGATTTTGGAAATTTGGACGGACGTTGATGGATTTATGACTGCCGACCCGCGTATCATCAGCACGGCATACGTGATTGAGGAGATGAGCTATACCGAAGCTATGGAGTTGAGCAATTTCGGTGCGAAAGTGATTTATCCGCCGACGATTTTTCCCGCGTATCACACGAATATTCCGATTTTGATAAAAAACACGTTCAATCCCGAAGCGAAAGGAACGTATATCACCAAAGAAAAAAACGCTAACGGCAAGTCTATCAAAGGGATTTCGTCGATTAGCGACACGAGCCTAATCACTGTGCAAGGCATGGGAATGGTAGGCGTGATTGGCGTGAATTATCGAATTTTCAAGGCGTTGTCCGAAGTAGGAATCAGCGTTTTTATGGTTTCGCAGGCTTCGTCTGAAAACACGACTTCGTTTGCGGTACGCGATGCAGACGCCGATTTGGCCGTGAAAGTATTGCGGAAAGAATTTGCTTTGGAACTAACGCAGGGCGAAATCAACGACATCAAAGCGGAAAAAGGCCTCGCGACGGTGGCTGTTGTGGGCGAAAACATGAAACGTACGCCAGGCATTGCCGGCAAACTGTTCGGCACATTGGGACGAAGCGGCATCAGCGTGATTGCTTGTGCGCAGGGCGCGAGCGAAACAAATATTTCGTTTGTCATTCAAAGTCAATATTTGCGCAAGGCGTTGAACTCCATTCACGACTCGTTTTTCCTGTCGGAATATCAGGTACTCAACCTTTTTCTGGCGGGTATCGGAACGGTCGGCGGCCATCTGTTGGAACAAATCCGCCGGCAACAAAAAACATTGATCGAACAAAACGGCCTGAAACTGAAGATAGTGGGGATTGCCGATGTCAATAACATGATTTTAGACCGTAAAGGTATTGATTTGGATAATTATCCGAACGAATTGCGAAACAACGGACAGCAAACGACGCCTGCATTGCTTCGGGATGAAATTTTGAAAATGAATATTTTCAATTCGGTTTTTGTGGATTGCACGGCAAGTCCGGAGATTGCCGCTTTGTACGAAGATTTTTTGTCACACAATATTTCGGTGGTCGCGGCAAACAAAATCGCAGCGTCCGGTCCTTTCAACAATTATCATTGGCTGAAAGAAACCGCCCGCAAAACCGGCGTGAAATATCTTTTTGAAACGAATGTGGGCGCAGGCTTGCCAATTATCAACACGATGAACGCCCTGACCAACAGCGGTGACAAGATTTTGAAATTGCAAGCCGTTTTATCGGGAACACTGAACTTTATTTTTAATACGATCAGTAAGGAAATTCCATTGAGCCGGGCGATTGAAATGGCGAAAGAAGCGCGTTTTTCCGAGCCTGACCCGCGTATTGATTTGAGCGGAACGGACGTAATCCGAAAATTGGTAATCCTCTCGCGTGAAGCCGGTTACGCAGTCAATCAGGAAGATGTCGTGCGGAATTTATTTGTTCCCGATCAATATTTTAAAGGCTCGTTAGACGATTTTTGGAAAGTGATTCCGGCAATGGACGCCGATTTTGAAGAAAAACGACGCAAGCTGGAAGCCGAAGGAAAAAAATACCGCTTTGTGGCGGAAATGGACAGGGGAAAGTGTTCGGTCGGCTTGCAGGAAGTCGATAGAAGCCACCCGTTTTATGAATTGGAAGGGAGCAACAATATCATTATGATTACAACGGAAAGATACAACGAATATCCCATGATTATCAAAGGATATGGTGCGGGCGCGGAAGTAACGGCGGCCGGTGTCTTTTCCGATATTATTAGTATTGCAAATATCAGATAATGACAATAACAGGAATTCAACAAACAAAACAGCGGTTTGGCATTATCGGAGTAAGTCCTTTACTCAACCGCGAAATAGAAAAGGCGTTGTTAATCGCTGCCACCGATTTGACGGTGCTGATTAGCGGCGAAAGCGGTGTTGGAAAAGAGGTTTTTCCGCAAATCATACATCAAAACAGTGCCCGGAAGCATGGGTCGTATATTGCGGTGAATTGTGGGGCAATTCCTGAAGGAACGATAGATTCCGAATTATTTGGACACGAAAAAGGCTCTTTCACCGGCGCGCTGGCCGAACGAAAAGGCTATTTTGAAGTGGCCGATAAGGGAACCATTTTTTTAGACGAAGTGGGGGAACTGCCGATAGCCACGCAGGCGCGTTTGTTGCGTGTGCTGGAATACGGCGAGTTTATTAAAGTCGGCTCGTCGAAAGTGCAGAAAACGGACGTGCGCATTGTAGCGGCAACGAACGTTGATTTATTGAAAGCCATTCGTAACAGCAAATTTCGAGAAGATTTGTATTATCGTTTGAATACCGTGCCGATTACAATACCTCCCTTGCGCGACCGGAAAGAGGATATTTATTTATTATTTAGAAAATTTGCCGGCGATTTTGCCGACAGATATCGTATGCCGGTAGTGCATTTGACGGACGAGGCAAAAAAAATATTGATCACTTATCGCTGGCCGGGCAATATTCGCGAGTTGAAAAACATCACCGAACGCTTATCAATTTTTGAAAAGGAACGGGAAATCACCGCCGAACGCCTGAAAACCTATCTTTCGGAACCCGATATAGAACAATTGCCCGCATTGATTGGCGGTTTCGATACCGACGGAAAATCATTTGCGAACGAGCGCGAAATTTTGTACCAGATTTTGTTCGATATGCGGCGTGACATCAACGAGTTGAAGAAAATCGTGCCGGGTGCGGTCAATCCAGCGATTCACCCGATACCGGAAACGGCTCCGCTTACGCCTTATCCGATTGTAAATAAATATACGCCGGTGGTGGAAGACAGCGAGCCGCAATATGCCGAAGTGGCGGAAGAAAAAGAGCCGGAAACGGCAATGTCGCTCGAAGAAGTGGAAAAAAGCATGATTATCAAGGCGTTGGAACGGCACAAAGGACGACGCCGCAATGCTGCGCAAGACTTAAAAATCTCGGAACGAACATTGTACCGCAAAATCAAAGAATATGACTTGGAATAATTTAACCTCTATGAGGAGATTGCGGGTCAAGCCCGCAATGACAGGATTTTTGCTGATTTTGTTTTTTTCGGCCTGCTCATTTTCCTATAAGTTGGAAGGTGGCTCGCTGAATTATGATATGGTTAAAACGATTACCATTCGCGATTTTCCGGTGCGTGCGGCGGTCGGGAGTTCGCCGGTGGGGCAAATATTTGATCAGGCGTTGCGCGACCGCTACATTGAGCAAACGCGCTTGCGTTCGGTCGATAACAACGGCGATATTCAGATTGAAGGCGAAATCACCGGCTATAACTTTCAAAATATGGCGGTGAAGGAAGACGCTTATGCTTCGATGACGCGCCTCACGATTACCGTGCATGTGAAATATACGAACACAAAAGAACAGAACAGCGATGTTGATCAAACATTTTCGGCGCACGGCGAATTTCAGAGCGATTTGGGGATAGACGCCGTACAAGACCAATTGGTGCGGGAAATTGTCACCCAACTGATTGATATGATTTACAACGCAACGGTGGCCAATTGGTAAAAACAAAGTATATGCAGGCGGAAAAGTTAATACGGTTAATGAAAGGCGAAACGGCTTACAGCGAAGAAACATTATCGGAGTTGAAAAATCTGCTCGAAGAATATCCGTATTTTCCGGCTGCGCAACTGCTTTATACTTTAAATCTACAAGCGAACAAAGATACGCGCTTCAATGCCGAACTGCGAAAATCGGCTTGTTACACCGGCGACCGGAAAAAATTATTTTATCTCGTGGAGTCCGGCGATTTTCCGCCGGAAATGATAGCCGCGTTGGAAGAGGAAGAAGAACAGGCCGGCGCGTCCGCTTTCGATTTAATCGATTTCTTTTTGGCAGAGAAAGAGCCGGAAGAGCCGAAATTTGCCATCGATTATGTTTCCTATCTTTCTACCGAAACGTCTGAATTTTCGGAAACGGAAATTATGCCCCTCAAGCATCAGCAGGCGATTGACAAGTTTTTGGAAGAAGACGAAAAAGAGCCGATACGGATTAAGCTCAAAGAGCCGGAAGAAAACGAAACAGCAACGCCTTTGGCTGAAATTCAGCCGGAAAAGGAAATGCTTTTTTCGGAAACGCTGGCCAAAATCTACCTGAAACAGAAGAAATATGAGCGGTCGCTGGAAATTATCCGGAAATTAAGTTTGCTTTATCCGGAAAAAAATCGTTACTTTGCAGACCAAATTCGATTTTTGGAAAAACTGATTGCAAATACAAAAAAATAAAAAAGTTCTAACCGGCTCGTTCACCACCATATTTGCTGTCCATTTTCATAAATGAATACTCGTTCTTCTCTACCTCTTGTTTCGTTGTGCAATAGATATAATGCGTTGGAGGGAACATTATCATATTGCAACACATTACTTTCATCACCTGTTCTTTTTCCTAAAGAAACTTTTCCATTTTCGGAAAAATAGAATAATTCATATACATCTCCTTCTCGAATATTATTATCGTCTGTCCGAAACTGATACTTGATTTCGGTTATTACTTCCGGCTCTTCTAATTCTAAACCAGACCATGCCCAATCAGGTAAAAAAGAATCAAAATAAGTTAGTGGCTCGTTATCAAACAACGCATATTTGGATTTAGCCATAGAATTATCGGACGAACCGTCGGTTCCGATGATTTCGCCTTGCAATTCTTTTCCTTGCGAAATAAATTGAACTTCTGCCATATTGCAATGACTGTCCGGTGCGGAATAATATCTTAAATATTTGAACTTTTGCGGATTATCTATAAATACACGATGATTATACATATTTAATTCTTCATTAGTCGTATATAATGTTATCGCATCGCTGAAATCCTCATTATTAGCACCCTGAAATAACCCGCCAATAGAACGATGTTTTAATTCTTCAATCCATATAGGCATTGTATATTTCCGGTACAATTTCATTTGTTGCAAATTTTTCATATCCGGCGTCAGGCAATAGAATCCTCCGGTTTTCGTTGTAATTAATGGAACAGATACCGGAATAAATTTCCCCCGGCGATAAAAAAGAGGCTGATAAACAATGCCCGATTCTACATACTTAAAAACTGCCTTATCGTTTTCTATATGGCTACATGCTATCGGAATCCACGTTTTATTATTAAATACTCCCAGATATAAAACATTCCTTTTTAGATTATCAATTGATATTTCTACCGTAGATCCTTCAAAATAAGACGAAGAAGCATCAATTATATATTTATTGTCAAGTAAAGAAGGTGTTTTTTCATGTTTATATTTATTGGAAATAGATAATGGCTGCTCACTGAAACAGATACGATATACTTTCCCTTTCTTTCTATTAATAGGATTTGACTCGTATGCTGGGGCAGTTAAATATAATTCGAAAGGGATTGTTCTCCCTGACGTATCTTTCATATAGTTCCAAAAGTGCTGTTTATAAAGCATATCCGGATTTTGCAAGATACAATCAATTCCGGAAGGAATACCTGTGGAACGGAAAATATATGTGGCATAATATGCCAGCGATTCACAACTTCCGACACGACATTGAAGCAAACTAAATCCGCCAACATGAGGACTTATTATATGATTATCAAAAATCCATCGTTGATTCATGATTTTATTATATAAAGCTATCCCCGCATCTATTGGGTCTGTCACTTTTAACGAATCTAATACAGGCTGAAATACATTATAATATTCTTTTCTCCAATTTTCCAAAGGTTCATTTCCTATCCGGTAAGGAAGTATTTCTTCACAAAATTCGGGAAAAGAGACTGTTTTCCCCCAAGACTTTTCTGCCCAAGTCTGAAATGCAAGTTCAATATTTTCAATTAAAAATCCAGATGTTATAATATGTGCATCATAAACTTTACGAAAATTCAAATATGGAGGATCACCATATTTATCTTCAAAACTTACGTGGGGAACTATTCTGACATGTTCGTCTATGACCGGATATTCATGTCTCATGCCAAATTCTTTCACTGCTAAACGAAACGAATCCAATGCTTCTCCTGAGTATGAATAATAATGAGGCATGTTACAGATTAAAAACTGAGCGGCTTTAAGTTTGAGACTGTCTTCCGGTGATTTATAATAAGCCAAAACCTTCTCCAATTCAGAACGATTCTTACCGGCAAATGATAAAGCTTTCTCCAAATCGTTTTTCTGTTTGCATGAACAAAAGGACAGCAGAACAATGCCGAATAATACTGTTTTTATAAATACTTTATTCATCTTTGATTAATTTATTTGTTTGAAAAACAGGACTGATATAGTCCAATAGTCCTTTAGGTATAACATCGTCCTTTTCCGTATCCGTAAAATACATACGCTTACATCGTGAAGAATGGACGGAACGTTTATTTTTCCATGCTTTTTCCGCAGCCTTATAATATGAATCCGACTTTGACTTATTGCCGGTTTCTTCATAATAGGCAGCAAAGGTATATAGCGGTAAATAATCGAAAGGAGATAAGAAAAGAGACTTTTTGTACAACTCTTGCATAACCTCAAAAGATTTTTTTTCCTGTTCGATAAATCCCATATAATACCAGGGGCGATTCAAATTCGGATGAATTTGTGTAACATGCCGGAATGTTTCGTAGGCACGTTCGGTTTCGCCCAATGCCAACAAAATTTTTCCACTTTTTGCCTCAATAATGGAACTGTATTGGAAAGAAAGTATCTGCAACAGTTCATTTGACGCATTTTTCAATAATTCTTCTGTTTTTACCGGATTTCGTTTTTTCAAATCTTTGAAAAATTGGGAATCGATTATGTCCGGTGATAATAATACTGCTTGTTTATACGCTTCAAATGCTTCATCCGAATGTTGTGATTCGATAATTAAACCCTTGCTAATATGATATATAGCAGTATTTGGATCTGTTTCTATCGCTTGCGAAAGATAAATCAAAGCCGAATCCGGCTGATTATTCATAAAATATAATCGCCCCAGGTTGTGTTGAAACAGAGCGTCAAAAGGATTCAGATGAATAGCTTCTTCATACAGATGAATAGCTTCTTCAACAGATCCCGACCGTTCGCATTTCAAACCAGCAATCGCGTAAGTCAATGAATTGTCGGTTTTCTTCACATAAAAACAGACAGCACCAGCTATTATACTTTACGCGGCAAGCTTTTGTGCATTGAAATTATCAAAAAATTGGAACTTCAGAGTCAATAAATTTTTCAATTCCGATTCATATTTTATGCAGACCGTATCAAAAAACTCGCGGATAGCCTCGTGAAATATAAGAGGCGTTTCATAATACTTTCCATAGAGAATTTTC
>BNTW01000038.1 GCA_025996895.1 Bacteroidia bacterium | reverse complement strand
TTGCCATGATTGCGTAATCCATAAGATTTGCAAGATTCTTGAGGACAAAAATAATCTTTAATTTCTAACATGACTTTTTTGTCGCAAAGATAGTAAAAATATATCAATTACAATAAGACATTATCTAAAAATCAATTAGAATGGATAGAAAGCAGCAACAGCATTTATACTGATTATACATACGACAGCTATGGACGATTGCTGACAGAAACGGAAGATATTCTTTCCCGGTGGATGAGTAAAACGTATAATTACAATTCACTCGGACAGGTATCTTCTATTGTATATGATGGCTCTACGGTTAATCTGACGGAAAATTACATTTATACCAATGGTTATTTGACGGAAATCAAGCTTAACAATTCGACTTCTATCTGGAAACTGACAGCCGAAAACGTTTTTGGACAACCGACGAGTGTAACGACCGGAAGCCTTGCGCGAACGTATGAATACAATGCTTACGGACTGCCTACCCGGAGAAAAGTCGGCACGTTGCAAGATTTTTCTTATAATTTCCAAGCAAAAACCGGTAATCTGTCGTCTTTAACCAATAATAAGACCTATAATGCGGAAACGTTCGGTTACGACAATCTCAATCGACTGACTTTGCTTGACGGCTCTACTATCGGTTACGACAGCAAAGGAAATATCACGTCCAAACCGGGTATGGGAACTTATGTTTATGCTAACAGCAGCAAGCCTTACGCGGTGACAGGTGTTACGGCCATTGCAAACATAGTGCCGCAACGCAGTCAAACAGTTACTTATACGTCATTCGACCGTCCGGCAACAATTACTGAAAACAATTACAAAGCCACATTCACCTACGATGCTTCGGGCAGCCGGAAAGTAATGAAGATGGAAAAGAACAGTGTGACGGAATACACCCGCTACTACGTTATGGACAAGTATGAATTTCATAAGCAAACCGGAAAAATCAGGGAAAAATTCTATTTAGGAGGTGATTTTTACACTGCGCCTGCAGTTTATGTCCGGGATAATGGTGGGAATTGGAATATTTATTATATTTGCAGAGATTATCTGGGTAGTATTACCCATATCACCACGAGCAGCGGCTCGGTGGTACAAGAATTGAGTTATGATGCATGGGGAAGGTTGCGCAATCCAAGCAATCGGGTGGCTTATGCTCCCGGTAGCGAGCCGGAATTGTTTCTCGGTCGCGGTTATACCGGTCATGAACATTTGACGGAATTCGGACTAATCAATATGAATGCCCGCTTGTATGACCCGGCAGTCGGACGGTTTTTAAGCCCAGACCCGTATGTACAGGCACCGGATTTCAGCCAAAGTTTTAACCGGTACAGCTATGCACTGAACAATCCGATGAAATACACTGATCCTAATGGAGAGTTTATATTTGGGTTTATAGCAGGTTTTTGGAAAGGGGTATTTACTGGAAAGAATGTCTTTAAATCGGCTTGGGAAGGTGGAGTGAATGAAGTTAAAATATGGGCAGGCTTGTTTGCTTCTGATCCAAATAAAAACTTTGGTGGTCGTGTTTGGGAAGTCATATCTCGTTTTACTTGGCAACTGCCACAAACTTTATTTGGTTACGGATTTGCCCAGATCAGTAATTATGCCGGGCAGGTAGATAAAGTTGATTATTGGGGAGGCGCAACCGTATCAAGTGGAAATAATTGGGGATCAGGAGCCGTAACAATGGGCAGTTTTATCACAGGCAACAGAGAATTAAAGGCAGATCCAAATAATTCATTATTCCAGCATGAATACGGACATTACCTTCAAAGCCAAGAGATGGGCTGGGGGTATCTTGCCAGAGTAGGATTACCCAGTTTAATGAGTGCAAATGGAGATGGTTATCACAAATATCAACCATTTGAACAGGACGCCAATCGTAGAGCTTTCATGTATTTCAATGAGAATGTAGCAGGATTTTATACATACTTGAATTTATATGAAGAACAACGAGACAATGGTAGTTATATTAATGGTACATCTAAAGGTTGGAATTTTTATAAGAATCCTTTGGATGTTAATCATACAGCGACAAGCGGTCAATATTATGATTACTATGTTCCGTCACATCGTACATTGATAAACAGTTTAAGTTTACATGCTAAATGGTACGATTATGCAGGATGGTGGATACCTTTTGGACCTATATACGTTGGCATTGGAAATGGAATATACTATAAAAAACATAGAATAAAATAGAATATGAAACAGGTTAAAATAATATTATTGATTATCGCATCTATGCTATTATGTGGATGTCCGAATAATGAAGAAGGACATCGTTACATTACCTTTTTTAATAAATCCAAAAAAGATATTTCCTGTCAGGATTTTTGGTCAGGACATATTACAGATACAGATACTGTGTTTCAATGTAGAATGGGAGCTGTAGGTATTCCTGCCGATTCTTTATGTAATTTTCCCAGTCTGAATGATTCCGGATGGGAAGAAGATTTTAGGGCAATTCCATACATACAGTTTTTGGTTATGGATAGGGAAGTTTATAAAAAAAATTGGAACAACCCCTGTGATACTATCCGTAAATATGTTCCGATACTGCATTGCTATCGTTTAACATTGGAAGATTTGCAACGCATGAATTGGACGGTGATTTATCCGCCGGAAGAATAAGTGATTAGAAACCGTCGGCTTCGCAAAAGTGTAGAGCCGATGGTTTTCGATTAAGTCTAAAATATATGGTTTTGCCTCTATGTTTGTCGTAATTTTTTGAAAATCAAGCGAATATGTTCGGCATAGGCTTTGCCTACGTCGTTTAAAAAGTTGGCCTCCGGCTGACAACAAAACGGAGTTTTGTACATTCTAACATAGATTTGTATCTTCACCGAGCCGCCCAAAGCATTCCCCTTGATATTTATTATCGTGCATAGTCCCCTGTCGTGAATTGCATGAAATTATACGCGATATGAAAGAATAATAAGATTTTGTTGTATCTTTGCACGTATGATCGACACACAGCGTTAATCATTAATGGGTAGAGAATTGTATTATATTGTTTATTACGTCGTTCGTTACCGGCGTAAGTTGGTGCGACATAATATTTTGCAGGCTTTTCCTGAAAAAACGGAAGCGGAACGGTTGAAAATCGAAAAGGATTTTTACCGGTATTTTTGCGATAGTTTTTTGGAAACGTTGCAATTGATTTATCTTTCCGACGAAGAAATGAAAAAGCGTTTCGTTTTTAAAAATACCGAAATTATCGACGAGCTGTTGGCTAAAGGACAATCAGTGATTTTGATGATGGGACATTATGGTAATTGGGAATGGGTGATGTCTATGATGTTGTGGTTTAAGCGGAAAGAACAATACGTTTTTGGGCAGATTTATCGTCCGCTGAAAAATCCGGTTTCCGACCGGCTTTTCTTGAAATTGCGCAGCCGGTTTCATTCCGTCAATTTCCCCAAAAGTGAAATTTACCGCAAAATTATTCAAATGAAACGTGACAAACAGACGTGGTTGTTGGGATTTGTTGCCGACCAAAAACCCTCCGCCAATCAGCTGGATTATTGGACAACCTTTTTAAATCAGGATACGCCGGTTTTGACCGGGCCGGAACGCATTGCCGTTCAAACGCATGCAGCTGTTTGTTATGTCGATGTAAGGCAACTGAAACGAGGTTATTACGAAGGAGAAGTGCAGTTGATTTCAGACAATCCTGAAGCAATGCCCAAGTTTGAAATCTCCGAACAATACATGCGCCGAATGGAAACAACTATTTTGCGAAATCCCGCATTGTGGCTTTGGTCGCATAACCGGTGGAAATACAAAAAAATTACGAAACAACGTTCAGCGTTAGCTAATTATGAATTACGAATTACGAAGTGAAGAAAGCGGCAATTGTCATATTAAATTGGAATGGACGCAAGTTATTAGAGAAGTTTTTGCCTTCTCTGTTGGAACGTACGCCTGCCGGCGAAGCGGACATTATTGTTGCGGACAACGGCTCAAGCGATGATTCACTGCTGTTTTTGGAAACGCATTATCCGGATATTCAACGCATTCCATTAGATAAAAATTACGGATTTGCCGAAGGCTACAATCGTGCATTGACCGACTTACGTCATGAATGGATAATTTTACTCAATTCGGACGTAGAGGTGAGCGAAAATTGGTTTCATCGTGCAATGGATTATTTGGACGAACACAAAAACATTATTGGCCTGCAACCCAAGATTTTAGCTTATAATAATCCGGCTTTTTTTGAGTATGCGGGAGCGTGTGGCGGATATGTCGATGGGTACGGTTATCCTTTTTGCCGCGGACGGGTTTTAGACACGATAGAAGCTGATAACGGACAATATGACGAGCCGAAACCTGTTTTTTGGGCAAGCGGTGCCTGCTTGTTTATCCGCTTGACGGAGTTTAAGGCAGCCGGCGGTTTCGATGCGCAATTTTTTGCTCACCAGGAGGAAATCGATTTGTGCTGGCGGTTGAATGCGCGCGGGAAAAAATTGGTTGTTCTTCCTCAATCGGTTGTATTTCACGTAGGCGGTGCAACATTGGGAAAAGAAAATCCGCAAAAAATCTATTTGAATTTTCGGAACAATCTGCTGATGATTTATAAAAATCTTCCCGACTGTTACTACCGGAAAGTGATGATCGCTCGCTTTTTCCTCGATTATCTTTCAGCTTTGCATTTTTTGTTAAAAGGAAATTTTGAAAACGCTTTGGCAATAGGAAAGGCGCGAAGGGATTTCAAGCGACTGAAAACAAATTACATAGCCGTTCGCAAAGAAAATTTGAAATTAACGTTGAACGACGAATTGCCGGATACAATTTTACGAAAAAGTATGATTATGCAATATTATATCCAAAAAAAGAAGCGATTCAGCCAACTATTTACAACGATATGAGTAGGATTTCAGACGAAGCGAATATCAGCGTATTGGGGGCGCGAGTACATAACCTCAAAAATATTGATGTAACTATTCCGAGAAATCAATTCACGGTCATTACCGGATTGAGCGGCAGTGGAAAATCGTCGCTGGCTTTCGATACGATTTTTGCGGAAGGACAGCGACGTTATATTGAAACGTTTTCGGCATACGCTCGCGCTTTTCTGGGTAACCTGGAACGTCCCGATGTGGACAAAATCACCGGTTTAAGTCCGGTAATTTCGATTGAGCAAAAAACAACCAATCGCAGTCCGCGCTCAACGGTAGGCACGACAACGGAAATTTACGATTTTTTCCGCTTATTATATGCACGGGCGGGCGAAGCCTATTCGCATCTTACCGGCGAAAAAATGGTCAAATATACGGAAGAGCAGATTTTGTCTTTGCTCATGGAACAGTTTGCCGGAAAGAAAATTTACCTGTTGGCACCGGTCGTCCGCAACCGCAAAGGACATTATAAAGAACTGTTTGAACAGTTGCGGAAAAAAGGCTTTTTGAATGTCCGTATCGACGGAGAATTGCAGGAAATCAGGCCCGGATTGAAATTAGACCGTTACAAAAATCACTCGATTGAAGTGGTTGTCGATAAATTGTTGATTACGACCAAAGACGAAAAACGAGTGAAGCAAAGTTTGGCGACGGCCATGAAACAGGGTGACGGCCTGATTTTGGTTTTGGACGTCGAAACCGAGAATGTTCGCCATTTGAGCCGCCGGCTGATGTGTCCGACAACCGGATTGTCGTACAGCGAGCCGGCACCACACAATTTTTCGTTCAATTCGCCACAGGGCGCATGTCCGAAGTGCAAAGGGCTCGGCTACATCAATCAAATCGATATTCGCAAAATCATTCCTAATCCCGAATTAAGCATTTATCAGGGTGGTATCGTTCCATTGGGAAAATATCGCAATGTACTGATTTTCTGGCAGGTAGAAGCAATCTTGGAGAAATACGGCATCGATTTGAAAACGCCGTTGAAAGACGTTCCCGAAGAAGCCATCGACGACATCATGAACGGAACGGAAGAACGTTTGCATATCAAAAACGAGGCGTTAGGTAATTCTAATTACTTTTTATCGTTCGAAGGGGTAAATAAATACATTGCCATGCAGCAGGAGTCGGATGCTTCGGCTTCGGCACAAAAATGGGCAGACCAATTTATCCGCACATCGGTTTGTCCCGAATGTCAAGGGCAACGCCTGAATAAGGAGGCCCTTCATTATTTTATCGACGGAAAAAATATTGCCGAAATCTCCAATTGGGACATGTCGGAGCTATCGACTTGGTTGAAAGATTTGGAACAGCGTTTATCCCCGCAACAGCAAAAAATTGCTGTCGAAATTTTGAAGGAAATTCGCAACCGCGTGCAATTCCTGTTAGATGTCGGTTTGGATTATCTTTCGTTAAACCGTGCATCGACCGGACTTTCCGGCGGGGAAAGCCAGCGCATTCGGCTCGCCACGCAAATTGGCTCACAGTTAGTCAATGTACTGTATATCCTCGACGAGCCGAGTATCGGCCTGCACCAGCGCGACAATGCCAAACTGATTGATTCCCTTAAAAATCTGCGCGATACCGGCAATTCGATTATCGTGGTAGAACACGACAAAGAAATGATGTTGAACGCCGATTATATCATTGATTTAGGCCCTCGCGCCGGACGGCTGGGCGGCGAAGTGGTTTTTGCGGGCACTCCCGGCGAAATGTTGCAGACGAAAACGCTGACCGCTTCTTATTTAACCGGAGAACAAACCATTCCTGTCCCCAAAAAACGACGGAAAGGCAACGGAAAAAACATTGTGCTGAAAGGCGCGTCGGGTAATAACCTGAAAAACGTAAATGTGCGTTTTCCACTGGGGAAATTTATCTGTGTTACCGGCGTATCGGGAAGCGGAAAATCCACATTGATAAACGAAACTTTACAGCCGATATTGAGCCAGCATTTGTATCATTCATTACATGACCCTTTGCCCTATCAGTCGGTCGAAGGCTTGGAATACATCGACAAAGTGGTGAATGTCGACCAGTCACCTATCGGGCGCACACCGCGTTCCAATCCGGCCACTTATACCGGCATTTTTTCCGATATTCGCAACTTGTTTGTCGAGTTGCCGGAATCGAAAATTCGAGGTTACAAACCCGGACGCTTTTCGTTTAATGTGAAAGGCGGACGTTGTGAAGTCTGTAGCGGAAACGGCTATAAAACAATTGAAATGAACTTTTTGCCGGACGTTTATGTTCCTTGCGAAGAATGTCAGGGGAAACGCTACAACCGAGAAACGTTGGAAGTCCGCTACAAAGGCAAATCCATTGCCGACGTTTTAAATCTAACTATTAATCAAGCCGTCGATTTTTTTGAAAATATTCCGCATATCTATCACAAAATCAAAGTGTTGCAAGATGTCGGATTGGGATACATCAAGTTAGGGCAATCCTCTACCACCCTTTCTGGCGGGGAAAGCCAGCGAGTGAAATTAGCGACCGAACTCTCGAAACGCGATACCGGCAAAACGCTTTACATCTTAGACGAGCCGACCACCGGCCTGCATTTTGAGGACATCAAAGTTTTGTTGGAAGTCATCAACCGCTTGACCGACAAAGGCAACACCATGATTATTATTGAACACAACCTCGACGTCATCAAATGCGCCGACTACATCATCGACATGGGACCGGAAGGCGGCAAAGGCGGCGGCGAAATCCTGTTTGAAGGCACTCCCGAAGAATTGGTGAAATCGAAGAAAGGATACACGGCGGAGTTTTTAAAGGCGGAGCTGGAATAACTTTTATTGCAACCGTAAATCCTTCAATAATTCCGGTATTGTTTGTTCAAAATGCACACCGAAGCGAATGTCTGTGCCGGCCTCAGCGGTTTTTCGGATGGACGAAGTGGTGAAACGAACGGCAATCGCAGCGGCTTCGCTCAAGTTGAAATCGTTCAGCAAAGCCGACAACAAAGCCGATCCAAACACATCACCTGTGCCATGATAATAGCCCGGAATACGTTTTTCTAACGTGTAAGTAATCTCGCCTGTTTCAGCGTCGTAAGTGGCTGCGCCCAATTCTTCGTCATTGAAAAATACACCGGTCAAAACAATTTTCTTCGGGCCTAAATCACTCAATTTCTTTAAAATAGTTTCGATATACGCTTTCGTATAAGGACCTTCCTGATATGGCTCGCCAATCAGCAACGCGGCTTCCGTCAGGTTAGGAACGATAATGTCCGCTTTTTCGCACAATTTACGCATACCCAACGCAAATTCGGGTGTAAATATCTTGTACAGTTCGCCGTTGTCGGCCATCACAGGGTCAACCAGAATGAGATTATCCTTCGTTTTGAACTGTTTGAAAAAATCCGTTACCAAATCCAATTGTTCAAAAGAACCTAAAAATCCGGTGTAAATTGCGTCAAACCGAATGTCGAGCGATTTCCAATGTGCCGCAATAGGGGCTATATCTTCCGTCAAATCGCGATAGGTGAAACCGGTAAATCCGCCGGTGTGAGTGGATAACACTGCCGTCGGGAGAATAGTCGTCTCGATTCCTGCCGCCGAGAGAATGGGCAGAGCTACCGTTAATGAACACTTGCCGAATCCCGAAATATCGTGAATAGCGGCGACTCTTTTCAATCTTTTCATTGCTTATACTTATTAAAAATGAGAGGACAAAGGTACTAATTTTCATTTACTGATTGTGCATTTAATTCTATCCGGAAGGTTGTGCCTTTGCCTATTTCGGATTTATAAACGTAGATTTTGCCTTTTTGGTAAGATTCGATAATGCGTTTGACCAATGATAAGCCCAAGCCCCAACCCCGTTTTTTAGTCGTATAACCCGGCTGAAAAACAGCGTCGAATTTGGATTTAGGAATGCCTTTGCCTGTGTCGGAAACGTCCATAATAATTTTACTACCTTTCCGGAAGGCTTGTATCTTGATTTCCCCTTGACCGTCCATCGCATCAACCGCATTCTTTATCAGGTTTTCAATCGTCCAGCCAAAAAGCGATTCGTTCATTAGCGTGCAAACCGGCTCGGCAGGAAAAGCAGTCGAAATCGTTACTTTAGACGAAATACGCCGTCCCATATAGACAACCGCTTCATTAACAGCTTCTTGCAAATCCATCCATTCCGGCTCAGGATTGGACCCGATTTTGGAAAAACGCTCGGCAATCGTCTTCAGACGTTCAACGTCTTTGTCCATTTCGTCGAGCAAATGCGGGTCGGACACTTTGGTTTTCAGATATTCCACCCATGCCATGAGCGAAGAAATCGGCGTACCTAACTGGTGTGCGGTTTCTTTCGACAAGCCTACCCATACTTTGTTTTGCTCTGCTTTTTGCGTACTGTTCAACGCCAGAAAGGAAATAATAATGAAAATAAAAACAACCGTCAATTGTACGAAAGGGAACAACTGAAGTTGCTTCAACACCGTAGAATCGTCGTAATAGACATACAAAATAAAATTTTCATCCAACCTGGCCTCGATACGATGGTGCTTGTCTGCAAATTTTTTAATTTTGTTTTTCAGAAACGAGTCCCTACCCTGTTCGGGAACTTGGATATTTTTGTAATCCAGCACTTCGCCGGTATCGTAAGTTACAATCACCGGGATGGTTGTATTTCCTTCGGTAATTTTCGTCATCAGGGCGTTGTAGTCGTTGAATGCACCCGGATCTATCGTTTCCGCATTCAGACTTGAATTTAAAACGACCGATTCCGCCCAGATTTCAATTTTTTTGCGCTCTTCTTCTTTCAATTTATCGACCAAAACATTCGTTACCCACACCGAAACAATGGCAATGATAATCGCCGAAACGATAAAAAGATACCTGAATGTTTTCCCTGAACGCATGAAAAGCTTATTTCAATTCGACAATTACCGGACTGTGGTCTGAAAAATCAATTTGCTGACGAATAGCCGCGCCATTTAACCGGTCTTTCATACTTTCCGTAACAACATGATAATCAATTCGCCAGCCCAGATTTTTCGCACGGGCATTGGAGCGGAAACTCCACCAACTGTATTGCTCCGGCTCTTGATTGAACTCGCGGAACGAATCCACAAAACCCAAATCAATGAAGCGGTCAAACCACGCACGCTCTTCGGGCAAAAATCCGGAATCTTTTGTATGCCGTTCCGGGTGGTTGATGTCGATCGGCTTGTGGCAAATATTGTAATCGCCGCAAATCACCAGATTCGGGCGTTCTTCCCGCAATTTCAGCAAATAATTGGTAAATAATTCGAGAAATTCCATTTTGAGAGCCTGTCGTTCTTCGCCCATTGTTCCCGAAGGAATATAGACACAAACCACCGTGAAATCACCGAAATCGGCACGAATCACCCGGCCTTCGTTGTCAAAAAACTCATTTCCGATTCCCAAAACGTATTTATCCGGCTTTGTTTTGCTGAAAATACTCACGCCGCTGTAACCTTTTTTTACTGCCGGATTTAAGATACGATGTTTATAACCCAAGCCTTCAAACGACAGCGCATCAATCTGGTCAGCTTGTGCTTTGATTTCCTGCATGCAAAAAATATCGGGATTTTCCTGTTCCAGCCAGTCGAAAAGCCCTTTGCCTATCGCTGCCCGAACACCATTCACATTATACGATACTATTTTCATTTTTATTCCAAATAAGTATAACCATACAAGCCCGACCGGTAGTTCGACAAAAATTCGCGACCTTCTTCGACCGTGATTTTTCCTTCTTTCATGGAAGTTGTTACCCACGATTCTACCGTGCGCACCAATTTTTTAGGACTGTATTGAACATATTCCAATACATCGGCAATTGTCTCACCATCAATTACTTGCTCTATTTCATAACCGTCCTTATCAACCGAAATATGAACAGCATTCGTGTCACCGAACAAGTTGTGCAAATCACCCAAAATTTCCTGATACGCGCCCACCAAAAATACCCCGATATAATACGGCTCTTTCTTGTTCAACGAATGTACCGGCAAGTGATAAGTGTAATTTTTCATGTTAATGAAATTGTCGATTTTACCGTCCGAATCGCAAGTAATATCCTGCAAAGTCGCCGTCCGGTTGGGTTTTTCGTCCAAGCGCGAAATCGGAACAATCGGAAAAACCTGGTCAATCGCCCACGAATCGGGCAACGACTGAAACAGCGAAAAATTACAGAAGTATTTGTCCGGCAACATTTTAGAAATCTTACGCAGTTCTTCCGGCGCGTGTTTGATGTTCATGGCCATTTGATACACCTCGCGAGCAATCGACCAATACAATTTCTCGACCTGCGCGCGTGTACGCAAATCAAGCATTCCCAAACTGAACAAGTCCAGCGATTCCTCGCGGATTTGCTGTGCGTCGTGCCACGTTTCAATCAGACGCGGCTGATTCATTTCGTCCCACAATTTATATAATTCCCGCACCAACTCGTGCGCGTCTTCCGGCAATTCTTCTTCCTCCTCCCATTCGGGCAAAGTAGTCGTTTCCAGCACCTGAAAAATCAGTACCGAATGGTGAGCCGTCAGCGAACGACCTGATTCCGTAATGATATTCGGTTGCGGAATGTTATTTTTCATACATACATCGACCAGCGTCGAAATCGAGTCATTTACATATTCCTGAATGGAATAATTCATACTGCTGGCATTAGCCGACGAGCGAGTACCGTCGTAATCAACACCCAAACCACCGCCAATATCCACAAATTCGACTGCATAACCCATACTGCGCAACTGCACATAAAATTGAGAGGCTTCACGCAACGCATTTTTGATACGCCGGATTTTTGTTACCTGACTTCCGATATGAAAATGGATCAACTTCAAACAGTCTTCCATTTTATTTTTTTCCAGAAAATCGAGTGCTTCCAGCAATTCGCTCGACGAAAGTCCGAATTTGCTCACATCACCACCCGAATCTTCCCATTTTCCGCTTCCCGAACTTGCCAATTTAATACGGATACCGATGTTCGGACGGATTTTCATTTTTTTAGCCAGTTCGGCAATCAGTTTCAGTTCGTTCAATTTTTCGACAACAAGAAAAATCGATTTGCCCATTTTTTGCGCCAAAAGGGCAAGTTGGACATAATCCTCGTCTTTATAGCCGTTACAAATAATCAGCGAATCCGAAGCAGTATTGATCGCCAGCACCGCATGCAATTCCGGTTTCGAGCCGGCTTCCAGCCCGATATTGAATTTTTTGCCGTGGCTGACAATTTCTTCTACCACCTGCCTCATCTGATTGACTTTTATCGGGTAGATAATGAAATTCTTCGCTTCATAATTATATTCCTGAGCTGCGACTTCAAAACAGTTTGAAATTTTTTCAATCCGGTTATCCAAAATATCCGAAAAACGCACCAACAGCGGAGCAGCTACATCGCGTAACGTCAATTCATCCATCAAATCTTTTAAATCGACCGTAGCCCCGCCTTTTTTAGGTGTAACCGTGATATGTCCTTTCTCGTTAATAGAAAAATAATCCAAGCCCCAACCATAAATATTGTACAGTTCGGCCGAATCTTCTACACGCCATTTTCTCATTTCAGTGTTTGTATTAAAGTTAGCTATTGAAAATATTGCGAATAATGAGCGACAAACGGGATTCGAACCCGCGACCCTTAGCTTGGGAAGCTAATGCTCTACCAACTGAGCTACTGTCGCCTGTTTTGGAACGACAAAAGTAAAACTTTTGTCCGGTTTATGCAAATAGCGTCTTTATCCTTTCTACAGCTTCCAACGTATTTTCTTTGTTTCCGAAAGCAGTGAAGCGGAAAAATCCTTCACCCGCCGAGCCAAATCCCGAGCCGGGCGTCCCCACCACCTGTACTTTATTCAAAAGCAAATCGAAAAACTCCCAAGAGGTTAGATTGTCCGGCGTTTTCGCCCAGATGTAAGGCGCATTCACTCCGCCATAAGTAGTCAAACCCAACGCTTCCAGCCCATTCTTGATAATCCGGGCATTTCCCATGTAATAATCAATCACTTGCCGGATCTGTTTTTGTCCTTCAGGCGTAAAAATTGCAGCCGCGCCACGTTGAACAATGTAGGCCGTTCCGTTGAACTTGGTTGATTGACGTCGTTTCCACATCGCATTCAGTGAAATCGTTTCACCTTTCGACGTTTTGGCCGTCAATTCTTTCGGCACAATCGTATATCCGGCACGCATTCCGGTGAATCCGGCTGTCTTGGAAAAACTGCGAAATTCAATCGCTACTTTTTTGGCTCCGGGTATTTCAAAAATGCTGTGCGGAATGTCAGGTTGTGAAATAAACGCTTCGTAAGCCGCATCAAAAAGGATCAGCGATTGATGTTCGAGTGCGTAATCCACCCATTTTTTCAGTTGCAATTTTGTCAAAACCGTTCCGGTAGGATTGTTCGGATAACACAAATAAATCACGTCAGCCGTTTTTTTCGGAAAATCCGGTATAAAATCGTTTTCCGGCGTGCAGGGAAGCAGTTCAATCGACCGTCCGACCATCTTGTTGGTATCCACATACACCGGATAAGCCGGATCGGTAATCGCTACCTGATTTTCATGCCCCAAAATGTCGCCAATATTTCCGGTATCGCTTTTCGCGCCGTCGCTCACAAATATTTCGCCGGCTTCCAGCGCAATGCCTCTGTCCAAAAAATCACGCTTTACTATTGCATTGACCAGAAAATCGTAACCGCCATCGGGGGCATACCCGCGAACAGTTTCCGCACGTGACATTTCTTCAGTCGCTTTATGTACGGCTTCAATCACTTCAGGTACAATCGCTTGCGTAATATCGCCGATTCCTAAACTGATTACTTTTTTATCGCTATTTCTTTCTTTGTATTCCCGCACACGTCTTGCGATTTCCGCAAACAAATAATTATTACCTATCTCGGTATAATGTTCATTGATTTTTATCATAATTCTATTTCTCCTTCAAATACCTTGACTGCGTCGCCGATCATTAATATGTGATTTGTTTTTTCGTCCCATTCCAATTCCAAATCGCCGCCCAACAGCGAAATAATCGCTTTGCGTTCCAATTTATTATTTAAAACTCCAGCCACAAAAGCGGCACATGCACCTGTTCCGCAGGCCTGTGTTTCACCGCTTCCGCGTTCCCACACGCGCATATTTGCCTTTTGCGGGGTAAGTATTTCCACAAACTCAACATTCGTTCGTTCCGGAAACATCGGGTGGTTTTCAATTTTCTGGCCGATTTCTTCCAATTTCAAATTCTTCACGTTATCCGTAAAAATAACGGCATGCGGATTGCCCATTGAAACAGCGGTAATCGCTAATTTTTCAGGCTCAAAATCAATCGTTTGATTTATCAATTTTTCGTCTTTCCAAATCACCGGAATATCTTTGGTAATCAATATCGGTTCACCCATATCAACCTTTACCTTTTCGACTTTACCATTCACCGGAAACAGTTCAAGGATTTTCACGCCCGCTTTGGTTTCCAAACTGATTGTTTTTTTATCGGTATATCCGGCGTCATAGACATATTTGCCTACGCAACGCGAAGCATTTCCGCACATCTGCGCTTCCGAGCCATCGGCATTGAACATGCGCATACGGAAATCGCAAGTGTCGGAAGGTAAAATCAGCACCAAACCATCCGAACCAATGCCTTTGTGGCGATCGCTTATCTGAATAGCCAATGCCTCCGGATTTTTCACGTTTTCTTGGAAACCATCTACATAAACGTAGTCGTTACCCGCACCGTGCATTTTTGTAAATTTCATATTTCCTGTATAATCACCGCACAAAAGTACGGAAAATACACGATATTTAAAATAAAACGCATTAATTTTGCATTTCATAAAACAAATATTCAATGATCATGAGAACAATTTTTACTTTTTTATTCGTTTTGGCTGTTAGTTTTTGCTTTGCAGCCAAAGTAGATACCGTATCTGTGTTTAGCCATTCGATGCAGAAAAACATTCCTTCGGCCGTTGTTACTCCCAACGGATACGATAAATCACAGCAATATCCGGTTATTTACCTCTTGCACGGTTATAGTGGCAATTATAAAGACTGGACAAATGATTCCGTTGCGGAAAAACTGGCAGACCGTCATCATATTATTATTGTATGTCCCGACGGCGGTTTCAGCAGCTGGTATTTCGACAGCCCAATAGACAAAAATTTTCAATATGAAACCTATATCACCAACGAGCTGATTCCATATATAGACCAAAAATACAGCACAATCGCCGACAAAAACGGGCGCGGCATCACCGGTTTAAGTATGGGCGGACACGGAGCTTTGTATTTAGCTTTCCGGCATCAAGACTTGTTTGGAACGGCGGGCAGCATGAGCGGCGGTGTTGATATTCGTCCTTTCCCCAACAATTGGGATATTTCCAACCGGCTGGGTGCTTATCAGGACAATCCGAAAAATTGGGAAGAAAATACCGTAATTAATATGCTGCATTTATTGACTCCCAATTCATTAGCTATTATTTTTGATTGCGGGTCGTCCGATTTCTTTTATAAAGTGAATTGCGAGCTGCATGAAAAAATGCTGTACATGAATATTCCGCACGATTTTGTTTCGCGCCCCGGAGCACATGACTGGGGTTATTGGAAAAATGCCGTAGAATATCAGGCTTTATTTATGGCGAGATTCTTTGAGTATATGATTTGCCCACGCCCGTAATTTAATACCGTTAAAGGTATAGGGGATTGCGTGTCAAACCGTGCTCTTGATTTTCCCTTCAAAAAAGACAGTTTCAAGGACATCGCCTTCGGCCAATGTTTTAGCGGATTTAACCGCTTTACCGTTTTTCAGCGTGATAGAATAGCCTTTGGAGAGGATATATTCGGGCGAAGAAAGTTTGAAAAACGATTGTTTTTCGTTCAGTTTTGCCTCTTCGCTTTTGAGAAAATAGTCGGCGGATTTGACTAAATCCGTTTGTATGTGTTGGATTGCCGATTGCTGCTTTTCCAATCTATTCTGCGCATAGACAGGTAAAAAATGGGTCAACTGTTGGATTTTTTCCTGTGCCGAATTGATTTTATTTTGCGAAGACAGAATGATAATCGACTGACATTCAAACAATTTGCCGGCGGCTTCTTCCATTCGGGAAATCAGAAAATCGGCGACCGCTGTCGGCGTTTTGGCGCGATGGTGTGCGACCAAATCCAATACCGTGTCGTCGCGTTCGTGGCCGATACCGGTAATCACCGGCAGGGGAAACTGCGCACAATTCGCTGCCAACGGATACGTATCGAACGAAGCCAAATCGGACGATGCGCCACCACCGCGTATAATCACCACGACGTCAAAATTTTCCTGCTGGCTGAAAATTGCGTCCAACGCCGAAATAATGGATTTTTCCGTTTGCTCGCCCTGCATAACCGCCGGAAACAACTGTAGATAAAATGCAAAACCTTGTGTATTTTTTTGCAAATGGTCTAAAAAATCTTCGTAACCCGCTGCAGTTGGAGAAGTTATCACCGCGATACGTTGCGGAAGCAAAGGCAGTTCCAACTCTTTGTTCAACGTAAAAACGCCTTCTTTTTTCAACCGGTTTAAAATTTCTTCACGCCGGTGGAGCAAATCACCCAGCGTGTAAGTCGGGTCGATGTCATACACTGTCAGTCCATAACCATAGACCGAATGAAAATCGACGCTCACTTTCACCAGCACTTTGATTCCCGAAACAAACGCCTGTCCGGTTTTCATTTCAAAATAAGGGCGCAGCATCTGGAAGGTGTTTGCCCAGATATATCCGCGCGCCTTTGCCGAAATCCGGTCGGTATTCTCTTCTTTTTCAACAAATTCCAAGTAGCAATGGCCGTTTTTGTTCAGGCGAACATCGCTCGTTTCCGCCATCACCCAACAGGTGTCGGGAAAAGC
This sequence comes from Bacteroidia bacterium, assembly GCA_025996895.1. GTDB lineage: Bacteria > Bacteroidota > Bacteroidia > Bacteroidales > Azobacteroidaceae > Azobacteroides. Next base: position 9,649 of record BNTW01000038.1, on the reverse strand, counting down.
GTTGCGGATTTCCTCGCCAATCAAATCGTTCAGTTGCGAAAGCGTCAGGAAATCCATGCTTAATGGCTGTGTTTAATAAATTTCCGGACTTGGCGTTGATTGCCGGATTCAACGCTAAGCAGATAAATTCCGTTGGGAAGAAACGAAAGGTCAATCGTTTCGTTGTGAATGGTTTGTTTGCTAATCAATTCACCTACAATCGAATAAATCAACAATGTACCAGACATTCCGGCATTTTCTTGCGATAAATTGGGTATGAAATTCGAGCCGCTTCCAATCAAATAAGCGTTATAAAAATCAGGAATACCGTAGCCGTATTGTTCGTCCGGATGAGCGAAACGGTCGGACGAATGCAAAATCAACTCCCTGATTTCCAGATTGGTCAGGTGAGGCAACGCGCCCCACAAACACGCGCCCATCCCCGCCATCACCGGTGAAGCAAATGAAGTGCCGTTTGAAAAATGCGTTCCGTTAGAGCCTACTACGCAAACCTGCTGTCCTAAAGCCATCACGTCGGGTTTAATTCGTCCGTCAATCAATGTTCCCCAAGAGGAAAAGTTGGCACGGATGGAATCTGTTTTTATCGCACCCACTGTTAAAATATGATGAGCATCTGCCGGAGGTGTTACTTTTTGCCATGTTTTGTTTCCTTCGTTTCCGGCGGAGTTGAAAAGCAACAAGCCTTTCGCGCAGGCCATCGAAGCCGCCCGGCTGCAGGGAATGGTATATCCGTCCAAATCGTCCCACGTGTGGTCGAGGGTTGTATCGTCGAACGCGCTGTATCCCAACGAAGTAGTGGCAATATCCACGCCGACGCTGTCGGCATATTCAATTCCGGCAATCCAGTAATCTTCTTCGACCGGATATTCGGTATTGCCCGCTTCGGTTTTCAGCAAATAAAATTCCGCTTCCGGTGCCGTGCCAATCATTTCGCCGGGTTTGTTGGCCAACATGCACGAAAGCACCGAAGTTCCATGCCATTCTCCTGTTCGATAAGGATTTCCGGTTTCGTGCGAGAAATTTTTGGCTTCGATAATTCGGGTTAAATCGAAATAATCCGAAAGCAAATCGACATCAGCAAACCCTCCGTCTAAAACGGCAATCGTTATTCCTTTTCCTTTAAAACCGTGTTCGTGCAACGGATAAGCATTGTTGAGCACGATTTGCGCAAAGGCTTCGCCGTAATCGGTCGAATTGCCGGCTGCTGAAAAACTTCCTACCCGCGCCAGACTTTCTTCGTCCAAAGGCTCAAACCGCAACGTGTCGTTTTCACCGACTTTGGTAATGACCGAAACGAACGGAAATGCTCGAATCCGGTCTAATGTATATTCATCCGAAATTTCCACGACTACGGTTTTCAGCCATTTGCTGACCGTGCGGATTTGTGCGCCGGTTTCCGCTATGTTGTTTAGATAAGCGGGATCTATCGGCAAGTCCGTTTCATCGACCGAATAACCCTGACTCAATCGACGGTCGATGGATTTTTGCGAAAGAAAAGCCTCCGGATGTTCGATAGAATAGGGAGGATTTCCCTTGTCTGTCAGCGTGAGGCGGTAGAAACTTCCGCTTTGCACGTTCAGTGAAACGATTAAACAGCAAAAGAAGTAAAAATATTTCATTCGTTCGATTGTATCAATGCAACAGCATAAACGGCGATGCCTTCTTCGCGTCCCACAAAGCCCATTTTTTCCGACGTGGTTGCCTTAATAGAAATGTCGCCGGCTTCGACCGCCATCACTTGTGCCAGACAAGTTTGCATTTCCGGAATAAACGGGTTTAATTTCGGTTTTTCGGCACACACCGTAATATCTGCATTTCCAAAGAAATAGCCATTTTTTCGGATTAAATCCATCGTTCTTGCCAGCAAAATTTTGCTGTCGATGTCTTTGTATTCTCCGGATGTGTCGGGAAAATGATAGCCGATGTCGCGCAAATTGGCCGCGCCCAACAGCGCGTCGCAAAGCGCGTGAATCAACACATCAGCATCAGAATGTCCTTTAAGTCCTTTATCGTGAACAATTTGAATACCTCCCAAAAACAATTTCCGGTTTTCGGCAAACGCATGTACATCGTATCCAAATCCTACCCGAATTTTCATATTATTGCATTAAGCCTTTCAGACCGTCCATGTCGAAACTCAACGAAAAACGCAATGTTTGGTCTAACGGATTGGACGGAACGGTTGAAATCAAGTAGGCTACGTCCATCTGGAAAGAAGTCAATTTGAAACCTGCTCCCAACGAGAAATATTGACGGTTTCCTTTGGTCGGGTGTTCGTAAAAATAACCTCCGCGCACGAAAAACTTGTTATCGTAAGCGTATTCCGCTCCCAACGACCACATTACTTCGCGCAATTCTTCTTTCATGCCTCCGGGAGCGTCTGAAAACGATTTGAAAATGCCGGTAATCGGCGAAATGGCTTCATATTCCTGTTGCAACCGTTCTTTTTCGGCTTGGTCTAATCCTTCCAAATCGGGAGGTGTAGGAACTAAATATTTATTGACATCGGCATTGATAGACAACGTGTTGTAGTCGTCCATCGGGAAAAGGAAGGACGCGCCCAAACGCAAATTAGTCGGCAGAAAGAGATTCCGAATTCCGTTGTCGTAAGAAATTTTCGTACCAATATTGGAAATATTAAATCCCAATCCCAACATACATTCGTTGCTTCCCATCATTACATAATTGTTATAATATCCCGCAACGTCGGCTGCAAAGGCTTTGCCGGCAAAAAGACCTTCGACCGTGCCTGCACCCATATCAGAATAAATAAACCGAATAGCGGCTGCACCCGAAAATGTTTCGGTAAGTTTAAGTGAATAGCTTAGGTCTAATGCAAATTCATTAGGATTAGCTTCACCCAGAAATTCAGGTTGCCCGTTAGCTCCTAAAGCTGTCAAGGGGATACTTCCCAGCGAAAAATAACGTAACGACGCACCAATAGCGTGCCTGTCTTCATTGCCTAATTTGTAAAATCCGGATAAATAAACCAGGTCTATGTCATTCACTAATTGCCTCAACCAGGGTGTGTAGGACAAACTGACACCTGCTTTGCTGTAGGCAAAAGCATATTTTGCCGGATTCCAATATTGCGAATTCACATCGGGGTCGGTGGCTGCACCGATGTCGCCCATACCTCCTCCGCGTGCATCAGGGGCAATAGTCAGGAAAGGAACACCGTTTTCCAACGGGTTTAATTTCATATCTCCTTTGGGATCCGCTGCCTGTATCCAAGTGCTTGTCGCAAAAAGGGATAACAGGATCATCGGCAGTAATTTGATTTTCTTCATTTTCGTGTTATTATTCACTGTATAAACTGTCTTTTTTACTTTTTTATTGTCCCAAAACGATTAATTTTTTCGCTTGGGTAACTTCTTTTCCGTTTGGCGTCTTAATTGTTGCGCGATAAACGTAAATACCTTGCTCAATTCGCTGGCTGAAATTATTTTTCAAATCCCATTCAACACGGTAAGCATTTTGATAGCCGGAATAGCCGCTTTCTATGTGCGTCCAAACCGTCCGTCCCGACAAGTCGCAAACTTGAATTTCCACTTCCAGCATCGATTCGGGGCGATTGTGTTCCAACTGAAACCACATATTGATTTTCGCCGGATTGGGATTAGCCGTAATGGTATATAATTCAGGCTTTAATCCCGGAATGACGTTGAAATGCAGCGTGTCGGTCGTTGAATTGTTCATAATGTCCCACACGCGAAAAACCAACTGATGTTGTCCGGCCGTCAAAGTAGGAATGGGGAATCCGGCTGTTCCGCCAAAAGCGTCTTTCGGCTGATAATAGTCAGCGAGGTTGTCGTAAATCCATTTATTATCAATGATTACGGTCATGTTGTGTCCTAATGTGCTTCCCGACATGTTGATACCGCTTTCGTCCGTTACGGTGGCTACGAAAAACGGTGTTTCATTCACATTGTCTCCGTCTTTGAACGATTCAGCATTCAGGAATATCGCCGTAATTTCAGGTCCCTGGTCGTCGAACGGAATGTTGTCGCTTGTTCCGGAGAAAATATAATTTTTGAACGACCCTGCAGCGTCTGTTCCCAGTGTATTGCTGTGCGCATAAAAAATCATTTTGCCGGTGTCGTCTGTATAAGAAATTTCTTGGGGAACATTAAATTCGACTGTGAAACGGCCGTCTTTCACTTCGGCATTTCCCTTATAAATCACGCTCGAATAATCGTCGAATGTGAAATGCGTTACGCCGTCGTTGCGTTCGGTTGTCAGCGATTGAATGGTTTGCTTCCCATCGAAAACAGCCGTATAAACATTTCCCGAGAAACCGGTTAACAATTTACCTGCGTCGTCTGTAATCACGCCGTCTAATTTCATTTTATCCAATGCGCGGAAATGCACGGTTTTCCCATCTTCTACCGGCTCTCCGTTGATGTTTTGAAGTTCCACATTCCATTCGGGATAATTCAGTACCAAAGCCGGGTCACCTAACAAAATAAAATTCAGCTTGTTATAGCCGGATAAGGCATTTTTACTCTGACGAATGACGTCGCCCAATGTCGGCCGTTGGCCATCGGTTTTTGTAAAAAGCTTGCGAAGAAATTGATTGCAAATGTCGTAATTTCCGCTTGAACTCACCGGCCGGGTGGTGGTGAATAAGGCAATTCCCGCACTGTTTTTGTTCAAAAAGACTTCTTCACCGGCGGAAGTGGTTGTTCCGTCAAACCAGCCGAAATCGCAGGTGCCGGTAATCCATACCGGCAGATTTTCAAAATTCATTTGGCGAATGTTTGAAATGTTCATCATGTCTTCGGCCGACAATGACGTTGTACTTCCGTGTCCCATATAATTCATCAGGAAACAGCCGTCTACCAGTGTATCCATTAGTTTTGTCTTGGCGGCGGGATACGTTCGTTTTCCGTTCGAATCAACCGGCGGCGAAGCATCCATGTAGGATTTAACCACTCTATACACAGGGTGGTTTTGTTCCATATACCGCGCCAATCTGTCTGCTTTTTCCACGTGGTCGTAGCTTGTGTTTTTGTCAATATCGTCGGCTGTAAAAATCACGGTGTTTTTCCAATTGCTGAAACGCTTGTTATCCATGTAATTCAACACTTTATTCAGCGCATTTTCCGCCTGCTGGTACGAATTTACCGGAAAACGCCCAATTCCGATGTCTAATTTGTCGCTCGAAAATGAAAGGCCTTCGTTGTCGTCAAGAAAACCGAAATAATCGTCTGTTCCGAAAGCCGAATTTTCATCTACCGATTGGTCGTTTTGATAAGTCAGCAAATAATATTTCGAGTCTTGCTTTGCACCCGCAACGGTTAAATGCCGGTTGTCGAATGAGCCGTCACCATATAATAAGAGGTACTTCGGTTTTTCGCTGTCGTTGGCTGCGCGGTCATAAAACATTTTCATAAACCGGCGGTAGGCTGTTGCGTCGGGCGTTCCCGACGAAAATTCGTTGTAAATGGCTTCCGGCTGTACAACCGTAACGTGCAATCCCTGCACTTCGCGGTGTCTTTCCGCTAATTTTTCCGCTAACGGTGCATACACTTTCGGCGAAATAATCACCATATCCGTTTGCGGCAGGGCGTGCAAATCTTGATTAGGAACTTCTCCGATAACTTTCGGCTTCGGAAAAGATTTTGCGACATCAATCACTACATATTCGGAAATAATGTCGTTACCTGCCGGCGCACCGAATGTCAGTTTGCTTCCCTCCGGCGTGGTTGCCATTTGCCGAACGTTCAAAATATCCGTAATATCCCAAATCAGACTGTTGGAAGATGTATTTTCAATCGTATATTTCAATGCCTGGTTTCGGCTGTCGATACTTCGGAAAAAAGTAAAAGCATTGTATAACTGTAATTTACGACGCAAATTGAAACGAATATAATTAAGATAAGCAATCGTTTGTCCGCCGGAATCATACGACACATTGACTTTAATTCTTTCCGTTTTTGTGCCTGTCCAAACCGCGTTTCCACCTCCTAATTTTGCCCGCACATAATCGCCCATCGGGCCGTTAATCGATGTTTTCAGCAACTGCTCGTCGTTGATCGAAAGCGTGAGCGGAGATGAGGCGTGCGGAGCCGCCGCAAACGAAAGTGTAACAGTAGCCGGCTCGTTTGCGATACCCGGAATGTTAAAAATAAAATCCTGTGACGATTTGCCGACAAAACTTTCGCCGAACAAATCGCGTCCGGAGTTCATAATTGCTGCATTTTCCCACTCATGAATAGCATAATCGTCGAAAACCGTAACGGTCGAGGTCGTATTTGCATACGAATCTTGCACCGGTATTTCTTTCGGCCCCTGTGCATTTTCCGTAATAAAATAATAGCCATAGTTGGCATAAGGATTATTTTCGTGTGCAAAAATCGTTCCGTTGTATGCCCATTTCACCGTCCCGCGACCGTAAAACAGCAGATAATCGCCGGCATTGAAAACGCCGTCGCTGCCTTTATTCATCCAGACGGCTACTTCGGGCAGGTCATCCGTATAAGGTTTTTTGAAATCTTGCGTCAAAATCCAACCCCCATAACCATACAGTTTTATCTTGGCCGGGTCGGTGAAGCCCATGGTCTTGATGTCTTCGTAGGTCAATTTATAAATCGCATTGGAATCGACCTGCAACTGCACCCATTTCCCCTGCGAAAGAACGGAATTTTTAGCATAATCCGCTGAAAATAAAGTCAATGAAAACAGCCAGAATGTTAGAATAATTTCTATTCTTTTCATATTTATTTTATGTGAAAATCCAATAATTTGTTGTCTCCTATAAATCCCTGCAAGTGGTCGTTGATTACTACATTTCCTATGCCTGCGGGCGTTCCTGTGTAAATCAAATCGCCGATTTTTAACGTAACAAACCGGCTCACAAATTCAATAATCTCGTCTATCCGAAACAGCATATCTGCCGTATTCCCTGTTTGGACGGTTTTCTCATTGATACACAAAGAGAATGCCAAACGGTTAATGTCCCATTTTTCTGCTTCCAGACTGACAAAATTTCCGATAATCGCCGAATTATCAAACGCTTTCGATAATTCCCACGGCAAACTGTCTGTTCTTAATTTCCGCTGTAAATCGCGTGCCGTCATATCAATTCCAACGGTAATTTCATCAAAATACCGGTGAGCAAACCGCCGCGCTATATTCTTCCCCAACCGGTTAATTCGCACCACGATTTCCGTTTCGTACTGCATTTCCGCCGAAAAATCAGGTATATAAAAGGGCTTTCCCTCTTTGAGCAGCGCGCTATCGGGCTTCATAAAAACCGTCGGCTCTTTCAATATTAACGCATTCTTCATCTCTTTATTGTGAGTTGCGTAATTCATTCCCACACAAATGATTTTCATATTCCGAAATATTAATTGAGAACAAAGGTAAAATTTTTTATCTTTGCATTTTCAAAGGATCTTTGTACTTTTGAATATAAAATAAAAATAGTTTTATGAGAAGGTTATGATTATACGCAAATTCCTCGCGGGCGGCTGTTTCAACGACGTGACGGCGTACGATAGAAGTGGTTATAGACGAACATTGAGAACTCGGACACGGTTGGAGTGAAGAAGTATATGAAAACGAATGATTGGAAAAGCCGGTTGAATGTGGTCTATTCGACCAATCCTGATTTTCAATATGAACAGGAAACGGTTGAAGAGCCGGAAATGCGGGCCAAAGAAAAGCAATTGTTGCGTGTTCAGTTGGATAAACGAAATCGGGGCGGGAAGCAGGTTACGCTGATTACCGGTTTTGTCGGAACACCGGACGATTTGGCGGTTTTAGGCAAAATGCTGAAAACCAAATGTGGTGTTGGTGGGACAGTAAAGGATAACGAGATACTGATTCAGGGCGATTTTCGACAAAAAATAGTGGAAATCCTGCATAAGGAAGGATATTCTAAAAGTAGAATGATATAAAAATTCAATTATTTTATTAACTTTGCCCGCGCAGACAGATTGATTGCCCATGAAAATCCATAAGGAAGGACGAAAAATAGTGTTGTATTGCTTTGTGATATTGCTGTTGTCGAACGCAATATTGTATTATTTTGCTTCCAAGTCGATATTTTTCTATTTTTATTTGCTGGCGTCCGTCGTTGTTTTCGGTGTTATCCTGAATTTTTTCCGGAGTTCGCGTTGTGTGTTTCCGGGCGAAACGCAAAATTTGGTTATTTGCCCAGCCGATGGAACGATTGTTGCCATTGAAGAAGTTTTCGAGCCGGAATATTTTCAGGAAAATAAATTGCAAGTGTCTGTTTTCATGGGAATTACCAATGTGCATGTGAATTGGATACCGGTCGATGGAAAAGTGCTTGTATCCACACACCAAAACGGCCGGTTTATGGCGGCTTACCTGCCGAAATCGAGTACCGAAAACGAACGTTCAACGATTGTGATTGAACGTGAAAACGGCGACCGGATTTTGGTACGCCAGATTGCGGGTGCGGTGGCTCGGCGCATTGTTACTTACGCACAACCCAATCAGGATTGCCGTATCAATCAGGAAATGGGATTTATCAAATTCGGCTCGCGTGTCGATTTGTTCTTGCCGTTGGACGCGGAAATTCAGGTCGAATTAGACCAAAAAGTGTATGGAAATCAAACAATTATCGCTCAATTTGCTTAATATTTTATGAAACAGATACCGAATATTATCACTTGCCTCAATCTGTTAGCCGGCTGTATGGCATGCGTCCTTATTCTCCGGTTTAACAATTCTACGGGGGCATTTATTTTCATTGTTTTGGCAGGTATTTTCGATTTTTTGGACGGAATGGCTGCCCGTGCGTTAAAAGCCTATTCCAACATCGGGGCAGAATTGGATTCGTTAGCGGATGTTGTTAGCTTCGGATTAGCTCCCGGCTGTATCGTTTATTCCTATTTGTCAACTTACGATTCGGGCATGAGCTGGCCATTAATTGCTTTCTTGTTGCCGGTTTTTTCTGCCCTTCGTCTGGCCAAATTCAATGTAGATACACGGCAAAGCACGTCATTTCTGGGGTTGCCTGTTCCGGCGTCAGGGCTGTTTTGGACGTCGCTGATACCATCCATTCATTTGTTTTTCTCTTCTTTTTCCCTGATTGTACCGGTCGGAATTGTGATACTTCTTTTCGTTTTCTGTCTGCTGATGATTTCGGAAATTCCGATGTTTTCGCTTAAATTCAAAAACCTGCAATGGAAAGGCAACGAGTGGCCGTTTTCGCTGATTGGAATTTCGATTATCGTGATTTTCCTGTGTGTTTTTAATAGCATGCCGTTAGTCAGCTTGAGCATTATCATTTTGATTTACATACTATTGTCGCTGGTGAAAGTGATTTTCGGGAAATGAATTTCCTTTTTTCAAACAAAAATTGTTATTAGTCTGTATGTGTTTATTTCTAAAACAACAATTCCGGTCGATATTTACTACTTATTCTTGGTATTAAATGAAATTGCTTAAGTTTCACAAGCAAGAATATAGCAAAATGCTATTTTATATGTCTTTTATTTGGTATTTGCCGTTTCAATCAAATCCGAAACAAATTTATAGGCGTCAAAAATCTGGCCATCATAAAAAATGCCTTCTTTGGGCGGCAGTTCAGTACGAACAAAAAATCTATTCTCTTTTCGTTTTCAGTCATACGATATTCCAATCGTTCAAAACGCTGATTTATGGCATAACC
>BNTW01000037.1 GCA_025996895.1 Bacteroidia bacterium | reverse complement strand
TGAGTAATGTGTGTGTGTGTATCATATTATTTTGCATTTTTTAAAACATTTTTATATGTTATACAACATAAATCACACTATTTTTAAGAATTGTTCGCATCACCAATTGTTACGAAAGCAGATTACAACAAAAAGCGTGCCAAAAAAAATTATGTAAAACTATTTTCAAATCCGAAGAAAAATCACGAAATTTGCGACCTTAAAAAATACAAAATCATATAAAAATATTCAATTATCATGACAAAAAGTGCTTTACAAATCGCTCGTGCTGCCTACGAGCCTAAAGTTCCGAAAACTTTAAAAGGTGTTGTCAAAATAGAAGAAGGCAAACCCACAGAGTCTGTTTCCGACCAGGAAGCGGTTAAAAAATTATTTCCGAATACCTACGGAATGCCGGTCATTCAGTTTGTAGAAGGAACGGAAAGAAAACAGTATCTTCCTATCAATGTGGGTGTTATATTATCCGGAGGACAAGCTCCGGGCGGACATAACGTAATCGCCGGACTTTTCGACGGCATCAAAGACATGAATCCGGAAAGCCGTCTGTTCGGATTTATTTTAGGTCCCGGCGGATTGATCGACCATAAATATATGGAATTGACGGAAGATATTATCGACGAATACCGCAACACCGGCGGTTTCGACATTATCGGCTCGGGACGTACCAAATTGGAAACGAAAGAACAATTTGACAAAGGGCTCGAAATTTTGAAAAAATTGGGTATCACGGCATTGGTAATTATCGGCGGCGACGATTCCAACACCAATGCTTGTGTATTAGCTGAATATTATGCGCAAATCAGTGCGGGAGTGCAGGTGATCGGTTGTCCGAAAACCATTGACGGCGACTTGAAAAACGACTGGATTGAAACCTCGTTTGGTTTCGATACGGCTTGCAAAGTCTATTCCGAAGTGATTGGGAACATTCAGCGCGACTGTAATTCTGCGCGCAAATATTGGCATTTTATCAAGCTCATGGGACGCTCGGCCTCGCATATCGCGTTGGAATGTGCCTTGCAGGTGCAACCGAATGTCTGCATTGTTTCGGAAGAAGTGGAAGCCAAAAACCAGTCGCTAGACGATATTATTCAATACATCGCCGGCGTGGTGGCAAAACGTGCCGAAAACGGCAATAATTTTGGGACGGTGCTTATTCCTGAAGGATTAATTGAATTTGTGCCGGCCATGAAACGCTTGATAACCGAATTGAATGATTTTCTGGCTGAACACGAAGACGATTTTAAGGCGATTAAGAAAAGCGCGCAGCGCGATTATATCATTCGTAAAATCAGCAGGGAAAATGCGGATTTGTATGCAAGTTTGCCCGAAGCTGTAGCGCGTCAATTAACGTTAGATCGCGACCCGCACGGAAACGTACAAGTTTCGTTGATTGAAACGGAAAAACTGTTGGCCGAAATGGTCGGTAACCGTTTGGCCGAAATGAAAGCAGAAGGAAAATATGCCGGCTCATTTGCCACGCAAGTGCATTTTTTCGGATATGAAGGCCGTTGCGCAGCACCGTCGAACTACGATGCCGATTATTGCTACTCGCTGGGCTTTACCGCAGCCGGATTGATTGGCGCAGGCAAAACCGGTTATATGTCGTCAGTCCGCAACACCACTGCACCCGCAGCCGAATGGATTGCCGGCGGTGTGCCTATCACGATGATGATGAACATGGAACGCCGCCACGGCGAGTTGAAGCCGGTCATTCAGAAAGCACTGGTGAAATTAAACGGCGGCCCTTTCCGGGTTTTTGCCGGTCAGCGTGACCAGTGGGCGGTCAATACCGATTATGTGTATCCCGGCCCGATTCAATATTTCGGCCCCACCGAAGTTTGTGATCAGCCTACAAAAACGCTGCAAATCGAGCAGGAAGCGAGATTGCAGAAATAAAATATGACAGAAAAAGTAAGAGCAGCAAGAAACAGAACAATTACTCTTACAGACGCAGAGTATCGTTTTTTTTCGAGCCGGCTTATCCATTTAAAAGGAATAAGCCGGCTTGAGATAGACGATGTTGTGAATAAAACAATCAATAATGATTTATTTGAGGTGATAGACGCATTGCCTCAGCCATTTGCCGACTTGATTATTATTGACCCGCCTTATAATTTGACCAAGGATTTTAACGGTTTTACTTTTAACTCGTCTTCAAACAGTGAATACCTCGATTATCTACGCTCGTGGTTTCCCAAAGTCGTCGCTTTATTAAAACCCACCGGCTCTTTGTATTTGTGTGGTGATTGGAAATGCACATCCGCATTGCAAGAAGTGATGGAAGAAAATTTAATCGTTCTAAATCGTATTACGTGGCAACGCGAAAAAGGTCGCGGCGCATTGCGAAATTGGAAAAACGGAATGGAAGATATATGGTTTGGGGTGAAAAATCCGAAGGACTATTACTTTGATGTGGAAGCAGTTAAGATGAAAAGAAAGGTGATTGCGCCCTATAAGGAAAATGGCCAACCGAAAGATTGGGAAGCAACGGAAAACGGAAATTTCCGTCTGACTTATCCTTCCAATTTTTGGGACGACATCAGTATTCCCTATTGGTCGATGCCCGAAAACACCGATCACCCCACGCAAAAGCCCGAAAAGTTGATAGCCAAATTGATTTTAGCTTCCTGTCCCGCGAACGGCATTGTTTTTGACCCCTTTTTGGGCAGCGGTACCACTTCGGTCGTGGCGAAAAAATTAGGCCGAAACTATTGCGGCATCGAAATGAATACCGAATATTGTTGCTGGGCAGAAAAACGGTTGCAAATCGCCGAAGCAGACCCATCTATTCAAGGCTACACCGGCGGCGTGTTTTGGGAAAGGAATACGTTGAATGCGCAACAAACGAGAAAAAAGGGAAAGATATGAAATACGCAAATATTCGTGAAGAAGCCATAAAATTAAAGGTCGGACAAGATTTTTTCGACCGCTTTGACTGCACCGATATTCAGGGATTTATTGATTTTGCCGTAAAGTTGAGGGAGCAGTATTTGTTGTGGGCGGAAGCAAAGCAAAAGACGACGGATATGCTTGAAATGCTTACGCAATTAGTATTGACCATTGGCAAAGCGAGAACTTTCGACAAATTTCTACCACCTGCTTTTCTCGGCTGTTTTGATTGCGAAAAAATTGCTTTTGTGCCTTACCACAGCATTCAGGATATTTTTTATCAAAATGATTTTAATTGGAATATAACGCCTTCCAAACACGACACACGCGAATTTAAGCAAGTTTATGCGCAAATAAAGAAAATCATTGACAATGATATTCCTTTTGAAACTTATGTATTTGATTTTGAGCGCGATGGAAAGGATTTGAAGCGTTTTATCCGCGAAAATTTTGTACTTGGAAAATCAGAAATTACAAAAATCAAAATCGACAAAAACAATTTCAATATCATTTATCAAAAATGGGTGGAAAGTGTAAAACCGACCATTGCCATTAATTGGGACATTGCCAAAAAGAACGAAATTATTGACGGTGATTTTTATTTGGCAGATCTATTGAGTGAAAATAATATTTCGCTTAAAGAGAAATTGTTTGTACTCCTGAAATCAACTTTTTACGAGGCCAATCGACATATTGACAAAATAGGTATGTTTACCTCTTCGCGGGTGGATTTTCTGGACAATCAACGTGCTTATAATAGTTTTTGGACACATTATGAACGCCCACCCCAAGAGGATTATTGGGATTATATGATTGACCACCGCCACCTGCTTGTTCCGCAAGACCTGCGCGAGCGCAAAGGCAGTTATTATACTCCGCGACAGTGGGTAGAACTTTCACAAAAGTATATTGCCGACGTGTTTGGTGAAGATTGGCAAGATGAGTATTATGTTTGGGATTGTTGCTCCGGTACAGGTAATTTACTTGCAGGGCTGACAAATAAATACAATATTTGGGCTTCTACATTAGATAAACAAGACGTTAATGTAATGCACGACCGCATAGAAAATGGCGCAAATCTTCTGCATGACCATGTTTTTCAATTCGATTTTCTGAATGATGACTTTTCAAAATTACCCGAAAGTTTGCAGAAAATTATCAATGACCCTAAAAAGCGTAAAAAGTTAATTGTCTATATCAATCCTCCGTATGCGGAAGCAGGAACAGGCTTAGGAAAAGGACATAAAGACAATGTTGCATTAGTGCATAAAACCTATTCTCAATATAAAAACAAGATAGGTAAGGCAACAAATGAATTATTTACCCAGTTTCTTGCCCGGATTTATTGCGAAATCCCTACCGCAAAGATTGCAAATTTTTCAAAGTTGAAAAATTTGCAATCTTCCAACTTCTCGGATTTCCGAAATTTCATTCGAGCAAAGCTCGAAAAAATTTTTCTGACACCCGCCAATACGTTTGACAATGTGAAAGGGGCATTTCCGATCGGCTTTTTTATTTGGAATACAGAAAAAAAAGAAAAATTTGAACAAGTCACAGCAGACGTTTATGTAGAAAAAAACAATGAGCCTGTTTTTCTTACAACAAAAAATCTTTATTCCTATGATAATGAAAAAGGACTTATCAATGATTGGTTGCGATTGTTTTTCGACAAAAAATCAGAGCCCGTTGGTATTATGCACAATAACAAAAATGATTTTCAACACAATATACAAGTCCGAATTACAAGTGATGATATAAAAGACCACACTACTCCGATTACAAAGAATAATTTAATCGAGATGTGTATCTATTTTGCTGTTCGCAAAGTTATTCCTGCCGATTGGCTCAACGACCGCGACCAATTTTTATATCCAAATGATGGTTGGAAAACAGATTTGGAATTTCAGAATGATTGTTTCGCATATACCTTATTTAACAACAATATTCAATTAAAATACGGCATAAATTATTGGATACCTTTTACGGAATATCAAGTCGGGGCACGCGATAAGTTCGACAGCAATTTTATGACTGATTTTATTGCGGGAAAAGTACCGGTTAATAATGTGGCATCTGAACCAATGTTATTTTATGGAAATGATGACAATTTTTCGGGCAGTGGCAGTTATTACAAAAAATCTAATCAACCTCGTGAATTTTCACCCGAAGCCACAGCCGTTTTTGAGGCCGGAAAAGAATTATGGAAATATTATCATTCACAGAAAAATATTAACGTTAATGCCTCGTTATACGACATTCGCGAATATTTTCAGGGTCGCAACGATAAAGGCAAAATGAACAATACATCGAAAGACGAAAAATATAATGAATTAATCGGTCTTTTGCGTGAAAGATTAAAGATTTTAGCGCAAAAAATCAAGCTGAAAGTATATGAATATGAATTTTTAAAAGCATAAAAATCAATAAAATAAAAAAATATGACTGTTGTAAATCGTTTCTTAAACTACGTTTCCTTCGATACGCAATCGAGCGAAACCGTTGATACCACCCCGAGCACTGCCAAGCAAATGCTATTGGCACAGGCGTTGAAAGCCGAATGTGAAGCTATGGGTTTGATCGAGATTTCCCTCGACGAACATGCCTATCTGATGGCAACCTTACCCCCTTCACCGTGCACCGTGCACCCTGTACCCACTATTGGCTTTATCGCTCATTTGGATACCAGCCCCGATATGTCGGGCAAAAACGTCAAACCGCGTATCGTAGAAAATTACGACGGAAAAGACATTGTATTGAACGAGAAAGAAAATATCGTTCTTTCTCCGAAGATGTTTCCCGAATTGCTGCAACACACTGGCGAGGATTTGATTGTTACCGACGGAACAACCCTATTGGGTGCGGACGACAAAGCGGGTATCGCCGAAATCATGACGGCCATTCAATACTTGATTGATCATCCGGAAATCAAGCACGGGAAAATCCGTATTGCTTTCAATCCCGATGAAGAAATCGGTATGGGCGCGTCGAAATTTGATGTCGCGCTTTTCGGTTGTGAATGGGCTTACACCATGGACGGCGGGGAAATCGGCGAACTGGAATACGAAAATTTTAATGCTGCAAGCGCGAAAGTGATAGTAAAAGGCCTGAATGTTCACCCGGGCTATGCCAAAAACAAGATGCGCAATGCGGGCTTGATTGCCATGCAATTTGCCGGCATGCTTCCGGCAACGGAACGTCCCGAACACACCGAAGGTTACGAGGGATTTTTCCATCTCACCGGAATGACCGGAACGGTCGAAGAAGCGACTTTGTCGTACATCGTTCGCGACCACGACCGGAACAAATTCGAGCAACGGTTGAAACAATTGCAAGAAGTTACCGATTATCTAAATAATATTTACAACGAGGTCGTGAAGTTGGAAATCAAGCAGCAATACCGCAACATGCGCGAGATTGTCGAACCGCAAAAACACATCATCGAACTGGCGAAAAACGCGATGACTGCCGTTGGGGTCACGCCCATCATTCGCCCGATTCGCGGCGGCACGGATGGCGCACAACTTTCGTTCAAAGGACTCCCCTGCCCCAATATTTTCGCCGGCGGATTGAATTTTCACGGACGCTACGAGTTTGTATCCATTCAATCGATGGAAAAAGCGGTGGAAGTGATTGTGAATATCGCAAAATTCGTACCTTTGCAGGCATAAAAATAAAAATTCATCATGAAAAAAACTCCTTTTACAGAAATCCATTACGCGCTGGGCGCGAAAATGCACGAGTTTGCAGGTTATGATATGCCGATTGAATATTCGGGAATTATTGACGAACACAACACGGTCGTCAATGGTGTGGGCGTGTTCGACGTGTCGCACATGGGTGAGTTTTGGGTGAAGGGCGCGAATGCGAAGGCTTTTGTCCAAAAAATTACGTCGAACGACATCGCCGATATGCCTGTCGGAAAAGTGCAATACACTTGTTTTCCTAACGAGAAGGGCGGAATTGTCGATGATTTGCTCGTGTATCACTACGAGCTGGGAAAATACATGCTGGTCGTGAATGCGGCCAATATCGAAAAAGATTGGAACTGGTGCGTGAAAAACAACACCGAAGGCGCGGAACTGCAAAACGCTTCCGACAATATGGCGCAGTTGGCCATTCAGGGGCCGTTGGCGTTGAAAACTTTGCAAAAATTGACGGACATCGATTTATCGGCTATTCCTTATTATACCTTCGTTACCGGAAAATTCGCCGGAATTGACGACGTGATTATTTCTAACACCGGATATACCGGTTGCGGTGGATTTGAGTTGTATTTTTATCCCGAATACGGCAAGGCTATCTGGAACGCCGTTTTTGAAGCCGGCGCAGAATTTGGTATTAAACCGGTTGGCTTGGGCGCGCGCGACACGTTGCGTTTGGAAGCCGGTTTTCCGTTGTACGGCAATGAATTAGACGACGAAACTTCGCCGTTGCAAGCCGGTTTAGGCTGGATTACCAAATTCACCGATGGCAACAACTTTATTTCCCGCCCGGTTTTGGAAGCGGAAAAGGCAAACGGTCTGCCGAAAAAATTGGCCGGCTTTGAGATGGCCGGCAGAGGAATTGCCCGTCACGGCTACGAAATTGTCAACCAAGCCGGCGAAATTATCGGTATCGTCACTTCCGGAACAATGTCGCCTTTCACCAAAAAAGCGATCGGCTTCGGCTATGTCAAACCGGAATATGCCGGATTGGGAACACCGCTGTTTATCCGCATTCGCGAGAAAAATATCGAGGCAGTAGTGGTCAAACCGCCGTTCCGTTAATCGTCATTCTACGTTTTGTTACCTTTTGAAAACCTTTTGCGTCTATACTACAAAACGAATTTTAAAATTTAAAGTTATGAAAAAAACAGTATTCTTTTTTGTAGTGTTATTGGCTTTGGTGGTTTCTTCGTGTGCAACTTCACATTCCCAGAGTTCCAATCAACAAATTTTATCGGCTTTAAGGGAAAGCGATGATGTAACTTCGTTTTCTGTGGGGTCGGTTGGAATGTTATTAGTTAAATTAGCGGGTGGAATCGACAAGATTCCTGAATTGAAAGGGATTAAATCGGTTGAAATTTTGACGGTGAACGACGAATGTCCCCAGCATCGTAAAGAAAAAATCAAAAATCAAATTGCCGGTTTAAAAGACGATTCGGAATATGCTAACCTGATGTCAGTGAAGGACAAAGACGATAAAGTGCGCATGTTTGTTCGACAAGAAAACGACGTAGTCAAAGAACTGTTGTTGGCGGTAGTATCGAGCGATGACGACGATTCGACGGTAATTCGCATCAAAGGAAAAATGAAACTTTCGGATGTGAAATCAATGATCGAAAAAACCGAAAACAGTAAAAACAAGTAACATTGATGAATGCTGAAACATTCAAACGGACATTTCTTCCGTTGCACGCGAAATTATACCGGGTGGCTTATCGTCTGGTGGAAAATCAGGCAGACGCGGAAGATATGGTGCAGGAATGTTACATCAAACTTTGGCAAAAACGCAGTGAATGGATTTTTATACAAAATCCCGAAAGTTTTTCGGTAACAATAATTAAAAATGTGTGTCTGGATTTTTTGCGGAAGACGAAACCGGAAATCGCTTTGAACGATGCCTTGCAACTCTCCGTCCATTCGGATGAAAAGCAAATCGAGCAACGCGACCGGTTGGAAAAAATCGAAAGGATTGTCGCACAACTGCCCGAACAGCAAAAAAAAGTGGTACGGTTGAAATATTGGGACGATTTGGCAGATGAAGACATCGAAAAACAGACCGGATTGAAGCGCGGAAATATCAAAGTGATTCTCTCGCGGACACGAAAAATCATACAGGAACAATACTTAAAATGGGAAAGAAAATGAAAACAAGCGATTGGAAAGACGAAGAAATTGCCATCCCCGAAGGATTGGAAACAAGATTGGAACAGTTGATAGATGATTTAGCCCAGCAGGAAGCGCAGACGAAACGCCGCCGCTTGTGGATAGGCTCAATCAGCGCGGCAGCCTCCGTAATCCTGCTGCTTTCGGCCGGCATCTTTTTTCAGACACAGCAAAAACGAAATATGCAACTAACGGCAAACAACATCGAAAATCCGGAATTGGCGTATATCGAAGCCCAAAAAGCATTGGAAAAAGTGTCCGTCAATTTCAACAAAGGCATAAACCAATTAGCGTTAGTGTCGGAAAAAATGGATAAAACAAATCATATTTTAGATAAAACATTTAATAATTCAATAAAATGAAAACAAAAAATTGGCTGGTAGCCGCTATTTTAGTGCTGAATATCATCAGCGTATCCGCACAGGATTTATTTGAAAAATTGGCTGATAATGAACATATTACATCGGTTTTTATCTCCAAAGGATTAATCAATATGTTCCCTTCTATGGCCGATAAAATCAATGTAAATGCCAATGGGATAGATGTAAGTAAAATTATGGCCAAATTGGAACAAATCGACATTTACACTTCTGATAATAAGGAAGCAGCCCAATTGATACGCACCGAAGCAAAAAAACTGCAGTCGCAGAGCAAATCCTACGAAGTGCTGATGAAGGTGAAAGATGAAGGCGAAAATGTGATTTTCTATGCCGAAAAAGAAAAAGACCGCTTCAAATCGCTCGTCATGTTTGTCGATGGAAGCGACGAATGTACCCTCATCCGCCTGCTGGGCAGCTTCACCGCAGAAGACATCAAGGAAATATCCGGAGGGAAATAAGCATCGTAAATTATTAAAACTTATTCATTTTTCCAATGAATCATATCGTAAAACATTAGTCTGAGTTCGGCGTAGTCTCCAGACTACGTCGGATTAAAAGCCGGCCTCCGGTTGGCATTCAAACTTCTCATTCATTATTTGCACGCTACGATGAGCAGGGGTTTGACTGAAAAATTAAATCAAATTGTTTTCTTTTTTTAATTTTTCAATTTCCTTTTTAGAGATGCTGTCTTGCTCGCCTTATTTTACAAGAATTATTACCTAAGTCCGTTCCCATAGTAGGATAGCAACTATTTTATAATTCATTTAAAAATTCGTCTAAAGTTACTTTTTTTGTTTTCCATCCAGAATTTCTCTCACATCTCTAAAACCACTTTCCAAACTTTTGTACAAGGTACTTTTAGGCTGTACGACTTTAGTATCGGCCATTTCAAAACTCACCGCTTCGGCTGCCGACCTTAATAGAGGAAAGATACGAAATAATTCGTGCAAACCTTTTATCCGTTCAAATAAGTCTTTTATACTAACTCAAACGTATTTTTTACTCGAGCATATCTCTTTTCTATCCCTGGTACAGGAGTATATACCGACTGCTTCCGTTCTAATGTTGGAAAATCTTTTTCCTTAAATTCCAATTTGAAATTATCCGGAAGTTTTTCTATTTCGGCTTCATTATCAAGCAAATAATTTACGAAATCGAATGTCAAGCCGATGTTCCTTGCTACGGTTTCTTTGTGTGTCATATTATTTTGTTTTAATTTTTTTAATATATCGTTCTCTGTACCATTCCCATCGGTCTTTCAAATCTTGTTCAGCATATTTTGATGCCGTTTTCAATGAATCGCCAATTCAAGCAAAAAGTTATCTTTGGGGTCGCGACATTGGTTTACAACAGTTCTTACCTGAATCATTTTTGTGTATTTTTTTATCTCTTTCAGCAATTTTTCTACTCTATCAATTGAAAAATATCTTCTGAATTTAGGACGTAAAGTTACATCATGAAGTTCGTTCAATAAATTTTGGCTAACTATAATTTGAACACCTTTTACAGAAAGGACTTCATCCAGCATTGAGTTTTTGGTAATAAGAAGACTAATCCACAGATTGGTATCAAGGATAATTCTCACCTTTTTATTTATTAGCTGCATACCGTTCAGTTCTTACTAATTCAACTTCGGCTGTGATTTCTTCCATACTAAGCGGTTCTTCGGTAATTTTATCCCGAAAACTCCTAATCACATTTATTAAATTTTTTTCTTTTTTTTGTACTTTTCTCCCCGTTTCTATTGAAATCAAATTCAATTTTTCAAGGTCTTTCAATAGAACAAATGCTTTAGGATTAAGAATATTTACACTTACACTATCCATACTATATATTTTTATATAAAATCTATACAAAGGTACGAATAAATTAGAATAATAAAATGAGATTGAACAAGATTTGCGTCTTGAGTTCGGCGTAACCTCCAGACTGCCTCAGTTTAAAACCCGGCCTCCGGCTGGCATTCAAACTTCTCATTCATTATTTGCACGCTACGATGAGCAGGGCTAAATCTTTTTTTGCGGTGCTAAATAATAATTTATATTAGGAAATTGTCAGATAATTGTTGATTATTTTGTTTACAAATACATTGTCAAAATCATTTATATCGTAAATGATATACCACACAGTATTTCTATTGCGTTTATAAAGATATGAATACCTGCCATATTTCAAATGGTCTTTGTATCTGACCCTTGTATGGCAAATCGCAGTATCTAATTGATAGCAAATATTAACAATATCATCTACATATTGCATGACTTCGGGAACAGTAAGAATAACTTTTTTCCACTCTAATAAACCAATTACAATATTATCTAAGTCGGTTTTGGCTTGGTTGTTAATAAATACCATGTTCGTTTAATATTTTGGTCAGGCTTGTTTTGGCTTCTGTTCGAAACTCTTCAGGTGTCATATATCCTTCAGGTACAATACCATTCGTAGCGGGATTTTCTAACTGAAAACCCTGTTTATAATGGGGAAATTCTTTTAATAATTTCCGGCACTTAGTGGTTGTATCATCTAAATACACTGTATCTACCATAGTTATTATTATTAATGTTTGATATTCTTATTTGTTGGACAAAGATAAGAACAATATTTCAGAAGAAAAACAAATGAACGTGATTATTTGGTTAAATTATTATTTAGCCCCGCAAAATACGCATCGCTTCCCTCACCCCAACCTATGCAGGCTTAAAGCAGGGGCCGAAACAAGCCCGCCCCTACTAAACAAACCCCGAAAACCCTCAAGGCACACAAACGGCCACGGGGATGTCGTTGCTGACGCTGATCCAGCCGGTGCCGCCGTCGCCGAGGTTCACAACCCTGGCATTGCCAGTGCCGTTAGCCTCGCCAATCCAGTAGAGGAACCAGCCAGAATCGTTAGTATCATCACGCCATCCGGCGGCATGGGCCGCGCCTTGCCTGCCGCCATTCCCACTACCGGCGACGGCCTGCAACTGCTCTTGTCTCGGCAATTTGGTGCTGGGCTGATATCCGGTGTTATTGGGATTTCCGGCATCGCCACAATTACTTCCGGCGTTAGCCCAATTCTTACTGCCATTCGGTGCTCTTTTGAACTCCGAAAGCGGCCCGTTGCCGAAATTTATCGTTGTTGCCCCTGCATACGTTTCACCGTTTATGGTTACTTCCGCCCTCAGTTCCACTTGCCGCGAACCCACAATATCCGTCAGGGTCGCTGTAGCGCCGGTGTCTGGGCTTGCATAAGCGGAGCCTGTGCCGCCGCCACCGCCGCTGCCGACGACGCCGCTCATATTCGTTCTTGTATCTTCATACCCATGCAAGGATATGGGCGTTGTCCCCCAGGCCAGCCCATTCATTGCGCCGGAAGTACGGGACCGGCCGCCGGAATCTCCCCACCATGCGGCGGTGATGGAAGAATTGATCACTGTCCAGGTTACGGGGTTGGCGCCGATGGCCACAGAGTTGCCGTTCCTTTCCGCCGCAGCCGTTATGGTTGCCGTGGTGGAGTTACCGCTCACAAATGCGCCTGCCCCTGTCGAAGCCAAAATAAGTTTAAGCACAAGGGGAACGGCCGTAACCGTATCGTTGCTGCCTGCCGCCCACTGCGCGCCGTTGTTCACGACGGTTACGTCCAGGCCTGTCTTTTTCACCAGGATGTTGTAGGTATAGGAAGATCCTGCCGCAAGGTTGGCCTCGCCCGATGCAGGCTTGTAGTAATAATCTTCGCTGCCGATGGCAACGCGGATAAAGTTTGCAGCCGTCATGTCCCGCGGAATAAGCAGGGCGGTGTACGTGTCGGCGCTACCGCTTTTGAGCGGGGCAATCTCACCGCTGCCGCTGCCCGAAAGCGTGCCGGTGGTGGGCGCAAAGAGGAAGTCGGCTTCTTGCAGTTTGGCCGCTGTGCTCTGGTCGGCCTGCATCGTCCATGCAGCGGGATACCACGCCCGCGCCGTAAGGCTTTGCGTTGCGAGCGTCCAGTAGATGGGCGTCGCGGGTGTGAGCGTTGTTTTGTCGGCAGCTACCGTAAAAGACGTTGCCGCCGCGTTGTCGATGCTCACCATGACCTGCTCGCCGCCGTCCCAGGTGTTGTTGGCGGAGGCGCGTGTCTGCGGGGCATCCATTTGCGTGGCCAATTGTAGGGGAGTTGCGCGCAACGCCCCTGCGTCGCCGTCATCGTTATTGCAGGCGGCAAACAGCATCGCCGTTCCCGCAATTCCCATGAATGTTCTTAAAATTATGTGTTTCATGTTTTACTTCTGTTTATGTTATTTCTAATTGTCTGAACCTTTTGTCTGAATCAGGATTCTCAGGATTAAAAGATTTTCAGGATTTTTTTCTTCAATCCTGTTAATCTTAAAATCCTGAAAATCAAGGTTCAGACATTTTCATGACCCGCAATTTGGGATAACCGTCTGCGCCCATTATCCAGGTATTCGTGAAATCCCAGGCAGAAGCTCCGCCGTCGGTTTTCCAGTTGGCAGCGGTTCCCCACCACGCCTCTGTGGGCGTATCTGCACAATCATCGCCGTCTATCCCGTATGGAGTCCCGCTACCCGGTATGCCGGTTTTGCCGTAATTATTCTGATACGTTCCGAGATATACATTTGCGACTATCCGGGCTTTACCCATGTCGCTGCTAATACTGCTGTTCAGCGATACGCAATTAAAAATGGAACTTTCAGAAGAACTCGCTGCAATTCCGGCGGCAACGTTCAAACCGGTGGTGCTTATTGCGCCTTGGCTATAACAGTTCTCAATGACGGAGGAGGCTTGACTTATTATGCTTACGATACCGCCAGCACTGTTTCCGCTCTGCGCATAGGTTGTTACTGAACCGGTGCTGAAGCAATTACGGATTTTTCCGCGATTGTCTCCGGCAATACCGCCTGCATTTGCAGTTATTCCATTAGCGGTTATATTGGTAGACGAAAAGCACCTTTCGATGGTTCCATAGCTCATACCTGCAATTCCTCCCGCATAAAAAAAAACATTCGTCGACAGCGTGTTGGAAATCGTGCCGCTTACGGACAGGTTCATTACCGTACCGGCGCTGCCGATTACGCCGAACAGTCCTGCATACACCATCGAATTGTTGTCGATAGCGTTGACGCCGTTGATGTCCAGGGTATGCCCGTCGCCGTCAAAGCTTCCGGTAAACCGGTTTGCGTTGTCGCCAATGGGCGTCCAGCTATTGCCCAGTGCCAGGTTGGTCATCAGTTTGTAGTGCTTGGCGAGCGTCCAGCCATCGGTGCCGGTGCCGGTTTTCTGCATGTCCGCCAGGGTGTAAATGCAGTAAGGGTCGGTTGCCGTTCCGTCGCCGGTGTGCTTGAGGCTCACCCTGGCATATTTTCCCGCCTCAAGGCTCAGGCTCCGGCTCCAGAGGTAGGAATTGCTTCCCATGGTGTATTTGCCGCTCAGGGTTGCCGTCGCTGCGGGCTTTACGACATAGCGGAAAGTCTCCGCGTCGACGGGATAGAGGAAGGTTGCAATGTCCGTCCCCCCGTCTAAGGATATACTCACGCCGGTAGCTCCCGGAGGCAGGGATATTTCCAGCAGCGACAGGGCGTGGTTGAGCGTGATGTTGAGCGTTGCGCCCGAAAGCGTTTCCGTTCCCGTCATCAGCCCGGATAAGGTGTGGTTGCCTGCGTTGCTCTGGTTGGCCGGCGGCGTAAAAGCGGCGACAATCTCCACTATTGTCTTGCCGTTGTTCGCCGCATTGTAGGGAAAGTATGCCACATAGCTGGCGCCTGTCCTTCTGTAAGCCTGCGCTGTGCCTGCCTGCTGCCATATTCCGCTCTGATAGGAGTACGGCACGTTGTTGTCGAGAATGGTTGTTCCGTCGCTTGCCAGCGAGAAAATGCCGATTTCGTCGCCATCGGTAAAGTTTACCCGGTAATTGTCGCCAACGGCAGCGCGGAGTTGCGGGTTTCCGGAGGCGCGGAGCTGTGGCTCGCTGGAAGTGAAATCCTGCCCTTCGACAAGAATTTGCAGGGGTTCGCCTTGCGCTGTGGGCAATTCTTCGTTGTCGCAAGCGGCAAAGGCTATCGCTGCTGCCATCATCATTAAGGGATTTAAGGCCCTTAAAGTCTTCATCATTAAATCACTTTTATTTTGTTAAAAAATCAAAGGTTTACACGTTTTTGAGTGTTGTATGACTGTCTGTTGTGGCAAAAATAATAAGTGATGTCGTAAATAGCTTCCGCTTTTTGATAAACAATCAGGCTCTTATAGTTGCCGGCTGAGGTGTAAACCAATATGCCAAAGAACGCTTTTCTCGAATCAATGTTACATTTCCGCCGTCCCGGGAATGGCATTCACCGCCGTCCAGTTTGTAATCGTGCTGGTGAGCGTGAGACCGGTCAGGTTGGCAGTGATTTGGTATTCATACTTCTTGCTGCTCTCAAACGTAATGCCGCCCGCCGGAATTTTGTAAACCAAGTCGCCGCCCGCCACCAGGTGGACAGTGATAAATGCCGTACCTTCCGCAACCGTCTGAGGCACGATTATCACGTCGTTGTACTGAATACCCCCGGCGAAGTTAGTCGATATGTCCGCGCCAATTGTGATGTCGCCATCTGTTCCGCTTGCGGTGATGGCTATAGCATCGGGAGCAGTTGCTTTGGCAAGCGTAAAGTCAGCCGAGAGCTTGGTCCCGCCGATGGTTACGCCCGCAATGTCGGCAGGTGCCAAGCCGTTGCCTAAGACAATCGCCACCTGCAATTTGGAAAGCAAATGATAGAACGTAAGCTGCACGGCAGCGGTTGTCCTGGCCACGTTTGTCTTCTTTGCATACAGCAGGTCGGAAGGCGCGTAACCGGGAAGAGCGGTCTGGTCGGTGCTTACCGTATGCGTAAGAGCTGCCGTCGGATAGGAGGTTAGCACAGCGTTGGTGTGAACGGCGTAAATATCCACATTGCCTCCGCTTTGCGGGAAGAACATGGACGTTCCGCCTGTAAAGCCGCCGCCACCGGTGGCTGTCAGTGTGTTGTTTGCGTACATCTGTGAGCCTCCGGTTTCATCCACCCAGACGTGAACAGTTTGCCCGTTGGGGATTTGCGTGTTGGAGCCTGCGAAAGCCGCCCGCAGTTGCGGTGCTTTTTGCACTTCCACACCGCTTGCAAGGCGGAGTTCAACCTTTGAATCATCCATTTCGGGTTCAACATTTGTGTTACACGAAATTGTCACGATCGACAGAGCGATGGCTGCAATGGCAACCGTTGTTGAGAATCTTACTTTTTTCATCTTGTAAATTATTTATTAAATTGTGAATAATACTCTTTTTTTATTCTGCTGTTCCTGTGTTTGTATCTCCCCGTATCCAATCGGCGATGGTAGATGTTAATCCCGTTGGTGTAGGCACTACCGTCAGAATGGATTGCAGCGTGAGCGGCATTTTCTTATCGGCATTGAATGTTGCCAGCTGGGTGGACAAATCGGAATTCAGCGTGTAATTTGCCGGATTGTTATCTGCAAAATGCAGCGTTAGCGACAGGGTTTGCGTATTGCCGGTAATGCCCAACAGCCGTATTGTTGCCGAATATTTTCCGTTTGCCTGCGTAAATACGGGTGTAACCGTTACGGGATTGCCTGCCGGGTTGCCGTTTGTAATGTCGATAGCTCCCGCCACGCCCGAAAGGGTTGCATCAATGCCTGTGATTCGGTCGCGGGCATCGCCCGTAATGTCGAGTTCGAGCGTCAGCTGCCGCACTTGCTGGTGCATGGTAACGGTAAAGGCGTGGGTTTTGTCCTTTTCTATCGTAACGGTTTCTGTTCCGGTAAAGAGCCAGCCCAATTCACCCGCCGCGTAATTGGCCGTAGCGGTTGTTCCGGCAACCGAAATATTGTTTGCGGTATTCCATATACTAATAAGGTATGCGCCGGCTTCGAAATAGTTGTTTACTTCGTTGGTTGCGCCCGACAGGGTGGTCGTGTAATCGCCCGCTTTCAGCGTATAGCTTGGAAAAACCGGAGCAAAGTGACCCCCTCCACCGATTCAAAGTGACCCGGTAAAGTTGTTGTTCCAAGCAAGTAAAAGTTGTTTTTTTTTGCGCTATAACTTTCACTAAAAAAGTGGTTTTATTTTGTTGTATTTTTAGCGATAAAATTTAGCTTCAAAAAGAGAAGAAGATCGGATTTATCCTTCTCGTTTTTTGTTAATTATCGGGGTTTATACATACCGATTTTCTTTGTTGCTTTTTTTTCTTCTCAAAGATTCTCCGAAGAGTTCGACACGCAACGATTGGTGCACGATTCTGTCCAATACGGCATCGGCAATCGTTTTTTCACCAATGACATCGTACCAATCCTTGACCGGTATTTGAGAGGTAATAATCATAGACCGTTTTTCATTACGATCTTCAATGATTTCTAAAAGAGCACCCCTTGCTTGCGAGTCAAAGGCTTGTAACCCAAAGTCATCCAAGATTAGCAGGTCTTGCCGTTCAATCTTTCTTAAGTCCTGCATGAGGGTTCCTTTCCCTTTAGATACTCTGAGTTGTCCCAAAAGCTTCGAGGTGGAGGCATACATCACTTTATAGCCGTTTTGACAAGCATGATAGCCGAGCGCGGTCGCTAAATAGCTTTTTCCTGTTCCGGTACTCCCGGTAATAAACAAGTCTTTTTTCTCCTTGATAAAGTCCAGCGATGCCAAACGGTGTATCTGATTCTTATCCAAACCTCTTTCTACCGTGTAATCCAAGGCTTCGATGGAAGCCTGATAGCGGAAGTTCGCTTGTTTAATCAAGCGAGCAATACTGGCATTACGCCGGTTGTCCCATTCGTTATTTACTAAATAAGCAACTAATTGATCGGGCGTTAAACTCTCTTTAATGGAAGACTCTAAATTACTCTTAAAAGCCTCGTACATACCGTTAAGACGCATTTGGCGCATCTTTTCTAATGATTCATTATTTAAATTCATCTTGTTTGTTTTTTTAATTATTGATAATATTCTTTCCCTCTGATGTTCTCGTGAGAAGGGATTTGTACTTCAACGGATTCACTCTCTTCATTCATTTGTGTGGCAAAGAGAACGTCTTCGTTGTTTTTAAGTATTTGTTCTATGGTCAGATAAGTGTATTGCTTCAACTTATCTGCCAACCGGCACGCATTGATTAGCCGTTCGGTACCCACTCGTTTATGACAGTTAAGGATGCCGCTGCAAGCCTTATATGCCTTCTCGGGATAGGTATTAGTGCTCAGTATTTTATGGAGATACCCGGCAACCGCTTCGTTTATATCCAAGGCTGACTTCAAAAAATACTCCGCAAACCAATCGCTCAAATATTGATGCTGAGAAGATAAATGATCTTTCTGTGTCGTGTATTGATATTTATCCAAAACACGCTGATGAGAAGCAATTCGCTCATATTGGTAATAAACATCTACCTGAGTGGCTGAATAAAGCACTTTCACTTTCTTTCCTATGTACTTGTAGGGAACGCTGTAATAATGCTCATCGACCGCCAGAGGGATATATCCATTCTTCATTACCGAAACAATAATCTGTTTTTTTAGTTCAAACTCAAGCGGATTTAGTGGCTGCAACATCTCTTGCTCCAGTTCATCAAACTGATCCCGACGGGAGTACTCCCTTCTGTAAAGGGGTCTGCTGTTATGACTCTCCAAAGCCCCTCGGATTGCCACATTCAGCGATGCAAGGTCAGCAAACTCCCGATCAGCCAATTTGGCAAAGATGCTCCTGTAAATCAACTTTACTGCTCCTTCTACCAACGATTTATCTTTCGGCTTATAAACCCTTGCCGGAAGGATGGTGGTGCCGTAATGCTCCGCAAATGCCATAAAATCCGGATTTATGGTCGCTTCATACCGACTCCCTTTGGTAACGGCTGACTTCAGATTATCAGGCTCTATCGCCAAAGGAACACCGCCAAAGTAGCGGAGCGCATGTTCGCAAGTCTGGATAAAATCTTCTTTCTTTTGGCTCGCTACCGCTTCCACATACGTCAACTGACTACATCCTAAAATGGCTACAAAGACTTCCACCGATTTAAACTGCCCCCCTCCACGGAGCAAACTGCCCCGGTACAAAATGGCTAACCTTAGACTTTGTTCCCTGTTATTTTTTTGCTTTTTTTATCTTCGAGAAGATCGGATTTATTCTCACAGTATAAATGGCAAATAAAAAAATTGAGATGCACAAAATTAAATTAATCATTCGGCTTCATGGACAAGGGAATGGTTCTCGAAGCATTAGTGGGAAAGTTCACTTGTCACGCAACACGGTAAAAAAGTATTTAGACATTTTTCGTAGTTCGGGGATGTCTTATGAATTGTTTTTCCGGTTGAGTGATAAAGAAGTGGCAACCATGTTCTTCGTTTCAGAGAACCAATATGCCAAGAGTGAACGTCAGGCAGCGTTGGAAAAACTACTTCCGGAGCTCTGTAAACGGCTTAAACGCAAGGGTGTAACTAAAGCAGATCTTTTTAAGGAGTATCGGGAACAACAGTCGCAAGGTTACCGTATCTCTCGTTTTAACGAAGTGCTTAATCTGTATTTGGAATCCAAGCGTCCGATTATGCACATAGATCACAAGGCGGGCGACAAGATGTATGTTGACTTTACCGGTCAGCGACTTTCTTTGACGGATAAATCGGGCAATCAAACTTCGGTAGAAGTCTTTGTAGCCATTTTAGGATGTAGTCAGTTGACGTATGTGGAGGGGGGCAGTTTAAATCGGTGGAGGGGGGCAGTTTCGGTGGGTGGAGGGGGGCAGTTTAAATTGGTCTAGAGGGGTCTATTTGCTTCGGTTTTTCCACTAAGCAAAGGATTCCGGTAAATCTTTTCCTTGAGCATCCTGTCGCGGATGGCAATGCAAAGCTTGTCGCGGCGGCTTTCGGGACAGAAGCCCTCGTCGTCCGGGGTTTCGGCCGGCTCGAAGACGGTTTTACGGAGCAGTTCTTCATCGTGGAGGCTTTGTTGTAGCTGCAATTCTTTGATTTGGCCTGCCATGATACGGTTTTTCCGTGCGATTTTCCGGCTGTAGTAGATGTTGATTCCCAACGCAAGGGCTAATAAAATGCAGCCGCCGAGGACGAAGAGGAAATAGTTGCGGTTGCGCTGCGTTTCGGCGATGTGCTTATCTGTTTCGTATTTGGTGCGCATCTCTTCAAGCGCCGTCAGCTCGTCGAGGTATCCGGGCGCCAGCTTCAGAATGGGTTCGGATTGACGCCGGCTATTGTAAGCCAATATCCTGTCGGAATACGCTGTACCCAGAAAGTGAGCGTTGCTTTGCTTTTTTGCCTCGGCAGTCATCCGGTCATAGAGCGCGAGGAGCGTGTCCCTTTTCAAATCGTCGAAAACGGCTTCCGCAAAATAGAGGCCTGTCAGTTTCTGATAGGCTTTGAGCAAATCTTTGCCTTCGGCTTTTGTGAGGACTTGATGAAGCGAATCTTTCTTCAATTGAATGTCCTGTCCCCAAGCCTCCGGAGGAAATAAAAACGCGGCAATGATCATTGCTCCTATCCCAATCTGTTTCATGGCAGTTTCCTCCAAAAAATTTATGTTACAATTACTACATTTTTTCCAAAATACAAGCAATACGCTGATATTCCGCATTCTTCGCATTTTGGTTTGCGGGCAATACAAGTGTAACGGCCGTGCAAGATAAGCCAGTGATGGGCTTTCGACCACAATCTTTTCGGAATATAGTGTGTGAGTTCTTTCTCGGTTTCCAACGGTGTTTTAGCATTATCAGTCAATCCGATACGGTTGGAAACCCGAAAGACGTGCGTATCCACCGCTAAAGCCGGAACATTGAACGCAACGGAAGCGACCACATTCGCGGTTTTTCGTCCCACACCCGGTATTTTTATCAACTCTTCAATGGTTTCGGGCACTTTCCCGCCGTAATTTTCCACCAGCATTTTCGCCATATTAACCAAATGCTTGGACTTGTTGTTGGGATAGGAAACGCTTTTGATGTATTCATACACTGCTTCGGGCGTCGAAACCGCCAAGACTTCGGGCGTCGGGAAGGCCTCGTAAAGTGCCGGTGTAATGATATTTACCCGCTTGTCGGTACATTGCGCCGCCAAAATCACCGCAATCAACAATTGAAACGGATCGCGGTAGCGCAATTCCGTCTCGGCAATCGGCCGATTTTCTTCAAACCATTCAAATACTTTTTTATATCGCTCTTTTTTCGTCATGTCGCCGCTTCAAACTGCCTCAAAAACCGCACATCGTTTTCGGAAAACATGCGGAGGTCTTTCACCTGATATTTGAGGTTGGTGATACGTTCAATTCCCATTCCCAAAGCGTAGCCGGTGTAGATTTCAGGATCGATACTGCAATTCCGCAGAACATTCGGATCGACCATTCCACAACCCAGAATTTCCACCCAGCCGGTGTATTTGCAGAACGGACAGCCTTTTCCACCGCACAAATTACAACTGATGTCCATTTCCGCGCTCGGCTCGGTGAAAGGGAAAAACGAAGGACGCAGGCGGATTTTCGTTTCCGCACCAAACATTTCTTTAGCAAAAAACAACAACGTCTGTTTCAAATCCGCAAACGAAACGTTTCTATCAATATACAATGCTTCGACCTGATGGAAGAAACAATGGGCACGGTAGGAAATCGCCTCGTTCCGATATACCCTTCCCGGACAGATAATTCGGATGGGTGGTTGCGTTTTTTCCATCACACGGGTTTGCACCGACGAAGTATGCGTACGCAACAAAATATCCGCGCCGTGCATCACAAAAAACGTATCCTGCATGTCGCGCGCAGGATGGTCGGCCGCAAAATTCAGGGAAGAAAAAACGTGCCAATCGTCCTCAATTTCAGGACCTTCGGCAATCGAAAAACCCAATTTGGCAAAAATAGCACAAATTTCTTTTTTAACAATCGAAAGCGGGTGCCGCGTGCCGATAGGATACGGATAAGCCGTGCGTGTCAGGTCTATCGTTTCTTCGGAAGCCGAAGAATTATCTAATTTTTCTTTTAATTCATTGATTTTGTCCTGCGCCTGCGTTTTCAAAACATTTAATTTTTGCCCAATTTCACGTTTTTGTTCGGCAGCCACCTCACGGAAATCATTCATCAATGTCGAAATTTCCCCTTTTTTACTTAAATATTTAATACGCAGAGCCTCCAATTCCTCACTGCTTTGCGCTTTCAACGCTTCAATCTCTTTCAAAAGAGCTTCAATTTTATTAATCATATTCTTGCTTTTCGTTTTCGATTGGCAAAGTTACGAAAAATTTGTTGTATGAAAAAGAATTTGTATATTTGCACGCTCAAAATTGAAAAAATGATAGATTCTCGTATATATGGCTTGCTACTATGAACAGATTATTTATTTTCGACACAACCCTGCGAGATGGCGAACAAGTACCGGGCTGCCAGTTGAACACGGTAGAAAAAATTCAGGTTGCCAAAGCACTGGAGGCTCTTGGCGTTGATGTGATTGAGGCGGGATTTCCGGTGTCAAGCCCGGGCGATTTTAATTCCGTGGTGGAAATTTCAAAAGCCGTTACCTGGCCTACGATTTGCGCCCTCACACGCGGCGTGCAAAAGGACATTGACGCGGCTGCAGAGGCTCTGCAGTACGCTAAACGCAAGCGTATTCACACCGGTATCGGCACGAGCGATTACCACATCAAGCACAAATTTAACTCCACGCGCGAGGAAATTTTGGAACGCGCCGTTGCTGCCGTAAAATACGCCAAAAAATATGTGGAAGATGTGGAATTTTACTGCGAAGACGCGGGCAGAACGGACAACGAGTACCTCGCTCGCGTGGTGGAGGCGGTTATCAAAGCGGGCGCAACGGTGGTAAATATCCCCGACACAACGGGTTATTGCCTGCCTTCGGAATTTGGCGAGAAATTCAAATTTCTGATGGAAAATGTGAACGGCGTGCATAACGCAATCCTCTCTACGCACTGCCACAACGACCTCGGAATGGCGACTGCCAACACCATTGCGGGTGTGGTGAATGGTGCGCGGCAGGTGGAAGTTACGATAAACGGCATCGGCGAACGCGCCGGAAACACCGCGCTCGAAGAGGTGGCAATGATTCTGAAATGCCACAAAGGGCTGAACATCGACACAAACATCAACACGCAAAAAATTTACTCGACAAGCCGCCTCGTGTCGAGCCTGATGAATATGCCGGTGCAGGCAAATAAGGCGATTGTGGGGCGGAACGCCTTTGCACATTCCTCAGGCATTCACCAAGACGGCGTGCTGAAAAATCGCGAAAGTTACGAGATTATCGACCCGAAAGATGTGGGCATTGACGACAACGCCATTGTACTGACGGCTCGCAGCGGTCGCGCCGCGCTGAAACACCGCCTGAGCGTGCTTGGCGTGGAACTTTCTCAGGAAAAATTGGACAATGTTTACGAGGAGTTTTTGAAACTTGCCGACCGCAAAAAGGACATCAACGATGACGACATTCTGATTCTTACCGGCAAAGATTTGACCGCCTCGCACCGCATAAAACTTGATTATCTGCAAGTTACATCGGGCAAAGGAGTGAAATCCGTTGCCAGCGTGGGCTTGGACATTGCGGGCGAGAAATTTGAGGCGGCAGCCAGCGGCAACGGTCCCGTAGATGCGGCGATAAAAGCGGTGAAACAGATTATCAAACGCGAAATGGTGTTGCAAGAATTTACCATTCAGGCAATTAACCGCGGTAGCGATGATGTAGGCAAGGTACACATGCAGATTTTGCACAATGGTGCGGTGTATTACGGTTTTGGCGCGAATACGGATATTGTTGCTGCATCTGTTGAGGCTTATATTGATGCTGTGAATAAGTTTGTGAAGTAAAAAAATAGCAGAGTTTTGATAGATAAAGTTTTCTATTGATATGAATGCCCTAACGGGCAAGTAAAAATATGAATACTAATAAAATTGAACTCCGCGAATGGCAACTCTCCGATGCCGCCTCGCTTGCCGAAAACGCAAATAATATCAAAATTTGGAACAATTTGCGCGATGCTTTTCCGCACCCATACACTGAAAAAGACGGCAAAGAATTTATCAAAATGGCTATGGCGCAGCCGAAACCTGCCGTTTTGTTGGCGATTGCAGTTGATGGAAAAGCGGTTGGCAGTATCGGTCTGACTTTACATTCCGATGTGGAACACATTACGGCGGAATTGGGCTATTTTATTGGTGAAAAGTATTGGAACAGAGGAATTATGACCGAAGTGGTCAAAGAAATGCTTACTTACGCTTTTCTTCATTTTCCGTTGCAAAAAATTTACGCCACGCCTTTCGGTTTCAACATCGCTTCGCAAAAAGTGCTTGAAAAAGCTGGATTTGAGCGTGAGGCGATTTTGAAAAAGGCGGCGATAAAAAACGGGACAGTGATTGATGAGCATTATTACAGTTTTTTTAGAAGTCAATGGAATGCAAATGTTCAATGGCAGAGGTTATAAACAAATTTCGTTGAGCGTGGACAAAGCAAATTATGCCGTCAAAATGTATCAAAAATTCGGATTTGAAATTGTTAAAGAAAATGAAAAGGATTATATCATGTTGTTAAAATCAAAATAAAATATAATAATAAAAGGAGAAAATTTTATGACAACAGAAATCAAAAAACAGAAAGAATTTGTGATTTATCAAGCCAATGACGGTTCGCCGAAAATTGAAGTACGACTCGAAAACGAAACAATTTGGCTCACAAACCTTCAACTTACTGAATTGTTTCAAACAACCAAATCCAATGTGAGCGAGCATATTAAGCACATTTTTGAAGAGGGCGAATTGAATTACGATTCAACTGTTCGGAAATTCCGAACAGTTGCCACAAACGGCAAAACCTACGAAATGGAACACTACAACCTCGATATGATAATTTCGCTGGGTTATCGTATCAATTCGCGCGTGGCAACCAATTTTCGCATTTGGGCGACTCAACGCCTGAAAGAATACATTGTAAAAGGTTTTACAATGGACGACGAGCGGCTCAAAGGCAACGGAGGCGGGCGCATTGATTACAATCCCAAAGCGGCAGAATCAATCCGTTTCTTTAAAATCGTGCAAAACAAGCTGCATTATGCCGCCCATGGACATACGGCTGCCGAAGTCATTGCCGAACGTGCCGATGCCGGCAAGCCGTTTATGGGATTGACCGTTTTTTCGGGTAGTCAGCCTACAATCAAGGATATTTCCATCGCAAAGAATTATTTGAACGAAGAAGAATTGAAAATTCTCAACAATTTGGTTTCCGGGTATTTTGATTTTGCCGAAATTCAAGCAATGAAACGCCGCCCGATGTATATGAAAGACTATATTCGCCAATTGGACAATATTTTAAGTTCCACAGGTGAACAAGTCTTACAAAATTCCGGCAAAATCTCCCACGAACAGGCAATGGAAAAAGCAAAAGCCGAATACTGGAAGTATCAGCAAAAAACGTTGTCGGACGTGGAAATGGCGTATTTGGAAACGATAAAAACAATTGAAAAATCGGTAAAAGGAAAACAATAACTATTGATTAATGATGAAAGCGCTTTTGATTATTGACATGCAAACAGGAAGTTTCAAACCGTACTCTATTCGTTACAACACCATTCATACAATTGAACGGATTAATTTACTTTCGGAAAAGTTTCGCAGTTTAGGGTATCCCGTAATTTATATCAAACACGATGGAACAAAAGAAGATTGTTTTTTCCCAAATACTAAAGATTTTGAAATATTACCGGAATTAGTGCATGAACCTTCGGATATAGTTGTAGTAAAAGAAGCTAATGATGCTTTTTACAATACTGAATTACTGCCGTTGCGTTAACTTTTAACAATTACTAAACAAATTATATTGTAGTTCTTTGACATTTTGATTGATTTGAAAATCGGTAAGCAGTTCTCTGATTGGCGTTTTGTCGAAAGCCGATACGCTCAAAATCTGCATTATTTCGTAAATTGAATAATCGCTTTTGATAGCGTGTTTAAGGTATGCAACAAGCAAATAAGCAATAATTGCCACCCAAAGTTGTATTCTGACGGCATTTTCGGAATGTCCCCAAAACTTTTTGACAGTGAGATTTTGCTTTATCCACTTGAAAAAGACCTCAATTTGCCATCTGTTTTTGTACAGATTGGCAACTTCGAGGGCGGATACCTCAAATTTATTTGTCAGAAAAACAAGTAATTCCTGGTTTTCTGCATCGTAAAATTCGACCAGACGCAATTTTTCGGGATAAAGTTTTTTTGACTTTACGCCTGTCAACACAACAGTTTTGTCGGTACGAAGCCCCGTGGTTTCATCAATGTTGAAGTTTTGCTCAACAACTTCATATTTCATATTTTCTTTGGCGCGTGTAACAAAAAATGCACCTGCC
>BNTW01000036.1 GCA_025996895.1 Bacteroidia bacterium | reverse complement strand
TGCTTTTCGTTTAAATGGGGAGAGATTAACGATAACTTTTCTTTGAGATTTTCCATGACGCAAAGTTAGCTATAATTTTTGATACTAACACTATAAATGTAAAATTAATTTACGGACATTTCCTAAGCGGATTTTTCGTGTGACTTTCCCATCCCTGTCGCTGCTAACCCCAAGACACAAATCTATCGCCAAGCTTTTTGACGAAATTTTTTGGAAATCAGTTTTGGGTGACGCATTGTCAAAGTCAGAAAAAAGGTTGTCGAAATCACTTCGCCAACCTTCCAAAATTGAATTACTAACCCTTAACTATAACTAATGAAATAACACTCTTTATAATAACAACACACAAGTCCGAAAAAAGTTCACGGATATTTGAATATTTAACAAAGTTTAACATTTTTACTCGAAAATCAGCCGAAAAAGTTGCTTTTCGTCGAAAATTGTCTGTGCAATTTCCTGTAATTGGCGGGGAGTGAACGCGTCGATTTTTTGATACACTTCCGACAGACTTTCGCATTTTTTGAAATGCAAAAAGCTTTTGCCCATACTCAGCGCGATATTTTCCTTATTGTCGCTCGAAACGCCCATTTGCCCTTTCAACTGCTTGACGGCGGTATGAAATTGGGAAGTCGTCAAAGGAGCTTCACGCAGTTTTTTCAATTCTTTATACGTGAGTTTCAGGCACTTATCCAGCGTTTCGGGATCACAGCCAAAATAAATATTGAAAATGCCGGTGTCGCTGTACGAAGAAATAGATGACTCGACATTATATACCAGCCCCCGTTTTTCGCGCAGGCTGATATTCAACCGGCTGTTCATACCCGGCCCACCCAGCAAATTATTCAAAAGATACAATCCAATACGGTTTTTGTCGTGCAAACTGTAGCCAGGTCCGCCAATCATGACGTGAGTTTGATGTAAATCCTTGTTAATCCGTTCTTTAACAGCAGGAATAATCGGCGGAGAAATCCGGTTTCTTTTGGAAAATACCATCTGCTTAGTTTCCGAAAAATATTTTTGTGCCAGCCGAACAATTTTTATAAAAGATGTTTTTCCGTAATGAAAGAAAATCATGTTTTCCGGAAAATAAAATTTCTCCGTAAATTCGCGACAGGAAAGCGACGTAAAAGTGTTCAAACTGTGTTCTTCGCCCAAAATATGGTGACCGATTTCATTTCCGCAAAACACCAGATTTTCAAAATCGTCGAAAATTAATTCCGAAGGATTGTCGCGATAAGAATTGATTTCGTCCAAGATCACTTCCCTCTCCTTCTCAATTTCCGCTTCAGGAAACTGCGAATGAAAAACCAAATCGGCCAACAGTTCCATCGCACGCCCGGTATCTTCCGACAAACCAATGCAATAGATAAATGTTTCCTCTTTGGTCGTGTAAGCGTTCAACTCACCGCCCACGTTTTCCATTCGATTCAAGATGTGCCACGATTTCCGTTTTTGTGTGCCTTTGAAAAGCGTATGTTCGACAAAATGCGCCAGCCCGAATTGGTCGGTATTTTCGTCGCGCGCACCCGCATTGACGGCAAACCCGCAGTAGGCCACAGGCGATTCGGCCGGTAAATGGATTATTTGTAAGCCGTTAGGCAAAGAAAATTCGTTATATTGCATAGATTTCGTCCCTATTTTAGCGGTTACAAAAATATAAATAAATATCTTTGTACAATAATTTAAATTGGTTTATGATACACGAATTACGAGAAATCATACAAAAAGAAGTCGAAGCCCTTCAACAAATACCCTTATCGGACAGTTACGAAAAAGCTGTCCAACTAATTGTGGAACAAGTACATACGAAAAAAGGAAAATTGGTAACGAGCGGCATGGGAAAAGCCGGTCAGATTGCATCGAATATTGCGACTACATTCAGTTCGACCGGAACAACGGCCTGTTTTCTGCACCCCAGCGAAGCCCAGCACGGCGATTTGGGCATTCTGCGCGAAAACGATTTGATGTTGCTGATTTCCAATTCGGGCAAGACACGCGAAATTATCGAACTGATTGATTTGGCGCGAAATTTAATTCCCGATATTCGGTTTATCGTCATCACGAGCAATCCCGACAGCCTGCTGGCGCAATCGGCCGACGCCTGCCTGCTCACCGGCAATCCGCAAGAAGTCTGCACGCTGGGTTTGACGCCGACCACTTCTACCACGGTTATGACGGTTATCGGCGATTTGCTGGTGGTCGAAACCATGAAAAAAATCGGATTTACCGCTTCCGATTATGCGAAACGCCATCACGGTGGCTATTTGGGAACGATTTCGAGAATGCAATCACAACAGGAAAAATGATCAATACGAATCGAAAAGTTATCGGTATCGGTGAATCCATTTGGGACATTATCGTTCAAGGCAACCGGCCGCAAAAAGCCGTCCCGGGCGGCTCGGTGTTCAACTGCATGGTGTCGCTGGGACGTTGCGAAGTGCCGTCGGTGTTTGTCAGCGAATTAGGGAACGATCCGGTCGGGCAGATTATCCGGTCGTTTTTGAAAGACAATAACCTTCCGAGCGACCATATCAATTTTTATGACGATGGTCAAACGCCTGTGTCGCTGGCTTTTTTGAACGAAAAGAAAGATGCCGAATATCTTTTTTACCGGGATTTTCCGCAACGGCGGCTGATAAAGAATTTTCCGACGGTGAATGAGAACGATATTGTGGTTTTCGGATCATACTTTGCCGTTAATCCGGCCATACGCAGGAAAGTAGCCGGTTTTCTGAATTATGCCAAAAAGCAAAAAGCAATTTTGTATTACGACATCAATATTCGGAAACCGCATTTTGCCGGCCGGAATAAAGAGCATTTAGACAATGCTATCATTGCTAATTTTCAACGCGCCGACATCATTCGTTGTTCGGCCGAAGATTTAGCACTAATCTATCCGGGCTGGTATCTGGAAGATTGTATCGAGCATGTGTTCCAATATTCTCAATGCGTGATAGTTACACAGGGCAGTGATAAAATCATACTGGCGACGCCCCATTTTACGAAACATTATAAAGTGGAAACGCTTGTGCCGGTGAGTACTATCGGCGCGGGCGACAATTTCAATGCCGGATTTATTTACGGAATGATGAAACTTTTTGTCTGTCAAAATGACATCTTCCTCATGCCCGAACGTCCTTGGACGGAGTTAATCGAATATGGAATAAAATTTGCTTCGGAAGTCTGTTTGTCGTTAGACAATTATATTCCCAAAGATTTTGCCCGTCAATTTAAATTTATACTTCCGGAATAATATTCCGCTTGATTTCTCAAAAAAAATTCCGACCTTTGCACGCTCAAAAGGTAAAAAGAGAAAAAATGAAAAAAAAAATTGTGATCATCCTTTGTGTTATCGCTTGCTTTTCGCCGGTAAAAGCAAATAATCCGGACACAACTCCGGACACGCTCTCTTCCAAATATTTGGACGAAGTGGTTGTTTCCGCTTCCACCAAAGAAACCAATGATTTAAAAGCTCTCCCTACTTCCGTAACTTTCCTTCCTGCGCGCACGATTGAAGAACGTAAAATAATAGGTATCAAAGATTTAAGTACGATTGCTCCCAATCTTTTCATTCCCGATTACGGATCTAAACTTTCCGTTCCGGTGTATATCCGTGGTATTGGCGAACGCATGACCGGACAATCCATCGGCCTCTATGTGGATAATATGCCCTATCTCGATAAATCGATTTTCGATTTTGAATTGCTGGATATAGCGCAAATCGAGATACTACGAGGCCCACAGGGAACATTATACGGACGAAATGCGATGAGTGGAATTGTGCAGTTAAGAACTTTTTCACCGCTGGAACAACAATATCGAAAAGTATCTTTGACCACCGGAAACTACGGCTTATTTCGCGCCAAAGCGGCTGTTTCGGAACGGTTGGCTGCTAACCTTGGGCTTTCTATTAGTGGTTATTACGATGGCAACGACGGTTATTTTACCAATGCGTTTTCGCGGGAAAAAGCCGATGGATTGCAATCAGGCGGCGGACGCGTGCGTTTGGACTGGGCTTTTCTTCCGCAATGGACGGCACAACTGACGGCAAATTACGACTACGTTGAGCAAGGGGCTTTTCCTTACGGCGAATACAAAGATGGAACAGTAGCTGATCCTAATTACAATTATCAAGGAAATTATCGCCGTCAAGTGGTCGGAACAAGTTTGAATGTGAATTATCAAAACGACCGGATTATTTTCAATTCGGCAACGGCCTTTCATTATTTCGACGACAACATGAAAATGGATACCGACAACAGTCCGGCGGCACTTTTCCGGCTCAACCAACTGCAACGCGAACGGTCTGCAACGGAAGAACTTACGCTGAAATCCAACACAAAAAACAATTATCAATGGTCGTTCGGTCTTTTCGGATTTTATAATGAACTGAATACAAGTGTAACAACAACAATGGATAAAGACGGAATTGCCAATATTCTGCAACCGGCTTTCGACAAAATTCACGAAAACAATCCGCGTGCCCCGCAAATGACGGTGAAAAATGCGGAAATTCCTATTCCCGGAACATTCAAAACACCGGCTTACGGTGGTGCGGTTTTCCATCAATCGACTTATAATAATTTGTTTATCGATGGTTTATCCGTTACGGCAGGCCTTCGTTTGGATTACGAAAAACCTCGTTTGGACTACAATACCAACATGGACATGGATTTGGACGTGGCTGTTCAGGCAGGCCCACAAATGATACATATAGACAGCGCGCTGGTTACAACTTTGCAGGGCAAACAATCGGCTAAATTTACGGAACTGTTGCCGAAAATTGCGGTGAAATATGAAATCAATTCCGAAAGTTATGTGTATGCCTCTGTTTCAAACGGTTATAAGACAGGTGGATACAATATTCAAAATTTTGCCGACATCGTTCAGGAAGCTGTCCGCGAAAAATACGACCGGAGTTTCCACGCTTCGCCTGTGGATTCGCTTGTTCCTTACAAGCCCGAATATTCGTGGAATTACGAAGCCGGCTATAAAGGTGAAGTCGTGCAAAATGTGCTGTATGCGGAAATTGCCGGATTTTTGACGGACGTCCGCGACATTCAGATTGCCGATTTTGTGGAAAGCGGTCAAGGCCGGATTTTGAAGAATGCCGGAAAAGCCCGCAGTCTGGGCGTCGATGTTTCTCTGACGGCTCATTTGACGCACGAACTCGGTTTGACGGCGAATTACGGATTTACTCATGCCACTTTCCAGGATTACAAAACGTTGGAAGCCGATTACAAAGGAAACTTCCTGCCGTTTGCACCGCAACATACCTTATCGTTGAGCGCGGCCTATCGCAAGCAGTTCCAAAATGCATGGATTGACCGTTTGACGCTTTTGGCGCAATACAACAGCGCGGGACGCATTTACTGGACGGAGGCCAACGATGTTTATCAGCCGTTTTATGGACTGCTCAACTTACGCGCGGGCGTAACCAAAGGAATAGTCGGAGTCAATCTGTGGGCAAACAACGTCCTGAACACCCACTACGCCGCTTTCTACTTTGAAAGCATGGGGCGCAATCTGGCACAATCGGGCAAACCGCTCACGTTCGGATTGGATTTGAGTCTTTCGTTCTAAAAAACAATGAAATTATTTTTTTATCTCGTAAGTTGCCCCTGCCGTGCTTTCAAAACCGGCATCTAAAACTACTATATTGACAAGCAGACAGAATCGGTGAAATTCCGGAGGTATTGTCTTCGCTACTCAACGAAGTAATTGCTAAAAAGCAAAGAACGAAAAATACTTTAACTCTCTTTTTCATGATACAAAAATTTAATTGTTATACATAAATATTAAAATAACACACCCTATATATTAATAATAACACACCAAAGGCAAAAAAGTTCACGAAATGACAGTTAAATAAAGTTAAAGTTTTATCTGCAAAAATATCCGTGTGATATGTATCTTATTGCAAAGAATTAAGAATTTGTTCCAAATGATATTCGTCGGCGATATACACCTCGCGCGGCTTGCTTCCTTGCGTGGGACCGACAATTCCCGCCGCTTCCAGCTGATCCATCAGCCGGCCGGCGCGATTGTAACCGATAGAGAACTTGCGCTGTATCAACGAAGTAGAGCCTTGTTGATGTATCACAATCAGGCGGGCAGCCTCTTCAAACATCGGGTCTTTTTCCGACAAATCGATCGGTTGTTTGCCTTCGTCGCTGCCTTCACCTACATATTCGGGCAACATCAGCGCAGTCGGAAATCCGGTTTGATTACCGATAAATTTAGAAATTTTATCGACTTCAGGCGTATCCACAAAAGCGCACTGCACGCGCGTCATATCGCTTCCCTGAAAAAAGAGCAAATCGCCCCGGCCGATTAACTGATTAGCCCCCGGCCCATCCAAAATAGTACGCGAGTCAATCATGGAAGTAACGCGGAAAGCTACACGAGCAGGAAAATTCGCCTTAATCGTTCCGGTAATGATATTTGTCGTCGGACGCTGGGTGGCGATAATCATGTGAATACCCACCGCACGCGCCTTTTGAGCAATACGCGCAATAGGCAACTCAATTTCTTTTCCGGCGGTCATAATCAAATCGCCGAACTCGTCGATAATCACCACAATATACGGCATAAATTTATGTCCTTTCAGCGGATTTAGCCGGCGATTGATGAATTTTTCGTTGTATTCCTTCACATTCCGCGAGCCGGCTTTTTGCAACAACGCATAACGGTCGTCCATTTCCTTGGTCAGCGAATTGAGCGTATAAATCACTTTGGTAAAGTCAGTTATAATCGGATTTTCCGAATCGGGCAGTTTGGCCAAAAAATGTTTTTCGATGATCGAATAAATACTAAATTCCACCATTTTGGGGTCGACCAGAACAAATTTCAATTCGGCCGGATGTTTCTTATATAATAAGGAAGTAATCGCAGCATTCAGTCCGACCGATTTTCCCTGTCCGGTAGCACCGGCAACCAACAAGTGGGGCATTTTGCACAAATCGACCATAAACACCTCATTTGTAATGGTTTTACCCAGTGCAATCGGCAATTCAAAGTTAGATTCTTGATATTTCCGCGAAGCGATAATCGAAAACATTGACACCATTTTCGGTTCTTTGTTCGGCACTTCAATCCCAATCGTCCCTTTTCCCGGCATGGGTGCAATGATACGAATACCCATTGCTGCCAAGCTCATGGCAATATCGTCTTCCAGATTTTTAATTTTGGAAATCCGAATGCCGTCTTCCGGAATGATTTCATACAACGTAATTGTCGGCCCGACGGTCGCTTTAATCGATTTTATTTTAATTCCGTAATTATCAAGCGTTTTGATAATCCGGTTTTTATTCTCGTTTTGTTCTTCATAGTTAACCTGCGTGTCGTTCGATTCGTATTTTCTCAACAAATCCAATGACGGAAATTTGTAATGCGATAAATCTAACGTCGGGTCATACAGGCCCAATTCTTCCAACAGGTTGTCGTCTTCTTCCTCTTCCTCCACCAATTCCGGTTTTTTTACATAGGACGGAAGAATACGGTTGTCTTTTTCAACAGCATTATCCACCGCTTCGTCACCGTCCAGCGCATTGACAATCTCAAATTCTTTTTCCGGCTCTTTTTTCTCCGGAATTAACGGTCTGTCCGGTTCTTCCTCATTTTCCACAAATACCTGCGGCTTATGGTCAATCGGAGAAATTACGTTTTCATTTTCTATATACGGATCGTCTTCCTTTTTCTTTTTTTCCTTTCGGGAAGAAGCTGAGCGAATGAGGAAAGGAATAGTCTTTGTGGTAATCAATGTCATTAAAATCACAAAAACGACCAGCAAAATTAAAAATGTTCCGGGAATACCGAAGTTGGCCATCAATAAATCGGAAACGACAAAACCATGTTTTCCGCCGATATAAACTGCCGTATCGTAAAAGAAACGACCGAAGAGGAATGATAAAGTCGTTGATGCCCAGATAGTTGCCAGTGTGCAAATGATAAAAG
Organism: Bacteroidia bacterium; assembly: GCA_025996895.1. Classification (GTDB taxonomy): domain Bacteria; phylum Bacteroidota; class Bacteroidia; order Bacteroidales; family Azobacteroidaceae; genus Azobacteroides. The sequence continues at coordinate 18,633 of BNTW01000036.1, read as the reverse complement.
TACGAATCAGATTGACATAACGCGCTTTCATCAGGCGAAGAGCGATAAACAGGACAAAAACCAGCAAGAACAGCGTCGAAATGCCAAAGCCTTCGTTCATCAGCAGGTTGCTCAAAATCGCTCCGCGCATGCCTGTCCAGTTCTGTATCCCGCTGACCGTTTCCCCATGAAACAATGAAAGGCCTTCGACTTTGCTTTGGTCGGACGCACCGGTAAAGAAAAACGAAATCATCGCAATACCTGCATACACCGCAAACATCAGCACAATCAGACCGGTAATATAATGTGTTACGCTGCTTTTTATAAATACGCTAAACCTTGATGGTGAGGCATTTAATTCTTTCTTTACAGCGTTTGTTTTGCCCTTTGCCATTCTCTTTAAAATTTTACGCAAAGTTAATGTTTTTGTTCCACCCTGAAAATATTTTGTCGATTTTTGTTTGATAATTCCAATTTATTTGTAATTTTGCACCCGCAATTACCGAGATATAGCGCAGTTGGTAGCGCGCCACGTTCGGGACGTGGAGGCCGGGCGTTCGAGTCGCCCTATCTCGACAAGAGAAATCTAATATGTATGAAAAACGTGTATCAAGTAGGAAGCAGTCCGCTGACTTTTGAAATCATCGAAAATATTATTAATAATAATCTTAAATTGAATTTAGCACCCGAAGCAGTGGAACGAATTCAAAAATGCAGGGATTATTTAGACAAAAAAATACAATCGTCCGAAACGCCGTTATACGGAATTACGACCGGTTTCGGCTCGCTGTGCAATAAATCCATCTCTTCGGACGAATTGAGTAAGTTGCAGGAAAATTTAGTCAAATCGCATGCGTGCAGTGTGGGTGAGGAGATTCCGCCGGTCATTATTAAGTTAATGATGTTGCTGAAAGCACACGCTTTGTCGTTGGGATACAGCGGAGTGCAAGTCATTACTGTTCAGCGGATTTTGGATTTGTACAACAACGACGTCATGCCGATTGTCTATGACCGTGGCTCGCTGGGTGCCTCCGGCGATTTAGCTCCTTTGGCGAATTTGTTTTTGCCCTTAATCGGTGCCGGCGACGTATATTATCAGGGAAAACGCCGGGAAGCCATGAGCGTCTTGCAGGAATTTGGCTGGAAACCGGTCAAACTGATGAGCAAAGAAGGATTAGCTCTGCTGAACGGCACGCAATTTATGAGTGCGAACGGTGTTTATGCCTTGATTAAGTCAATTGAATTTACCAAAAAATCCGATGTGATTGCTGCCCTTTCGTTGGAAGCCTTCGACGGATTGATTGACCCTTTCCTGGATTGTCTTCACCGGATGCGCCCACATCCGGGACAAATCGAAACAGGCCGAAGAATACGCAAACTACTGGAAGGCAGTGAGTTGATTGATCGAAAAAAAGAACATATTCAAGACCCGTATTCGTTTCGTTGTATTCCGCAGGTGCATGGAGCAACGAAAGATGCTATTCAATATGCAACGAGCGTTCTCCTGACCGAAATCAATTCGGTTACGGACAATCCGACTATTTTTCCCGACGAAGACCTTATCATTTCGGGCGGAAATTTCCACGGACAGCCGATTGCCATTGTTTTCGATTTTTTGGCAACGGCATTGGCCGAATTAGGAAATATTTCGGAACGCCGGGTAGCGCAGTTAATCATGGGTTTGCGCGGTCTGCCCGAATTTCTGGTAGCAAATTCAGGTGTCAATTCCGGTTTTATGATTCCGCAATATGCGGCCGCTTCAATGGTAAGTCAGAACAAAATGTACTGCTATGCGGCTTCCAGCGATTCCATTGTTTCGTCTAACGGACAGGAAGACCACGTGAGTATGGGGGCAAACGGGGCAACAAAATTGTTCAAAATATTGAATAACCTCGATTTGATTTATGCCATCGAATTGATGAATGCCGCCCAGGGACTGGAATTTCGCAGGCCGTTAAAAACTTCGCCTGTTTTGGAAAACTTTTTGCACGAATACCGTAAAGAAGTTCCTTTTATCACGGAAGACATCATCATGTACAAAGAAATTCACAAAACGGTTGCGTTCCTCAATCGGACGTCGTTCGATTTTATTTGATGGCTTTGGCCACTTCTTCCATCAACCATTTCGGTGTAGAAGTTGCCCCGCAAATACCGACAGATGCAATACCGGCGAGCCATTCGGGTCGAATATCGTTCGGATTGGAAATCAAATGTGTGTTCGGGTTGGCTTTTTGGCATTCGCTCAACAAGACTTTGCCGTTAGAGCTTTTTTCGCCCGCCACAAACAAAACCAAATCGTGCTTCGACGCAAAGGCTTTGATGTGGGGCATACGATTGGCCACCTGCCGGCAAATCGTATCGAATGAATGGAACACCACTTTTTCGCTCACCCGCAACTGAATTTCATTCACAATTTCTTTAAAATCATCGACCGACATGGTCGTTTGTGAAAACAAATAAATGTCTTTATTGAAATCCAGTTGATCGATATCTGTTTTTTTTTCTATCACAATGGCTTTGCCTTCAATTTGCCCGACCAGACCATTGACTTCCGCATGCCCGATTTTCCCGAAAATCACGATTTGCGCGTTATCACTATCCAATTCCAAATATTTTTTTCGTATTTTTCGTTGCAACTGCAAAACCACCGGACACGTAGCGTCGATAATCCGGATATTATTCTGTTTTGCTCGCTCATAAGTCGAAGGCGGTTCTCCATGGGCGCGCAACAACACCTTTTTATTATACATTTCTTTCAGTGTTTCGTGGTTGATGGTCTGCAATCCTTTTTTTTGCAAACGCGCCACTTCTTGGCTATTATGCACAATATCACCCAGACAATACAGATCATTGTCTTCCGCCAATTCCTTTTCCGCATGGTTAATCGCATTCACCACGCCAAAACAAAATCCCGAATCCTGGTCAATCTCTACGCGCATACATTTGCCTGATCTGCTATTTGATTACGATAACGGCAAAAGTACTACTTTTCTTCCAATAGGCAAAACCGTTGTCAGGCAAAAGCATTAATTCTTAAATTTTCATAAAAAAGATACTATGTATTGCAAAGTACTGATTTATACATATCTTTGTAACCGATTTCAAATACTTACGTCTTATGTTATAAAAATGCAAGTATTTTGTCAATAAAAGGAACATTAATAAATTGAACGATGATAAAACTCGAACAAATTAATAAAACGTATCACAACGGCGCGCCTCTTCATGTCTTGAAGGGGATTAATCTCGAAATTGAGCAAGGAGAAATGGTTTCTATCATGGGAGCTTCCGGCTCGGGAAAATCGACTTTATTGAATATTTTAGGCATTTTGGATACTTACGATACCGGAAATTATTATCTGAATAATTTGCTTATCAAAAATTTGAGCGAAACCAAAGCAGCCGAATTGCGCAACCAAATGATAGGTTTTATCTTCCAATCGTTCAATTTGATTAGTTTTAAAAATGCAGTGGAAAATGTAGCACTTCCGCTTTATTACCAGGGAATTAACCGAAAAAAACGCAATCGTATTGCGATGGAATATTTGGACAAAATGGGATTAAAAGACTGGGCGGAACACCTGCCGAGCGAATTGTCGGGCGGACAAAAACAGCGTGTGGCCATTGCTCGCGCGTTGATTGCTAACCCGCAAATCATTTTGGCCGACGAGCCGACCGGTGCGTTAGACAGCAAGACGTCGGAAGAAGTAATCCAGATTCTGCGCGATGTAAATAAGGAAGGAATGACCATGATTATTGTTACACACGAGCATAGCGTGGCGGAAGCCACCGACAAAATCATTCATTTGAAAGACGGAATTATTGATAACATCTATTCCCCCAACCTCAACGCATGAAAGGATTAAAATTATTGGACGGGGAAAATTGGGCTGAAATTTTCAGTACCATTAAGAAAAATAAACTGCGAACGTTCCTGACCGGATTTTCGATTTCGTGGGGAATTTTCATGTTTTGCATTCTGCTCGCTGCCGGCAACGGCTTGCGCAATGGCATGACCTCCAACTTCGGAAGCCGCTCTGTGAATAGCGTGGAATATTGGGGACGGCGGACTTCCATGCCTTACAAAGGTTTTCCGAAAAACCGCAATATCCGGTTAGACGACAAAGATGTTCGGTTTTTGAAAACCCAGGTCCCCGAAGCAGACGAAATTACACCCATCATTTCAACGAATGTAAGTACCACCTATTTAACTTATAATGCAGACGTTTGGACGGTCGGTGTCAATCCCGAATACATGCGTATTAACGGTATCTCGATTTTAGACAATCAGGGGCGATTTATCAACGGCATGGATATGAAAGAATATCGTAAGGTAATGGTAATCAACAACATGATGAAAGAATCGTTGTTTAAAAACGAAGATCCGGTCGGTAAGCGAGTGATTGCCGGCGGATTGGGCTATACCATTATCGGCGTGTTCAAAGAAGAATCGTGGAGTAGGCAACCGACAGCGTATATTCCATTTACTACCGCGCAACTGTTGTACAACAAAGGCTGGGGAATAGGAGATATTTCTTTCACCATCAAGAATTTAGAAACGAAAGAAGAAAACGAGCAGTTTGAAAAAGATTTACGGAAAAAACTGTCCGTCCTTCACTATTTCGATCCGGAAGACAACCGTGCCGTCGGTATTTGGAATATGTTACAAAATTACCTGGAGTTTATGGGTATATTTAACGGTATTTCGGCTTTTATCTGGATCATCGGCATAGGTACGCTCATTGCGGGAATTATCGGCGTCAGCAATATCATGCTGATTACGGTGAGAGAACGCACGCGCGAAATCGGCATTCGGAAAGCCTTGGGTGCCAAACCTTCCTCTATTTTGGGAAGTATCCTGTTGGAATCGATTTTTATCACATCGGTATTCGGTTATGTAGGTATGTTTTTGGGTGTCGGGCTGGGCGAACTGATTGCTTCCGTTTTGAATTCGCCAAGTATGGAACAAGCCTCGCACATTTTCAAAAATCCTACGATTGATGTGCCTGTGGCTATTGGGGCAATGGTTATCTTGATTATTTCCGGTTTGGTTGCCGGTTATTTTCCGGCGTGGAAAGCCGTACGCATTTCGCCGGTGGAAGCCATGCGAACAGAATAAAATAAGAAGTTATGTTTGACGCAGATAGATTACAGGAAATTTGGGTTACGATTACCCGCAACAAAGTGAGAAGCCTTTTGACCGGATTTGGCGTGTTCTGGGGCATTTTCATGCTGATTATTATGATGGGTGCGGGTGTTGGCTTGCAACGAGGCATGTTTAAAGGGATTAAAGGTTTTTCGACAAACTCGTGTTTTATGGGGACATCGACAACCAGCGTGCCGTATAAGGGTTTTCAGAAAGGACGCATGTGGAACATTCACAACCGCGATATGGACGTGCTGACACGTTCCATTTCCGAATTAGACGTGTTGTCGCCCATTCTGTTCGGCAATCGTATGCCGGATAATGTGGTGAATGGCGAACATTCCGGCTCGTACAGCGTGCGGGGATTGCATTCTAATTACGAAAATGTGGAAAACCAATTTATCAGCAGAGGGAGGTTTATCAACGAAATCGACGTGCTTCAAAAGCGGAAAGTTTGCATTATCGGCACAAAAGTATACGAAGACCTGTTTCCCAAGAAAGGTGACCCGATTGGACATTATATCCGGGCAAATGGTATCTACTATCAAGTGGTCGGTGTGGCTGAAGGTGTTTCAAACATGAGTGTCGGTGCGCGGACAAGCGAATGCGTATCCATTCCCTTCACGACCATGCAACAAATTAATAATCAAGGGGATATTATCCACATGCTGGCGGCGACGGCCAAAGCAAACTATTCCGTTAAGGATATGGAAGCCCAAATGAAGGATATTTTGAAAGCGTCCAACAATGTCGCACCGGACGACACGCAAGCGATTTGGAGTTTCAACATGCAGGAACAGTTTAACATGTTTAATTATCTGTTTATCGGTATTATCATTCTGGTTTGGATTGTCGGCTCGGGAACGCTCATTGCCGGAATTGTCGGCGTGAGCAATATTATGGTCGTTACGGTCAAAGAACGGACGAAAGAAATCGGTATCCGGCGGGCGTTGGGCGCGAAACCCCTCACAATTGTTTCGCAAATCATGTCGGAGAGTTTATTACTGACCGCTATTGCAGGGTTATTGGGTTTGACTTTGGGTGTTCTAACCCTGCATTTAGCGGACATATATTGGTTGCAGAACGCCGAAAATGTCTTTTTGTCCGATCCGATGGTTTCGTTCGGAACAGCGGTGACCTCTGCCGTTATCCTGTTGATTTGCGGGCTGGTAGCGGGTGCAATTCCGACCATGCGGGCGTTGCAGGTGAAAGCCATTGATGCGATTAAAGAAGAATAATAAGAAAAAATAAAATAAAGTCAAAATGAAAAAAATCGGTAAATTTATCCTGTTTGCGGTTATCGGAATAATCGTATTATCAACATTTGTGTTTTTGTGGAAAAAATCCCGTCCGGTTGTAACGGTTTATGATATTGTTTCTCCGACAACGGGGACAATTGAAAACAAAACCATTGCCACCGGAAAAGTAGAGCCTCGCGATGAGATTTTGATTAAGCCCCAAATTTCCGGAATTGTTTCGGAAGTATTGAAAGAAGCCGGCCAACGCATTAAAGTCGGCGAAGTGATTGCTACCGTAAAGGTTATTCCCGAAATGGGACAATTAAACTCGGCGGAATCCCGTTTGCGCGTGGCGGATATTAATTTGAAACAAATCGAAACGGAATATGCCCGCCAACAGAAGTTGTTCAAAAGCGGTGTGATTTCAAAAGAAGAATTTGATGCGACGGAAGCCGGCTACAAAAAAGCGACGGAAGAAAAAGCCAATGCGCAGGACGCGCTCGACATTGTGCGTGACGGCGTTTCCAAAAAATACGCCAATTTGAGCAACACACAAATCCGTTCTACTATTTCGGGCATGATTTTGGACGTTCCGATTAAAGCGGGAAACTCTGTGATTCAGGCCAATACGTTCAACGATGGAACGACGATTGCTTCCGTTGCCAATATGAACGACCTGATTTTCCGCGGAAATATCGACGAAACGGAAGTCGGGAAAATAAAGGAAGGGTTGCCGATTATCCTGACGATAGGGGCAATCAGCGACAAAAAATTTGATGCGGTTTTAGAATATATTTCACCCAAAGGCTTGGAACAAAACGGTGCGGTGCTGTTTGAAATAAAAGCCGCCGTCAAAGCACCGGACTCGGTCTATATCCGGGCGGGTTACAGTGCTAACGCAGAGATAGTTACGGCAAAAGCGCAAGATGTTTTGACCATTCCCGAAAGTTGTGTGGAATTTAGCAACGACTCGGCTTTTGTATATATTGTGAAAACGGAAAAGCCCGAACAGGTTTTTGATAAATCGCAAATCGAAATCGGCCTGTCCGACGGCGTCAATCTGGAAGTGAAAAAAGGCATAACGTTGGAAGACAAGTTGCGTGGAAACGCCATCGACCCCAAAAAGAAAAAAGAAGAACCTAAAAAATAAATCGTTATGAAGAAGACAAATAAGACCATCATTGCGGGCAATCATACTGTCATTGCGGGCTTGACCCGCAATCTCCTGCTGTTTCTGCTGTTTATTACAACTACTTCTATGGCGCAAACCAAGCAATGGACGCTGGAAGAATGTATCCAGTATGCGATAGATAAAAATATATCTATCAAGCAGATAGAATTGCAAAAAACGAATGCCGAAGTCGAATTAAATACGGCGCAAATGAGCCGCCTGCCGGAGTTAAATGGTAGCGTGGGACAAAATTGGGAATTTGGGTTTTCGTCCGGACAAAACAACGTAAAAAGTACCAATCAAAAACAATCAAACAGTAATTTTTCATTAACTACTTCTATGCCTCTTTTTACTGGATTCCGTATTCCAAACGAAATTGCACGAAACAAATTAGAACTGAAAGCGGCCACTGAAAATTTGGCCAAAGCCAAAGAAGATTTGGCTTTAAATGTAGCTTCCTTATTTTTGCAAGTCCTTTTTAATCAGGAAATTTTGAAAGTAAATGAAGAACAATTAAGTTTAAGCAAGACGCAAGTCGAAAAAACGCGCGTGCTGGTAGAAGTCGGAAAAATTCCTCAATCGCAATTGTATGATATTGAAGCACAAGTGGCTAAAGACGAAGTTTCGGTGGTGCAAGCAAAAAATAATCTAAATCTGGCATTGCTGGATTTAGCACAAAGTTTGGAATTGGAAAACACAAACGGTTTCGACGTTTATGCACCGGAAACGGGAAATGTCATTGCAGAATACATGAGCAGCGTACAGCCCCCACAAGTCATTTTCAATAATGCTTTAACGATAAAACCCGCAATCAAAGCGCAGGAATATAAAGTAGAAAGTGCCGAAAAAACATTGAATATTGCAAAATCCGGTTATTTGCCGAATTTAAGTCTGAATGCCGGTTATGGTACAGGGTATTATTATTTTTACGGACTAAAAGATTATATAAATGAAGCCGGCGAGCTTGTGCACCCAACCAATAGACCTTTTTCCAATCAAATTAAGGAAAGTGGAAGAGAATACATCGGTTTGAGCTTAAGTATTCCGATTTTCAACCGTTTTTCCGTGCGCAATCAGGTGCGCAGTGCGAAAATTAATATCAACAATCAGCAGCTGGAATTGGACAATGTGAAGAAAACGCTTTACAAAGAAATTCAGACGGCTTATTTGAATGCAACGGCGGCACAGGAAAAATTCCGCTCATCCGACAAGGCGGTCAAAGCCACATCCGAGTCGTTCAACTACGCCAAAGAACGGTACGAAGTCGGCAAATCGTCGGTCTTTGAATTTAACGAAGCGCGCACGAAATACATTCAAAGCCAATCGGAACAAATTCAAGCGAAATACGATTACATTTTCCGTACAAAAATTCTGGACTTTTATAATGGAGTGCCGATAAAATTGTGATGGATTATAGTATATAAAAAATTAAATATAGTTAATTGCAGGATTAAATGGTTAAATAAACAAAAAATAATAATTATTCTGTCTAATCTCAAAACCTTTTTGTACTTTTAATTGTTGTTATAGATATGATTATTCATTTTTTAAATTTATACACCATGAACCAGACAATTAAAGTATTTTTTGCTCTTTGCTTTTTAGCAATTTCTTCGTTGAGTTATGCACAGATTGAAGTGGATTCTGTAGGTCGGATCATTTTCGGCAAGCAGCCTTACAGTAAAGCGATTTCGATTGTAGATGAAACCTCAAGTTCTACGATGTGGAATAAACCATTTCGGATTACCTACAAATCGAACGAAATGATTAATCTCTCACGGAACAATTCGTATGGAATGACATTTACTACCAGTGGCAGTATCTTGTTGGGCTACAACTTACCGACAAGCAGTACTTCCTATATTCGTACTACGAATCCGTCGGGATATACTTATGCAATAACGCCTAATCGTCCCGCAGGGACATGGAATAGTCAAATGGGTTACGGATTGGTAGATGCATTAGCGGCTGTTGAAATGGCAAATTGTGCATTTGCGCAATTTGTTAATCAAACGGTAAGCTCTAATACATCACCTTACAGTTGCCATAATCTGGAAGTTCAGAATGTGACCGTCCAAAATAATGCTAAACTTACATTGGACGCCCCCGAATAAGGTAGTTATTAACGGTCCCTTTAAAGTTTCTTTAGGGTCTAAATTAAGAATTAAATAGTATGAAAACACAATTTTTATTTATAGGATGCCTGTTGCTATTAGTTGTTTCAACAAAATCTTATGCAATAGGCGGAACAGACGGGGCAATCACATGGCAACTGGAAGACAGTGTGCTGACTATTAGCGGAGAAGGAGAGATGCCACGCTATGACTCTCCTTTGATGGAATCTAACGCGCCGTGGACATATTACGCTTCATCTATTAAACAGATTATCGTTGGCGACAGTGTAACCAGCATTGGAAAATATGCATTTTATTCCCTTGAAAAGTACTACGAAAATCTTGTTTTGGTTCATTTAGGAAGGGCTGTCAATAAAATTGGAGCCGGAGCTTTCGCATATTGCTTTAATTTATCTTCCATTATATTGCCCAATGATCTAACTTCAATTGGATATAATGCTTTTATGGGGTGCGGTATAACATCACTTGTGTTTCCAAGCAGTATGATAACTATTGAAGGGGCGGCTTTTAGAAGATGTAGCTATCTAACATCTATAACTATTCCTATCGGTGTTACAACTGTTAGGGAAGAAACTTTTGATTACTGTAGTAAGCTGTCTTCTGTTATCATTCCCAAAAGCGTTACACACATTCAAAAATTCGCTTTTGCTAATTGTGGCAACCTCAATCAGGTTGAAGTAGATTGGGAATTTCCTACAAGGGTAAGGATTGACAATGCTGCGTTTGATCAAACAGATTTAACAGATGTTACCTTAGTTGTTCCTTATGGTATGAAAGAAGCCTACGAACATGAAGATGTTTGGAAAGATTTCGGTAAAATTGTTGAACGAACAACCGCCATTCGCCCGATAGATGCTTCTACTGTTTTCATTTCTGTCGAAAATGGTAATTTACAAGTGATTAGCCCTGAAACAGAAAGCATCAACGTTTATTCCGTAAGCGGACAGCTTTTGTTCCAATCCATGAAAGCAGCCGGCGAAGCAGCTTTTCCAATCAATACCATTCAGGATAAGGTACTGATAGTCAAAGGCAGTTCCGGCTGGGTAAGAAAGGTAATACAACAGTAAAAATAATTATCTAAATTTATACAATCATGAAAACAAAACATTTTTTATTTAGTTTGTTGGGAATGTTTCTGCTCTTTGCATGCGAACAGACTCCCGAAATTAACGACATCACTCCGCCGGTGATTGAGCCGCCGGTAGTGGAAAATCCGGTGATCAGCAAAGCGGTTTTCTCAGGTTATGCGCAAAAAGGGCCGTTTATCAGTTGAAAGCCGACGGTTATTATTTCGACGAAGTGAAAGGAAAACCCTCGCCGGGGCAAATCACGCTGTATGCGTTGGTCGATTTGAGTGATATTAATTCGGCAAATGTCAATGTTTTAACGCATTTGGCAAAACCGCGTACCGAATATTTGGTGAAAGAAGAAAAAATGCCGTTTGCCGAAGCAAAAGCACAAGCCGAAAAGGAAATACTGGCTGTTTTTAATCTGGAATTACTCGAATCAACCGCTTTTGAATCGTTTAACTTAACAAATAATGCTGCTTTGATTGCGGTTTCTTCTATTTTACAAGGTTATTCTTCAACAGCCGGCATTATGCAATTAATGGGCGACATCATGACAGATATGCAAATCGACGGCAGGTTGGACGATGAAGCCACAGGCTCACAGATTGCTTCCAACGGCAACGCTTTGGACTTGAAAAAAGTCCGCGAAAATCTGGAAAAACGATATGCTGAATTGAAGATAGAAACGCAAATTCCTGATTTTGAAAGCCTGATTCATCAATTTATTGAAAAAACGCAATATAAAATAACTTCTCTCGTTACCTTTCCCAAGTATGGCGAATTTCCGGAACATGGTTTTAATGTGCTATTTGAGAATAATACTACATTTATAACAAACAAAGTGAGTTTGGCCTTCAATTCACAAGTAGACAAACATATACTTTTGAATGTTATGATAACGGCTCTGATAAACCAGCTTACGTTAAGACAATTACTGTAAAGATATAACAGGAAGAAAAATGATGGATTGCTTCGGATTAGAGTCTGAAGCAATCCATACTATTTTCTCATATAATGCTGCAAAGATTTTAATCACTCAATTTTGCCTTCAAAAACTCGCGGTTTAACCGGGCAATGTTGCTGATGGATACGCCTTTGGGACATTCCAATTCACAGGCGCGGGTGTTGGTGCAATTTCCGAAACCCAGTTCGTCCATTTTTGCAATCATCGCTTTGGCACGCGCTTTAGCTTCGATTTTTCCCTGCGGAAGCAATGCCAACTGGCTGACCTTCGCCGAAACGAACAACATGGCCGATCCGTTTTTACAAGCCGCTACGCAAGCACCGCAACCGATACAGGAAGCAGCGTCCATCGCTTCGTCGGCGTCCAACTTCGAGATGGGTATCGAATTGGCATCGGGAACGCCGCCGGTGTTGACCGATACATAACCACCGGCCTGCATGATTTTGTCGAATGCTTGACGATCGACCATCAAGTCGCGGATAACCGGAAAGGCTGCCGAACGCCACGGCTCGACGGTAATTGTTTCACCATCTTTGAAATGACGCATGTGCAACTGACAGGTCGTAATCAAATTGTCGGGGCCGTGCGGATGTCCGTTGACATATAAAGAACACATACCGCAAATGCCTTCGCGACAGTCGTTGTCGAATGCGATAGGCTCTTTGCCTTCATTGATAAGTTGTTCGTTCAAAATATCCAACATTTCCAAAAAGGAAGTATCGCCGGAAATATTATTTAATGGGTAGGTTTCAAAACCGCCTTTGGCTTTCGGGCCTTTCTGACGCCAAACCTTCACTGTGATATTTATTACTTTTTCCATTGATGTAAATTTTAATTTGTTGTTTTTTGCTGTCATGGCGGGCTTAACCCGCCATCCCATACTCATTAACGGTTTTCATGGGATTGCGGGTCTGCGCTACGCTACGCCCGCAATGACAAGTATTTCATCATGATTTATAATTTCTTTGTTGACGTACTACAAATTCATAAACCAGCGGCTCTTTCACCAATTCCGGCTCTTTGTTTTCGCCTTCATATTTCCAGCAGGAAGCATACGAATAATGTTCGTCGTCGCGCAAGGCTTCTCCTTCCGGCGTTTGATATTCTTCGCGGAAATGTCCGCCACACGATTCGTTCCGGTTGAGGCCGTCCAAAGCCATCAATTCGCCGATTTCGATAAAGTCTGCTACACGCAAGGCTTTTTCCAATTCCACATTCAACGAGTTGGGTTCGCCCGGAATAAATACATTCGACCAAAATTCTTTTTTCAAGGCTTTCAATTTCGTCAAAGCCGTTTCCAACGACTCTTTGGTGCGTGCCATGCCGACATAGTCCCACATAATGTGTCCTAATTCTTTGTGCAGCGAATCCACCGAACGTTTGCCCTTGATGCTTACCAACGTAGCAATGCGATTTTCTATCGCTTTTTCTGCTTCCGCAAATTCCGGCAAATCCACACTGAAACGCGGTACCTGAATTTGGTCAGCCAAATAATTTTGAATGGTATAAGGCAATACGAAATAACCGTCGGCCAAACCTTGCATCAATGCTGATGCCCCTAAACGGTTAGCACCGTGGTCGGAGAAATTAGCCTCGCCGATAGCGAAACAGCCCGGAATGGTCGTTTGCAATTCATAATCCACCCATAAACCACCCATCGTATAGTGAATAGCAGGGAAAATCATCATCGGCGTTTCGTATGGATTTTGAGCGGTGATTTTTTCGTACATTTGGAACAAGTTGCCGTAACGAGCTTCTACTGTTTTCAATCCCAAACGTTGAATAGCCGCAGAGAAATCCAAATAAACAGCTAAACCGGTATTATTTACACCAAAACCGGCATCGCAACGTTCTTTTGCCGCACGGGAAGCCACATCACGAGGAACCAAGTTACCAAAAGCCGGATAACGGCGTTCCAAGTAATAATCGCGGTCTTCTTCTGCAATTTCAGTCGGTTTCAATTTACCTTCACGAATAGCTTGTGCATCTTCTATTTTTTTCGGTACCCAAATGCGGCCGTCATTACGCAACGATTCGGACATTAACGTCAGTTTCGACTGAAAATCGCCATGCACCGGAATACAGGTCGGGTGGATTTGCGCAAACGCCGGATTAGCAAACAACGCCCCTTTGCGGTAAGCCTGCATCGCTGCCGAGCCGTTGGAGTTCATTGCGTTGGTCGAAAGGAAATAAGTATTTCCGTAACCACCCGAGCCGATAACTACGGCGTGAGCCGCAAAACGTTCGATTTTTCCTGTAACCAAATTGCGGGCGATAATGCCGCGTGCGCGTCCGTCAATCACCACCAAATCCAGCATTTCGTAGCGAGTGTAGATTTTCACCGTTCCTTTGTGTATTTGACGACTCAACGCCGAGTACGCGCCGAGCAATAATTGCTGTCCGGTTTGTCCTTTGGCATAGAACGTACGCGAAACCTGCGCACCACCAAACGAACGGTTATCCAACAGACCACCGTATTCGCGGGCAAAAGGAACGCCTTGTGCCACGCATTGGTCGATAATGTTGTTGGAAACTTCCGCCAAGCGATAGACATTGGCTTCGCGGGCACGATAGTCGCCGCCTTTGATGGTATCGTAAAACAAACGGTAAACCGAGTCGCCGTCATTTTGATAATTTTTTGCTGCATTGATACCTCCTTGTGCTGCAATGGAGTGCGCACGGCGTGGAGAATCTTGAATACAGAAATTGAGCACATTGAAACCCAATTCGCCCAATGAAGCAGCAGCCGAAGCACCTGCTAAACCTGTTCCCACCACAATAATATCCAAACGACGTTTGTTGGCCGGATTGACTAATTTCTGGTGGTCTTTATAATTTGTCCATTTGTCGGCTAATTGCCCCTGTGGAATTTTTGCTTCTAATTTTGTTGTTGACATAAACTTTATTTTATTTGAATAACCCGATAATGCCGAAATATACCGGAACTACTGCAAAAACAATCATGATGATGGTTGCCACAATATTGCCAATCACTTTCAGACGCGGAAACCATGTTTTGTTGTTGAAGCCGATGGTTTGCATGGCACTCCAAACGCCGTGCGTGAGGTGAAACCAGATGGCAAACAACCACGCGAGGTAAATCAGCGTATAAACCGGACAATCCGAAAATAATCCGATTACCAAACCTGAGCCGCCGGAAACCGCACCTTCCAGATGAAGCAATTCCTTAAATTGCATGTTATACCAGAAGTTCCACAAGTGGATGGCCAAGCCCAACACAATGATCAAGCCCAGCACATACATGTTTTTCGCTGCCCACTCCGTCTGTGTTTTGTTGGAAGAAGCATAATTGTCCGCACCTCTCGCCTGCCGGTTTTGCAACGTCAGCCAAGTGGCGTAAGCGATATGAATGACAAATCCGCCGGCCAGCACCAGCGTACCCGCAATCGCATACCAATTCGCTCCCAATGCTTCACAAATCATGTCGTAGGCTTCGGCCGAAAAGACCAAAACCAAATTCATGGTTGCGTGAAACAGCAAAAACAGGATAAGAAAGATGCCCGAAATGCTCATAATGAGCTTCCTTCCAATCGAAGAATTAAATAGCCAATACATAGAATTTTACTTTTTTATTTATGTTAGTTTCATTGTTTTCCGCAAAGAAAGCGCAAAATTAGTTTAAAGAAGTTTAAAATACAAATCTAAAATGGTTTCTTTTTCCCTTTTGCCGGATGATTTCCTTTAAACGACTTTTTAGAATTCACTCTGGGACTCTTATCTATTTGCTTTTTACGATTTTCCGAAGGCGTTGGCTGCGCCGGATCGACCACCACCTTGCGCCCAAAAGCTTTGATGCCGTCGATGTTTTGAATGACGCGCACTTGGTCTTCTTCTTTCACTTCAAAGAAAGAGAAATTTTTCAGTAAATCAATCCGCCCAACGGCAACTTTACGTCCCTGAATATTGTCGTTCAGCAAACCGATAATGTTTTGCGGGCTGATGCCGTCTTTTTTCCCCAGATTAATAAACAGGCGGGCATAGCCGTGTTCCGAAGCGCGTCCGGTGCCTTTTCCGTTGCCTGCGGGTTTTTCCTTTCCGAATTGCCTTTCCCTTCTTTCGCTTCTTTCTTGCGGCGATTCGATTTCGTTCGCTTCGCGGTAATAATCAATTAAAAGGTTGAATTCGTGCGAGATAAGCCGTTTGATAATGTCTTCCTTATCCAACCAATCCAATTTCCGGTAAATCGCCGGCAGAATATCCTTAATTTCGTCTTCATTCACTTTCACCTTTTCCAGTTTATCAATAAAATTGAATAACTGTCGTTCGCAGATTTGTTTCCCCGACGGAATTTTTCCTTCTTTAAACGTTTTATGAATGGTATTTTCGATTTTCTTAATTTTATGTTTTTCCTTTAAATGGATAATCGCAATGGAAGTTCCTGTTTTTCCTGCGCGTCCCGTTCGTCCGCTGCGGTGTGTATAAGATTCCACATCATCGGGCAAGCCGTAATGAATAATGTGCGTCAAATCATCAACATCCAATCCGCGTGCAGCTACGTCGGTTGCTACCAGCAACTGCACATTGCGCAAACGAAATTTTTGCATCACATAATCGCGCTGTACCTGCGACAAATCGCCATGCAAAGCCTCTGCATTGTATCCGTCGCGTATCAGCAAATCGGCAATTTCCTGCGTTTCCTTTTTTGTCCGGCAAAAAATAATGCCGTAAATATGCGGGAAATAATCAGCCAAACGCTTCAATACCAAATACTTATCTTTAGCATTGACCATGTAATACAGATGCTTGACATTTTCCGCGCCTTCGTTTTTCCGTCCGATAATGATTTCGTGCGGATGGCGCATATATTTTTTTGTAATCCGGGCAATTTCCGCCGGCATGGTCGCCGAAAAAAACAGCATGTTACGATTTTCGGGAATGTAAGAAAGAATTTCGTCGATACTTTCGGAAAATCCCATGTCGAGCATTTCGTCGGCTTCGTCCAAAACCACATTCCGAACGTATTGTAAATCAACAGTTTTCCGCTTAATCAAATCAATCAGCCGTCCCGGAGTGGCCACAATCACATGAACACCTCGCTTCAGCGTGCGGATTTGGCTTTCAATACTGGAACCGCCATATACCGGCAGGACTTTCAATTTTTCCATGTATTTGGAATAATCGTTGAGGTCATCGGCAATCTGCAAACACAATTCCCTTGTAGGACAAAGGATTACGGCCTGTGGTTGCAACCGGTTGAGGTCGATGTGCTGGAGTATCGGCAATCCGTAAGCCGCCGTTTTACCCGTACCGGTTTGTGCCAGCGCAATCACTTCGTTTTCGTTTCCCAGCAAATAAGGAATCACTTCCTCCTGTACCGGCATCGGGCGTTCGTAGCCCATTTCTTTAATTGCCCGCAAAATATCGGGGGCAACTCCTAATTCTTCAAATGTTTTCAAAATCGATTGTTTTATAAAATCGGTCGCAAAGGTACGATTAATTATTCATACAATAATATTGACTTCAACTTTTCTCGTTTTTTCGGTGTCAGTTTCAGTTCGTGTTCCAGATAATTGGCCACTGAGCCATAGTTCGCCGTCAGCGCATCGAACGAATTTTTCAGGGTTTCGCGATGCGCACTGAATAGAGCCGTAATCGTTTCCTGTACCTCTGCCGGATAAATGTCGGCATTCTGCAACAACGAAGGGTAATCAATCCATTTGTTCGACAGCAAATAATCGTCCAAAATCGTGTCGTCATCGACGTCCAGCACCGCTAAAATCAGCGCAGCGGCAATCGCACTCCGGTCTTTTCCCAACGAACAAAAAATGACAACCGGATATTTTTTTTCATCCAACAGCACGTCAAACATTCGAATAAAATAGTCGGTATTGTTTTCCAGCAAAAACGAAAAAACGCTTTGGTCGTAGCCCAAAATATCGTCGCGTTTCATTTTTTGCGACAGAATTTCGGCGAAAAAAATATCGTGCCTGTTTCCCCGCAACGGCATATTATAAACCTGCGGGGCTTTAAATTTATTCGGATATAAATAACTTTCTTTTTCCGTCCGTAAATCAATAACGGTTTCGATACCCAACTGATTTAATGTGCGAATATCCTGCCGGTCAGCCATCGACAATGAGCCGGAACGATATAATTTTCCCCATTTCAACCGGTGGTTTTCCTTATTAGAATAGCCGCCCAAATCCCGGAAATTGAAAATTCCCTGCATCGGAACAATGCGGTCGGCCGTAATCACCGAATAATTTTTATTAAAAACCAACTTGAAGTACGGACGCACATAAGAAGCCATCGCCAAAATCCGCTTGTAACCGTCCTGAATATTCACTTCAAAATCGGATGCATTGATATTAAAAGAATCCGGCCGGTTGGATTCATAAATCCGGACAGTACCGGTCATGGGCGGGTAAGTTTCCCATTTAATCAGATATGTTCCGTCGGGACTTAACTCACAGGCCACATTAATCTGCGTCTTTTCTTTGGTACAACCGATAAGCAAAAGAAAAAAGAAAAAAGGATATATGACTTTTGTGGGCATAGCATTCATGCTTTTCACTAACTTATAGACAAAAATACGCAAAAAAACAGGACTTGAAGCGGGATTAAGCAAATTTAACTATATTGCAGGTTTGGCACGCTCTTTGCTATATCCTCTCTTCGTAACAATTTGTGATGCGAATAATTCTTAAAAAAAAGCGTGATTTATGTTGTATAACATATAAAATTATTTTAAAAAATGCAAAATAATATGCTACTGGAAAAACCGAAGCAAATAGACCCCTCTAGACCAATTTAAACAGCCCCCCTCCACCCACCGAAACAGCCCCCCCTCACCGGAGCAAACTGACCCGGTACAAAATGGCTAACCTTAGACTTTGTTCCCTGTTATTTTTTTGCTTTTTTTATCTTCGAGAAGATCGGATTTTTTCTCACAGTATAAATGGCAAATAA
>BNTW01000035.1 GCA_025996895.1 Bacteroidia bacterium | reverse complement strand
GCTTGGGTAGCAGCTATTGCCGGAATATATGAGCATGCAAAACAGGAAGCAAATTATATCTTGAATAAAAAAGCAAAAATAGATTCACCGAAAATAAAAAGGATGAAAGAAGAAATGCAAAAAATAAGAAACAGAGATAATTAACAAATTTTATTAACGAAAGACACAAATTTATGCGGAAAAAGAATGTAAGCAAAGCATTTTTGCTAATTTTGTTGGCAGGTATCGTGTATGCCTGCATGGAAGAGGGCGATTTTTTATCGTCAAAAAGGAGTTTGCCTCCGGAAGTATCCGCAGCGCAAAAATGGTATGAGAGCCAGACAGGCGGAGAAGATTTAATGTGGAAGTCGGTAGATGGTAATGAGACCAACACATTCACCCCCGATTGGACAAAGGCTTTTTGGAATGAGGACAAGGACTACCGGGTAACGGAAGTTCATTTGATTGGCGACGAAAGATTAGTCTTTTTAGCATCTGAGTGTGCGGATATGTACCAGTCGACCGGCGATGAACGTTATAATGCGTCAGACATTCGGTTGGTCATTCGGACAAACAAGGAAACAAAGGAAACGGACGGATTTATTATGATTCTGTTTCCCGATTTGGATTATTTGGAAAAGAACAGGGATCACCCGTTGGTAGATATGTCCTACTTGAAGCGTAATAAAGATTTTGGTGGTATAATTTATTACCATGATATGGAGGGTAATTTTGTGAATGGCTGGAAATACACCGAAGGCGTTCCTTATGCTATCTATCCGGCTAAGGAAGTAGAAAAGACGTCCGACGGTCCATTAAGAAGTACTACCTATTGCGATTATGTCTGTGTAACGACAGAACATTATGTGGATTGGTATGTCAATGGAGATTTTGACCACACGCAATATAAGGGAACTACGACTTCTTGCTATTATACAAATTGCTGGACAGACTATAGTGATAGCAATAGCGGCGGATATGGTGGCGGAGGTGGTGGTAGCACTAATACCGGAAATACCACTACCTCGCCAAAAGCCAAGAAGATTTTCAGAAACTCAAACATGACGCAAGCTAATTGGGAAAAATTAGAGAAAATGATTGACAAAATAATGCAGGATTGCATGGGGTCAGCTTTGTATAATGGGTTAGTAGATTATTTAGGTGGAAAAACGCTTACCATACAGTTTGGTACTAAGAATGAGTTTACATATGATGGTCAAACGGCAGGTATTATGTTGAAAGGGACTGAAAGTAATCGGTTGTTTCATGAAATGTTGCATGCTTACCAAGCATACAACGAAACAAATGCGGCGGCTGATATTGCAGCTTCAATAAATAACGAAATTGAAACCAGATATGCACAATATCTATATGTAAGTAGCCAACCAGAATATTCAGGTAGTACATGGGAAAAAGAATGGACGACTAAACAAGGTCGTAAAGAGATAGCCAAATTATCTCATCGTATAGATTCTCATGGAAAATTAAAACCAGGAGTGACGGAAGACGAGCTAAACCTCTATATAGTAAATGATGCAAGATCTGCATTACAAGTACCCGGATCTGTGTATGCAAATGATCCATATAATTACGAAAGAATAGGCACTGCAAATTTTAAAAATTTAAATAAACTAACAAAAGATTGTTAATATGAAGACGCAAAGATTATTATTAGTATTAGTATTAGTGGGCTTGCTGTTTTGCATGAGTGAAGTAACAGCCCAAACGTATTATTATAGCACAACAAAAACATTCAACGAGAGCGGATATACCTATCAATGTGATATAAAGTATGGAGGCGTTGTTCTCTATAATAAGGCCAATCAATATACCTATAAAAATCAAACTTACAAAGATGGTAGTTATTTAGATATTGATTGGGCAGAAGTAGATGATGTGCAAAATGAAACATGGACAAAGCCTATGGCATGGGATATAGTAAATAAGGCTTTTACTACAACAGAGAAAAAAAGGTTTAAAGATGAGGCTTTAGGCATTACCATGATTATTAACCCTGAGACAGGTAAAGTTATCGAAGTAAGTTTTGATTTTATGCCCAAAAGTGGTTATGCGACAGTTGCAGTATCTACTTATCGGAAAATAGAAACCGAGTTAAAGAATAAAATTTGGTTTACACCCACTACGGAAGGTAAAAAAGCGAACTATTTAATGCGTTTTTGGATGCAAAAAGTAGAATAGGTTTTTGTCGTCCGGCAGGGGGTGCAATCTTCTGCCGGACAATAAATTAAATTAAATTTTCTAAGATAGACGATTATGAGTAAATCCATTTTAAGACAAACAATTTTATTGTTTTTGTTATCCTGTGTCTTCGCTTCCTGTATAACGGAAGATAATTTTTTCTCGAAAGAAAGATTGTCGCCGGAAACAATCGAGTCAAAAACATGGTACGATAATCAAAACAGGAATGAAGGTATCCGCTTGATTCAAGAAAACGGAGATAAAAACAGCCCTTTGTTTCCCGAATGGAGAATGGCATTTTCTAATGAGAATGAGCAGTACAAAATTACGGAAATTCCTTTAGGCTTTTCCCAACGAAAGAAACAGAAGGACGATAAAGCAGGAAACTCCGTAGAAATTGTAGAACGATTTGTAATTGCTTGTGCGGAATGTGGAGATAAATATCGGGAGACCGGCGATACGCGCTATATGTCGTTTGCTATTCGTCTGATTATACGCACCAACAAAGAAACCAACGAGAAAGACGGTTTCGTTATGATCGCTTATCCGGATTTGACTTATTTGGAAAAACATTTGGATAATCCATTGCAGCGTATTACCTATTTGCAGCGGGACGATACATTCAGTGGAATGATTTATTACCACAATATGGAAGGAAATTTTGTGAATGGCTATAGATATATAGACGGGAAGGCTTATGCCATTTCGCGGTATCTTCCCGGATAAGTGGCATCACTACGCGGCGCAAAATCGGAATGAACATTTGCATCAAACCCGTGCGCTGTCGCACACGGCTATAAATGCGCTGATGCTACGCACCATTCCGGATTTGGTAGAAAGGCGCGTAATGCCCAATGGGTCGTAAACGGACAAATATTAAAATGTGTTCAAGGGATAAAGGGATTTGTGGTTTCGATTTGAACGGAACGGCACATCGTGCCGGTGGAATTATAGCCGTGTGCGACAGCGCACGGGTCATAAAATGAATGAAAATAAGATGACAAATAAAATAAAAACAATAAAATACCTATGCGTTTTTCTGCTATTCTTTTCCTGCCACAAGCAGCAGCCCGATTATTTGGAACAGGCTTTGATTCTTGCGGGCGACAACCGTTCCGAATTGGAACAGGTCTTGTCGCATTATGCTTCCAACCCTGTCGACAGCCTGAAATACAAGGCAGCAGTCTTCCTGATTGAAAACCTGCCGGGACATTATTCGTATAAATATCCCGAACTGCTTCAGGCCTATTATGCCGAATTGGATACGGCCGATTTTTCGGATCCGGATTACAACGCCAACAAGCGGATTATCGAGCAGATTTCAGCCGGACACGAAACGTCCAAAATGAATAAAACCGTCGAAGATATCCGGATCATCACAGCCAATTTTTTGATTGACAATATCGACCGCGCTTACGATGTCTGGCAATACGGCGAATGGGCGACACATGTTTCATTCGACGAATTTTGCGAATACATCCTGCCTTACAAAGGGGCGGAACAGCAACCGTTGGACAATTGGCGCGAATATGCCAAAAATATGCTCAAAGCTGATTTGGATACGCTGCATTATTGCGACTTGTACAAAAATTCGGCATTTCAGGCAGCGACTGTAGTCAGCAAAGAAATTATCAAACTCAACCGGCTGTTTTATCCGTTTGACGGTATCCGGGCAATTCCGGTCAAAGATGTCCGGACATTGACTAAACTGCCTTTCGGCACTTGCGAAGATTATGCCCTGCTGGCTTCGGCGGTCATGCGCAGCAAAGGCATTCCGGTGATGCAGGATTATACGCCGCAGTGGCCGTTTCAGGCGTTGTCGCATTCGTGGAATATTGTATTGACAAATTCAGGAAAAAACGTGATTTTCTCTGCCGGCTCAACTAATCCGGGCGAGTTGCACAATCCGGATAACAAAATGGCGAATCGGGCGAAATCCGTTTGGATACAATACCCGAAAGTTATCGCTACTGGCGTTATCGCGGCCCTGACGACAGTTATTGCAATGTGGGTGAGTTGTATTTTTACCCAAGCGGCAACGAGCAACCCATCTACGGCCAAGCTATCGGGACAAAAGAAATCAGTCCGGTTAACAAAAAAGAGGTGGCTTTTGATGGCGACCCGCTGACGCTTTACAATTCGCTGACTCATGACGGCGGCTGGGTCGGTATGGATTTCGGCAAACCTGTAAAAATCAACAAAATCAGTTATACGCCGCGTGGTGACGGCAACGACATTACTCCGGGCGACATGCACGAATTGTTGTATTGGAACAATAAATGGATTTCTATGGGCAAACAAAAGGCGACCGACATCAAACTGACTTACGATCATGTTCCTGCCGGCACGCTGTATTGGGTGAGAAACCTTTCGCGAGGCACAAACGAACGAATTTTTTCTTACGAAAATGGAACGTTGGTCTGGTGGTAAATTTTTCTTACAGACTTTCGAGCATTCGCTTCAACACCACTTCGCAAGAAATCTCGCGGTTAGCCGCTTCGGGAATGACAATCGACTGCGGACTTTCAATCACGTCGTCCGTTACAATCATGTTCCGGCGCACCGGCAGGCAGTGCATAAACCGGGCATTGTCGGTTAAAGCCATTTTCGCCGTATCCACTGTCCAGCTACGGTCTTTGCTCAAAATCTCGCCGTAATGTCCGTCCGCAAACGCCGACCAGTTTTTGGCATAAATAAAATCCGCGTGCTGAAAGGCTTTTTCCTGATTATATTCGATGGTTGCCCCGCGCACAAATTGCGGGTCTAATTCGTAACCTTCGGGGTGTGTAATCACAAAATCTACGTTCGCCTCGTTCATAAAATCAGCAAACGAATTGGGAACAGCCTGCGGAAGCGATTTTGGGTGTGGTGCCCACGTCATCACCACTTTGGGACGCGTTTTTGTCTTGTATTCTTCAATCGTAATCAAGTCCGCAAAAGCCTGAAGCGGGTGCGTAGTTGCCCCTTCCATGCTGAAAACCGGTCGTCCCGAATATTGAATGAATTGTTGCAGGATATTCTCGCTGTAATCGTCGGCTTTGCTCTCGAACTTGGCAAACGAGCGCACCCCGATAATGTCGCAATAACTGCCCATCACCGGAATGGCTTCTAAAATATGCTCAGACTTGTCGCCGTCCATAATCACGCCGCGTTCGGTTTCCAGCCGCCACGCTCCCTGATTGACGTCGAGTACCATCGTGTTCATACCCAAATTCATAGCGGCTTTCTGCGTACTCAACCGCGTGCGCAGGCTCGCGTTGAAAAACACCATCAACAAGGTTTTATTTATACCCAACTGCTGATATCCAAACCTGTTTTTTTTCACTTCGGCCGCTTCTTTCAGCGCGGCGTTCAAATCGCCTAAATCTTTTACGTTGGTAAATGCTCTCATCCTGATTATTGTTATCTTCTGGCAAAGATACAAATTTCTTTGATTTTCGCCACAAGTTTCATTGCATTTTAAAAAATTGCTATTATCTTTGCAGTCGCAAAACGCGAAAGTAGCTCAGTTGGTAGAGCACGACCTTGCCAAGGTCGGGGTCGCGGGTTCGAGTCCCGTCTTTCGCTCAAAAGAAAATAAGAGCAGGAAAATCCGGTTCTTATTTTTTTGTACAAATTGTAAAATTTAGTGCATCACTACTATTTGCTCATATATATATTATTTAAATGTTATATATTTCAATTTATTAAAATATCTTTTGTACCTTTGCAGCCTAAAAATTGAAAAAATAAACAATAAAAAATATTCCTTTTATGATTAATGCTCAAGATATTAAGAACGGTACTTGTATCCGCATGGACGGACGGCTGTATTTCGTTATCGAATTTCTGCACGTGAAACCGGGTAAAGGCAACACGTTTATGCGTACTACGTTGAAAGACGTGGTTGATGGCCGTGTGCTGGAACGCCGTTTTAACATCGGCGAAAAATTGGAAGACGTGCGGGTTGAACGTCGTCCGTATCAATTCCTCTACAAAGAGGGCGAAGATTATATCTTCATGAATCAGGAAACGTATGACCAGCACCCCATTGCGCACGACTTGATCAACGGCGTGGATTTCCTGCTCGAAGGCATTGTTGTGGATGTGGTTTCCGACGCTTCGACCGATACGGTTTTGTATGCCGATATGCCGGTGAAGGTACAGCAAAAAATTACTTATACCGAGCCGGGAGTAAAGGGCGACACTGCCACCAATACGCAGAAACCTGCTACTGTTGAATCGGGTGCAACCGTTCGGGTACCTCTCTTTGTCAATGAAGGCGACAAGATTGAAATTGACACGCGCGACGGCTCC
The DNA here is from genome assembly GCA_025996895.1 of Bacteroidia bacterium. Lineage (GTDB taxonomy): Bacteria > Bacteroidota > Bacteroidia > Bacteroidales > Azobacteroidaceae > Azobacteroides. The sequence continues at coordinate 20,915 of BNTW01000035.1, read as the reverse complement.
TATGTCGGACGAGTGAAGGAATAAATCGGTTTTATTCGTAATTCGTAATTTGTAATTATTTTTTAAGCCAAACCGACATGCAAGAACCAATTAAATTGACCGTTAAGGATTGGTCGCCTGAAGACCGTCCCCGTGAAAAAATGCTCGCCAAAGGGGTTTATACATTGAGCGACGCAGAGTTATTGGCTATCATACTCGGTTCCGGAAACCGGGAAGAAAGTGTGGTAGAGTTATCTCAACGCATACTCCAATCGGCCGGAAACAACCTGAACGAATTGGGTAAATATTCCATCAATCAGTTGATGAAATTTAAGGGAATCGGCTCGGCCAAAGCGATCAGTGTGGTCGCTGTCCTCGAATTGGGGAAACGGCGAAAAGCAGAAGAAATTCGTAAAAAAGAGCAAATTCGCTTTAGCAAAGATATTTACGATTATTTTCATTCCTTGCTTTGCGATTTGTTTTACGAAGAATTTTGGGTGCTTTTCCTCAGCCGCGGAAACCGGATTATCGACAAAATGAAAATCAGTCAGGGCGGCGTTTCCGAAACAGTAGTGGATCCGAAAATCATTTACAGAGAAGCGATTAACCGCTTGGCTTCCGGTATTATCCTTTGTCACAATCACCCTTCGGGAAATCCCCAGCCCAGCCGGCAGGATGACAAAATTACGATGAAAATCCGTGAAGGCGTCAAACTGTTAGATCTCACCCTGATAGATCACGTAATTATTTGTGATGATGGATTTTATTCGTATGCCGATAATGGAAGAGTTTAAAATAAAAATCGTACCTTTGCCCCGTTTTTTATAAAACTTGAATCATGGCATATAAAAGAATGTCGGCTGAAGAAGCCGCAGCACTTATCATTAATGATGACGTAATTGGTTTCAGTGGATTTACCGCCGCAGGTTGTCCGAAAGCCATTACGCTTGCATTAGCAAAAAAAGCGGAAGCCGAACACGCAAAAGGCAATCCGTTTAAAGTAGGAATTTATACCGGAGCTTCGACCGGTGATTCGATTGACGGCGCATTGTCGCGCGCCCACGCAATCAAGTTCCGTTCACCTTATCAATCGAACAAGGACATGCGAAACGAATTGAACGCGCACGAGGCGCAATATTTCGATTTACATCTCTCCGAATTACCGCAATATTTGCGTTACGGTTTTCTTCCGAAGCCGACCACCGGCATTTTGGAAGCCTGCGAAATTACGGAAGACGGTAAAATTTATCTTACTTCGGCAGTGGGAATTGCTCCCACAATTGCTCGTCTGGCTGATAAAATTTTCATTGAATTAAACAAATATCACCCGAAAGAGTTGGCCGGTATTCACGATATTTACGAGCCGTCCGACCCGCCTTATCGGAAAGAAATTCCGGTGTATTCGCCCAGCGACCGGATTGGAACGACTTATATTCAAATTGACCCTGCGAAAATCGTGGGTGTGGTCGAAACCGATTTGCCGAATGAAGTTGGCGGTTTCACGCCTTCGGATGATGTTACTAATAAAATCGGTGCGAACGTGGCTAACTTCTTGTCAACCGAAATGAAAGCCGGCCGTATTCCTGCTTCGTTTTTGCCCGTTCAGTCGGGCGTGGGCAACGTGGCGAATGCAGTGCTTGGAGCAATGGGTGCGAACGAAGACATTCCACCGTTTGAAGTTTATACGGAAGTTATTCAAGACGCTGTGATTGACTTGATGAAAGAAGGAAACGTTAAATTTGCTTCCGGCTGTTCATTGACAGTAAGTACGCCGGTGCTGGAAGAAGTGTATGGAAACCTCGATTTTTTCAAAAAACGGATTTTACTGCGTCCGCAAGAAATTTCCAACAATCCGGAAATTGCGCGCCGGCTGGGTTTGATTTCCATTAATACGGCACTGGAAGCGGATATTTTCGGTAATATCAATTCGACGCACGTGGTTGGAACGAAAATGATGAACGGTATCGGCGGATCGGGCGATTTTTGCCGGAACGCTTATTTGTCAATTTTCACTACGCCTTCGACGGCTAAAGACGGCAAGATTTCGGCGATTGTCCCGATGGTATCGCATTTAGACCACAGCGAACATTCGGTAAAAATTCTGATTACCGAACACGGGGTAGCTGATTTGCGCGGACTTTCACCCATTCAGCGGGCGGAAACGATTATCGAAAATTGTGTCGCTCCCGAATATAAAGACCTGTTGCGTCAATACCTCAATCTGGGACAAAAAGGACACACCCCGCAAAACATGAAATCGGCGTTAGCTTTCCATTCGACGTTCAACAAGACCGGCGATATGCGTAAAGTCGATTGGAGCGAATATGAAGTAATTTAATCTTACAAAACGATTTTTATCGTTTGAAGTTGCTTCTTATCGCCCGTAGCGATTGTTAACAAATAAACACCCTGCGGAAAAAGACTTTTCGGAATCTGAATACTTTGCTCTGTTGGGAAAAATCGATCATAATGGATTTTTCCTAACGGGTCGTATAATGTAAGCTGAATGGCCTCACTAACAGAAGAATAAATTTCTATGTAATTATCCGTCAGTCGTACGGAATAATCCTTGCTGGAGAAAACAGGGTCAATAGCATTACAATCTATATTATTAGCCTTTACATACACAGGTATAGAATATTCCGGAATTTTCGGGTCGATACCAAATTCGCTATTTTCCGTTTTGCCTTGATACGCACCCGCCCAAATAGTACGGTTGGTGATTGTTCGCGGCTTCAAGAGCATATCGTCATTATTGTCCCATTCGGATAATAAAGCAGGATCGCCCAGACGTGTAGCTAATGCATCGTCAAAAAAGGTATAATAGTAATAACCCCTTGCCGGAATATCTTTACTCCCACTGGAAGCTCTGTATGCGCCGCCTTCCTGCATAAAAAGTCCCGCACCATTGGTCATATCAATCTCCGTCCAATTTGCCCAAGTTTGAGCATTATATTCCTGAACAACCGATTTAGCCTCAATAGCGGGATTATCCTGAATGACATAAGGCACTTCGTCGTTTTGAGTATCCACCCAGCCAACTACGGAATTTTGTATAGTAAATTCTTTCGGCTCGGCGACACAGGAAACATCTGCATAGCCGTAGTGGGAAGCGTTTCCGACAATAATCGAATTATATACATGAAAAACATAACCGGAATCATAGAAAACCCAACCTGCACCGTTGCTACCGCTACTACCTATTCCTACCCAATTTTCAACCATCGTTACATTCACCAGCGTAATCTCCGTTCCGTCCATGCCTTTCCCTGATGCTTTGATATTCCCTATACAGCACCCGTCAGGGTCTTTAGCTATCATATTCCTGCCAATCGTCGAATTGATAAAGGTAATTGCCTTCGGCTCGTCGCCGGCAATCGTCATAAAACCGGCTTCATAAGCCATATTTCGGGAGAAAGAACAAGACTGCGCGTAAAAAGAAAATGATCCTCCGGTAATACGGATACCACCGGCCCCTTCAGTACTCATATTCGAATCAACTATTGTACTGACTAACATTACACCCATCGTAGTACTTTCCAAGCTCATAGCACCGCCACCATTGGCCGATTTATTTAATGAAACGACACAATGTTTCATAGATAAAAATGGTCCAATTTCGCTCTCGCCTTTGATCATGCAAATCGCACCCCCATTGTTTCCGGCTTGATTATCTTTGAGAATACAATTGTAAAATTCAATCTGTACTTCGCCTTCACCATAAACCGCACCACCATCGCCGCTACATTGGTTGTTTGATAACGTACATTTATTAAAAAGAACTTGACCTGCATTGACTACTACTGCACCGCCATTGCCTTCGACCACTCCGTTCAAAAGGGTAAGGCTTTCAATATACGCATAACCGTTCGGCACATTAATATTAAAGATACGTCCCGCACCGGTGCTTACTATTTTTGCATCCATTGTACCTTTAATTTGAATACTCCGTTCAATCGTAATTGCTTCGGTAGAAGAAATTTCGCCACTAACAATTATTATATCGTAGCACTCGGCTGCTTCGATAGCCGGTTTTAATTCTTCAAAAGTATTGATAGTAACTTCTCTCGCTTTTACGGAAGTTATGGTCAACAGCATAACAACCATCAATGTCGATTTTAATAAAGTGTTCATAAGTATAAATTTAAGAATTCCGGGCGAAATTTATGAAAATAAATTGATTAAACCAACAAAAGAAGTGAAAGAAATAACTATGTCAATCCCGAAATTGCAGATAGGTCGATACCGGATAATGATCCGAATCGCGCAAGTTTCCTTTGGTGCAGTTGTAGGCTTTGATGTTTTTGCTGTGGAAAATATTGTCGATTCGGAACAAAAAACGGTGGCGATTGAAAGTCGTCCCCATGCCTAACCCACTTTCAACAAATGAATCGACCAGGTTGCCCTTGATTGTTCGGCGAGCGTAAGAAATGGGCGTGTCGTTGAAATCCCCGCAAACCAAAATGTAGGGCATCGTATTTTTCTTTATAATTTGGGCAATCATATCGGCCTGTTTTGCGCGCAACCGGAACGCCGGCGTCAATCGCTGAAACATCATGTGCGTAAAATTTTCCAATTTTTGCGTGTCGGGATCTTTGGTGAAATCGTAGTATTCCGAACGCTCGTCTTCGGTGATTTTGTTCGATTCCAAATGATTGTTGATTAACATCACTTTTTTGCCTTTGATGTTTAGCTCGGCAACGAATGCACCGTTATATTCACTGTCGATAGGCAATGCCCGCGTCGAAAGAATGGGATATTTGGAAAAAATCGCCAGGCCGAACGTTTGGCCGGGCGTGGAGATTTTTAATTTTTCGATGTGATAATAGGGCGTCGCTTTCAACGCTTCGCGAATGTCCTGTTCCGTCAAATGATCTTTTCCACCCGGAGAAGCTGCGTATTCCTGCATACAAATAATATCTGCATGCTGTTCGACAATATATTGCAAAATCGGATTAGGATGTGCTTTGGTGTGTTTTTGTAAATGATGAAAACGCATAACGTTGTAAGTCAACATTTTGATACAATCTTCCGGAATTTCTTTTGTTTTCCGGTTTAAGGGAAAATACGTGTGGATGGCACTTGCACAAATCAGAAAAATAATACCGGTCAGGATTACCTGTTTCCATTTCCGGCAGACAATCCAGAAAAGGAACATCAGTACGTTAAAGCCGAAAATAAAAGGGAAAAACAGCCCAAAATAGGGAATGTAACGGTTTTTCTCCGGCGAAATCATATCGGAAAAAGACGAAATCAGCAGGAATACCAGCCCGACGCCGGCCAAAACGGTGAATATTCGTACAAAAAAATTTCCGAAAGCTTTCATTGATTACCGGCGCGCGTTGAATAATGTTTTTTTCTCATTTTCGGACAGACTATTGTAGCCCGATTGCTTGATTTTATCCAGAATACGGTCGATTTCCTCATTCTCGTCGTGTTTTCGTTGATTATATTCATAATCCGTTTCCGATCGACGATAGGTTGATTTCGAGAAATCTTGTTTTTTTGTAAACCAGCCGGAAATAGTATTTCCGATATTTCGGAAAAAGTTACCGTTTCCGCCTTTTTTCCAATAAAGCATGATAATCAGACCGACCAACATTCCGCCCAAGTGTGCAAAATGTCCGACATTGTCGCCCGAACGGTTGGCAATGCCAAAGAAAAATTCAATTACACCGTATCCGATGACTAAGTATTTGGCTTTAATGGGAACAGGAATGAACATGAAATACATCGGCATATTCGGAAATAGCATACCGAATGCCAGCAACAGCCCGAAAACTGCGCCCGATGCGCCAATCATTACCGGAACGTAGTTGTACAATTCCTGCAAATCGTAGCCTGCGTTGTTAGCAATCCAATGTAATCGAAAATAAAACACCAACATTTGGATAATTCCTGCACCAAGTCCGGTCAGTAAATAATAAGTCAAATACCGTTTTGGTCCCATTGCTTGTTCTACCAATCCGCCGAACATAAATAGCGCGAACATATTGAAAAACAAGTGTGTAAAAGCCTCATGAGTGAACATGTAGGTGAATAATTGGTAGAGATAAAACCCGTGTGCTTGAAAATAGTGAAGTCCGATAATCGATACTAAATTTGGAAAAAGACTGCACAGACCCCAAACGGCGAGATTGATAATCAAAAGATACTGCGTAATTGGCGGAAAACTATTTGCTCTGAAATTTGCCATAATCTAATTCTGTTTTAGACTGCAAAGATAGGATTTATTTGTAAATTCGCAAACAAAAAAGGGCAGACACAAAGGCCTGCCCTTACATAATTAGTGATTTATTACGGATTTACACTTCTTCTTCTTCTTCCAATTCCATTGTCGCGAATGTGCGAGTACGGCCGGAAGCAGCTTGCGCGCGTTCAAAATCATCTTTGCTGCCGACAACCAATTTGTCGTATTCTTTCAAGCCTGTACCGGCCGGAATGAGGTGTCCGCAAATTACGTTTTCTTTCATGCCTTCCAGTTTATCGACTTTCGCGTTGATAGCGGCTTCATTCAGCACTTTTGTGGTTTCTTGGAACGAAGCGGCCGACATGAAGCTGGTGGTCTGCAAAGCTGCGCGCGTGATACCCTGCAAGACTTGGTTAGCCGTTGCCGGAATAGCGTCGCGTGTTTCCACTAATTTCAAGTCGCGGCGTTTCAAAGCCGAATTTTCGTCGCGGAGTTTGCGTGCCGTAACGATTTGTCCGGGTTTCAGATTGGGAGAATCGCCCGCTTCAAGCACGACCTTTTTACTCCAAATACGGTCGTTTTCTTCCATCACTTCGTGCTTATCAACCAATTGCTGTTCGAGGAAGCGGGTGTCGCCCGGCTCAACGATTTCAACTTTTCGCATCATTTGACGTACAATGACTTCAAAGTGCTTGTCATTGATTTTCACGCCTTGCAGACGATATACGTCTTGTACTTCATTCACAATATATTCCTGAACGGCTGTCGGCCCATTGATTGCCAGAATATCGGAAGGTGTAATCGCACCGTCTGAAAGTGGCGTACCGGCACGTACATAGTCGTTTTCCTGTACTAATATTTGTTTCGACAACGAAATCAGATAAGTCTTATATTCGCCCGTTTTGGAAGTTACGATTACTTCACGATTACCTCGTTTCACTTTACCGAACGATATTTCTCCGTCGATTTCGGAAACGACTGCCGGATTGGACGGATTGCGTGCTTCAAACAATTCGGTTACACGCGGAAGACCACCGGTGATGTCACCGGCCTTACCAACCGCACGCGGAATTTTCACCAGCACTTCGCCTAACTTCACTTTATCGCCCTCTTCTTTGACGACGTGAGCACCTAAAGGCAAGTTATACGTTTTTAAAATCGTTCCGTCTTTATCAATGATATGAGCCACCGGAACTTTGGTTTTGTCGCGCGACTCAATGATAATCTTTTCTTTTAAACCGGTTTGTTCGTCGTATTCGTTTTTGTAAGTAACGTTTTCGATTACGTTTTCAAACTGTAATTTTCCCGGAACTTCCGATACGATTACCGCATTGAACGGGTCCCATTCCAAAATCACTTCGCCTTTTTTCACCGTATCTCCACTCTTGAAAAACAGCTTGGCCGCGTAAGGAATGTTGTGTGAAGCTAAAATAATACCGGTATTGACATCAATGATACGAAGTTCTGACAGACGGCTGATAACAATCTGTTGCGTTTTGCCGGCTTCGTCGGTCGTTTCCACCGTACGCAATTCGTCCATTTCGAGGATACCGTCGTATTTGGAAGCGATATTGTTTTCGGTCGCAATGTTCGACGCGATACCACCGACGTGGAAAGTACGCAACGTCAGCTGTGTTCCCGGCTCGCCGATGGATTGAGCAGCGATTACCCCCACGGCTTCCCCTTTCTGTACCATACGTCCGGTTGCCAAGTTACGGCCGTAACATTTCGCACAAACACCTTTTTTCGATTCGCAAGTTAATACCGAACGAATTTCTACGCGCTCAATGGGCGAATTTTGAATTTGTTCCGCTTTGTCTTCCGTGATTTCTTCTCCCGAAGCGACAATGAGTTCGCCGGTAATCGGGTGGTGAATATCATGTACGGAAACACGTCCCAGAATGCGTTCGTAAAGTGTAGCGACCACTTCTTCGTTGTTTTTCAGTTCGGTAGCTACCAATCCGCGCAACGTTCCGCAGTCTTCTTCGTTAATAATCACATCGTGCGAAACATCGACCAGACGGCGTGTCAGATAACCCGCGTCGGCCGTCTTCAAAGCCGTATCCGCCAACCCTTTACGCGCACCGTGAGTCGAAATAAAGTATTCCAACACCGACAAGCCTTCTTTAAAGTTCGACAAAATCGGGTTTTCAATGATTTGACCTCCTTCTGCACCGGATTTCTGCGGTTTGGCCATCAAACCACGCATACCTGACAACTGACGAATTTGTTCCTTACTACCACGTGCGCCCGATTCCAACATCATAAATACGGAATTGAAACCTTGGTCGTCTTCACGCAGGCGTTTCATCAAAATATCCGACAGACGCGAATTGACGTGCGTCCAAGTATCGATAATCTGGTTATAACGTTCATTATAGGTAATTAACCCCATATTGTAGTTATTCATGATTTGTTCGACTTCGTCGTAACCTTCCTGCACCAACACTTCTTTTTCTTCGGGAATAATCACATCGTCCAAATTGAACGACAAACCGCCTTTGAAGGCCATGATATAACCCAAATTCTTGATGTCGTCCAAGAAATGAGCGGTACGCGCCACTCCGCAAATTTTTATGACTTTACCGATAATGTCGCGCAACGATTTTTTAGATAATTCTTCATTGACATATCCGACTTCTTTCGGCACATATTCATTGACCATGACACGGCCGACTGATGTTTCGAGGCTGTGTGTAATCGGATTTCCGTTTTTATCCACATCATCGACCAGCACTTTCACCGGTGCATGAATATCCACTTTCCCTTCGTTGTAAGCGATTATCGCTTCTTCGGGGCCGTAGAAATTCAGGCCTTCACCTTTCGCTCCTTTGCGCAATTTGGTGATGTAGAACAATCCCAACACCATGTCTTGCGAGGGAACGGTGATCGGTGCGCCGTTGGCTGGGTTTAAAATATTGTGTGAAGCCAACATCAACATTTGCGCTTCCAAAATGGCTTCATTTCCTAACGGAAGATGGACAGCCATCTGATCGCCGTCGAAGTCGGCATTGAAAGCCGTACAAGAAAGCGGGTGTAATTGAATGGCTTTTCCTTCAATCAGTTTCGGTTGGAAAGCCTGAATACCCAAACGGTGCAAAGTCGGAGCACGGTTTAGCAATACAGGGTGTCCCTTCATCGTATATTCGAGAATATCCCAAACAACAGGCTCTTTTCTATCGACGATTTTCTTTGCCGATTTCACCGTTTTCACAATTCCGCGATCAATCAATTTGCGGATAATGAACGGTTTATATAGTTCGGCAGCCATATTTTTTGGAATACCACATTCGTGCATTTTCAATTCAGGGCCAACGACGATTACCGAACGAGCAGAATAATCGACACGTTTTCCCAACAAATTTTGACGGAAACGTCCTTGTTTTCCTTTCAAACTATCGGACAACGATTTCAACGGACGGTTAGCGTCTGTCTTCACTGCACTTGATTTGCGTGAGTTGTCGAAGAGAGAATCCACCGACTCCTGAAGCATGCGTTTTTCGTTACGCAAAATCACTTCGGGGGCTTTAATATCAATCAGTCGTTTCAGACGGTTGTTGCGGATAATTACCCGGCGATACAAATCGTTCAAGTCGGAAGTCGCAAAACGACCGCCGTCCAAAGGAACTAACGGACGCAGTTCGGGCGGAATGACCGGCACGACTTGCACAATCATCCACTCGGGACGATTTTTGCCTTTCGACATACGAAACGATTCCACCACTTGCAAGCGTTTCAGGGCTTCATTTTTGCGTTGTTGCGAAGCATCATTGCCCGCTTTGTGGCGCAGATCGTACGAAAGTGCATCCAAATCCAAACGAGCAAGCAGATCATAAATGGCTTCCGCGCCCATTTTGGCAATAAATTTATTCGGGTCGGTGTCGTCCAACTGCTGGTTTTCTTTGGGAAGATTATCGAGAATTTCGAGATATTCCTCTTCCGAAAGTAAATCATAAATCGCTCTCTCCGGTACGATACCCGGTTGGATAATCACGTAGCGTTCGTAATAAATAATCGTATCTAATTTTTTTGTCGGCAGTCCGAGCAGGTAGCCGATTTTGTTCGGCAACGAGCGGAAATACCAGATATGCGCCACCGGAACAACCAAGTGAATGTGTCCCATACGTTCGCGGCGCACTTTCTTTTCGGTTACTTCCACTCCGCAACGGTCGCAGACAATCCCTTTGTAGCGAATGCGTTTGTATTTTCCGCAATGACATTCATAGTCCTTTACAGGGCCAAAAATGCGTTCGCAGAACAAACCGTCGCGTTCCGGTTTATAAGTGCGGTAATTGATTGTTTCCGGTTTCAACACTTCGCCACTCGATTGAGCCAGAATTTCGTCCGGAGAAGCCAATCCAATCGATATTTTGGAGAAACTATTTCTCGTTTTATTTTCTTTTCTAAAAGCCATAATTTATAACTATTCTAACGTAATGTTTAAAGCCAAACCTCTAATTTCATGCAGCAATACATTCAATGATTCGGGAATACTCGGAATAGGCATTGGGTCGCCTTTCACAATCGCTTCGTACGCTTTGGCACGTCCCATCACATCGTCCGACTTGATAGTTAATACTTCTTGCAAGATAAACGATGCTCCGAATGCTTCCAACGCCCAGACTTCCATTTCCCCGAAACGCTGACCGCCGAATTGTGCTTTACCGCCCAACGGCTGTTGCGTAATCAGTGAGTACGGCCCAATCGAACGTGCGTGCATCTTGTCATCGACCATGTGGCCTAACTTCAACATGTAAATTATGCCCACTGTGGCCGGTTGATCAAAACGTTCGCCTGTCCCACCGTCGTACAGATAGGTTTTACCGTAGCGCGGAAGTCCGGCCTTATCCGACCATTCGTTCAAATCGTCGAGCGAAGCCCCGTCGAAAATCGGCGTAGCGAATTTCATGCCTAATTTTTTACCCGACCAGCCGAGAACGGTTTCAAAAATTTGTCCCAAGTTCATACGCGAAGGCACGCCCAACGGGTTTAATACAATATCGACCAGCGTTCCATCGGCCAGGAAAGGCATATCTTCGTCGCGCACAATCCGCGAAACGATACCCTTGTTTCCGTGACGGCCTGCCATTTTATCACCGACCTGCAATTTGCGTTTTTTAGCGATATATACTTTAGCCATTTGTACAATGCCGGTGGGCAGTTCGTCGCCAATGGTATAATCGAATTTCTGACGGCGCAGTTCGGCGTCCAATTCTTTGTATTTTCGCATGTAATTGGCAATTACTTCGCGAATCATGGAATTTTTAATCGGGTCGGTCGTCCATTTTGTTATTTGTACGGCCGTATAGTCGATTTTACTTAATTCTTCTTTGGTGAATTTAGAGCCTTTCGGGATTAACTCGATGTTCATGAAATCTTTCACGCCTTGCGAGGTTTTTCCTTCGATCAGTTTGTAGAGCTTATCTACTAAAATCACTTTCAAATCGGCCATTTTTGTTTCATACTCTTCGTCCAATTGCGGAAGACGAGCCTTATTGCTTAAGCGCGATTTGTTCTTTTTCGCTGCTTTTGAGAACAAGTTTTTGCCGATAATCACCCCACGCAATGACGGAGAAGCCTTTAAGGAGGCATCTTTCACATCGCCGGCTTTTTCGCCGAAGATAGCGCGCAACAACTTTTCTTCGGGCGATGGGTCGGATTCGCCTTTCGGCGTAATTTTACCAATCAAGATGTCGCCTGGCTCTACGCGCGCACCCAAACGAATGATACCGTTTTCGTCCAAATCTTTCGTAGCGTCTTCGCTCACGTTCGGAATGTCGTTTGTCAATTCTTCAACACCGCGCTTGGTTTCGCGCACTTCCAGAATATATTCATCGACATGCACAGAAGTAAAAATATCTTCCCGTACGACCCGTTCGCTGATTACGATAGCATCTTCAAAGTTGTATCCTTTCCAGGGCATAAACGCCACTTTCAGGTTTTTACCGAGTGCCAATTCTCCGTTTTCAGTAGAGTAACCTTCGGTCAGAATCTGGTTTTTCACGACGTAGTCGCCTTTGCGGATAATCGGACGCAAGTCGATAGATGTGTTTTGATTGGTTTTCCGGAATTTCGGAATGATATAGCTTTTAACTGCCGAGTCGAAACTGACAAATTCTTCTTCTTCCGTCCGGTCGTATTTGATGTCGATACGCGCGGCATCGACAAATACCACTTCGCCTGAGCCTTCGGCCGTAATCTGCGTACGTGAGTCCCGAATAAGCTGGCCTTCCAAGCCTGTGCCTACGATAGGTGCTTCGGGAATCAACAACGGAACGGCCTGCCTCATCATGTTCGAGCCCATCAACGCGCGGTTAGCATCGTCGTGTTCGAGGAACGGAATTAACGAAGCGGCAATCGAAGCAATCTGCGTGGGCGAAACGTCCATCAAATTCACTTCATCAGGACTAACCACAGGATAATCAGCATCTTGACGCGCTTTTACGCGACTGCGGATAAATGTACCGTCGTCGTTCAACGGTGCATTTCCTTGTGCAATAATCCGGCTTTCTTCTTCTTCTGCTGTCAGATAAGTAATTCCTTCCGGAGATAAATCTACCACAGAGTCGTTCACTTTGCGGTAAGGCGTTTCGATAAATCCTAAATCATTGATTTTTGCATATACGCAAAGCGACGAAATCAACCCGATGTTCGGGCCTTCCGGCGTTTCAATCGGACACAAACGTCCGTAGTGTGTGTAATGCACGTCGCGCACCTCAAAACCGGCACGTTCACGCGACAAGCCGCCCGGCCCCAGAGCCGACATACGGCGTTTGTGGGTGATTTCCGCCAGCGGATTGGTTTGATCCATGAATTGCGACAAGGCATTGGTGCCGAAGAATGTATTTACTACCGATGAAATCGTTTTTGCGTTGATCAGGTCAATCGGCGTAAATACTTCATTATCGCGTACGTTCATGCGTTCGCGTATTGTCCGTGCCATACGAGCCAAACCGATACCGAATTGGTTATACAGTTGTTCGCCCACCGTACGTACGCGACGGTTACTTAAATGGTCGATGTCATCCACATTCGCTTTCGAGTTAATCAACTCGATTAAATATTTGATGATTTCGATAATATCTTCCTTTGTCAAAACTTTGACGTCAATTGATGTCGTCAAGTTCAATTTTTTGTTAATCCGGTAACGTCCCACTTCTCCCAAATCGTAGCGTTTTTCGGAGAAGAACAGATTTTGAATGACTTCCCGTGCACTGGCGTCGTCGGCCGGATCGGCGTTTCTCAACTGCCGGTAGATATACACCACTGCGTCACGTTCGGAGTTGCTGGGGTCTTTTTGTAACGTATTGTAAATGATCGCGTAATCGGAGAGATTTTGGTCTTCACGGTGCAACAAGATCGTGTGTGCCCCCGATTCCAAAATTGCTTCCAGATGTCCCGATTCCAACACTACTTCGCGGTCGATCAGCACTTCGTTTCTTTCGATAGAAACCACTTCGCCGGTATCTTCATCAACGAAATCTTCCACCCACGTTTTCAATACGCGGGCTGCCAGCTTGCGACCGATGGATTTATGCAAGTTCGTTTTATTAACCTTAATTTCTTCCGCCAGATTAAAGATTTCCAAAATATCCTTATCGCTTTCAAAACCGATAGCACGTAAAAGTGTAGTTACCGGTAATTTCTTTTTACGGTCGATATAAGCATACATGATATTATTAATATCGGTCGCAAATTCGATCCATGAGCCTTTGAAAGGAATAATCCGCGCGGAATAAAGTTTTGTGCCGTTGGAGTGCAGGCTTTGCCCGAAGAACACACCCGGCGAACGGTGTAATTGCGATACGACTACACGTTCCGCACCGTTAATCACAAAAGTTCCTTTTTCGGTCATGTAGGGGATAGGCCCTAAATACACGTCTTGAACGACCGTATCAAAATCTTCATGATCGGGGTCGGTACAATACAATTTTAATTTCGCTTTGAGTGGAACACTATAAGTCAAGCCGCGTTCGATACACTCTTCGATGGTATAGCGGGGCGGATCGACAAAATAGTCCAAAAATTCGAGGACGAAGTTATTGCGCGTATCGGCTATCGGAAAATTCTCCGCAAATACCTTATACAAACCTTCGTTTCGCCTCTTTTCGTGAGACGTATCTAATTGTAAAAAGTCTTTGAACGACTTTATCTGCACTTCGAGGAAATCCGGATAGGCAAAAGGATTTTTAATCGAAGCAAAATTAACTCTTTGATTCTTGTTGATTGTTGAAGACATTATATTGCGAAATTAGGAACTTTAAATAATAAAATAATGAATTGTAGCACAAAAAGGTTAAGAACCTTCCACCGAAGATTCCTAACCATTGATTTTGTCAGCAGAACAATTATTTAAGTTCAACTTCTGCTCCGGCTTCTTCTAATGATTTTTTCAGTGCTTCAGCTTCGTCTTTAGCAATCCCTTCTTTCAAAGGAGACGGTGCGCTATCAACGATGTCTTTCGCTTCTTTCAAACCAAGGCCTGTTAATTCTTTTACTAATTTAACGATAGCCAATTTATTTGCGCCGGCACCTTTCAAGATCACGTCGAAAGATGTTTTTTCTTCTGCGGCTTCAGCAGCACCACCGGCTGCGGGAGCGGCAACAGCCACAGCTGCAGCAGCAGGTTCAATGCCGTATTCCGATTTCAGAATTTCAGCAAGTTCATTTACTTCCTTTACGGTTAAATTTACTAATTGTTCAGCAAAAGCTTTCAAATCTGCCATGATGTATAAATTTTATTTATTTGTTTGTTTGTTAATTTTTGTTTTTAAAGACCGTAAGGACTTTAAAGTTTTTATCTCTCAGCCAGCGTTTTCAATACGCCATGAATGGTTTGACCACCCGATTGAAGAGCAGAAATAACATTCTTGGCGGGCGATTGCAACAAAGCAATAACGTCGCCGATAAGTTCGTTCTTACTCTTGATAGACACAAGTAAATCAAGATTTTCCGCGCCCACATAAAATCCTTCCTGTACATAAGCCGCTTTCAGTTTCGGAATATCCGTTTTAGCTGCAAATGTTTTAATCAACTTTGCGGGGCCGTTGGCATCATTTGAAAACATGATAGCCGTGTTGCCTTTCAAAGCCGGATTTAATGCAGAATAATCGCCTTCCAATTGGTCTAACGCTTTTTTGAGCAGCGTATTTTTTACGACCAACAGTTTAATTTCCTGCTTACTGCATTCCCTTCTCAAATTGCTGGTTTTTGCTGCATTCAATGTAGCAATATCCGTCAAATAGAAATGGGCATATTTACCTACTGTACTTGCAATTTGCTCTATAACAGTGCTTTTATCTTCCTTTCTCATCATTCAAACATTTTAGATTTCATCGACCGATTTAGGATCAATTTTAATACCTTGACTCATTGTACTTGAAAGATAAACGCTCTTAATATATGTACCTTTAGCCGCAGTGGGTTTCAGTTTGACCAGCGTAGCGACAAATTCTTTCGCGTTGTCGCGGATCTGATTCGGTGCGAATGATACCTTACCGATTGAAGTATGTACAATACCGGCTTTATCTACTTTGAAGTCGATTTTACCGGCCTTTACTTCTTTCACGGCATTTGCCACATCATTGGTAACCGTACCGCTTTTCGGATTCGGCATTAAACCACGCGGGCCTAACACACGGCCTAAAGCACCGATTTTACCCATGATGGCCGGCTGCGTAATAATTACGTCGATGTCCGTCCAACCGCCTTTAATCTTTTCGATATATTCGTCCAACCCTACATAGTCGGCACCTGCTTCTTTGGCAGCCGCTTCCTGATCTGAAGTACATAATACGAGAACCCTCACTTGTTTCCCTGTTCCGTGAGGCAATGAAACCACGCCTCTTACCATCTGGTTAGCTTTACGGGGATCTACACCCAGGCGGACGTCAATATCCACCGAAGCGTCGAATTTGGTTGTTGAAATTTCTTTTACCAAAGCCGAAGCTTCTTTCAGTGTGTATGATTTCCCCGCTTCAACTTTGCCTAAAGCCAACTTTTGATTTTTTGTAAGTTTACTCATAATCTAATTGAAGTTTAATTGTTTGCAGGGAATTCCCCTTTCACTGTGATACCCATACTTCTCGCTGTTCCTGCTACCATTTTCATAGCAGAATTAACGTTGAAACAGTTCAAATCGCCTACTTTATCTTCTGCAATCTCCTTCACCTGGTCCCAAGTAACTTCCGCTACTTTTTTCCGGTTAGGTTCAGCCGATCCGCTTTTTTGTTTGGTTGCTTCCAATAATTGGATGGCCACTGGCGGATTTTTTACAATAAAATCGAACGACTTATCCACATAGTAAGTAATCACCACCGGCAATATCTTACCTGCTTTTTCTTGGGTTCTGGCATTAAATTGCTTGCAAAACTCCATAATGTTGATACCTTTCGAGCCCAATGCAGGACCTACCGGGGGGGAGGGATTTGCTGCTCCTCCTTTAATCTGTAATTTTAGCTGTCCAGCAATCTCTTTAGCCATTGTAAATAATTTTTTAATTTAACACTCTTTTGACGAAAAAAAATAATTCAAATCACGTAACTGATTCTGAAATTTGTACGGGCATTGCGCGCAATGCCCCTACGGAATTATTCTTTCTCTACTTGTAAAAATCCCAATTCGAGGGGACTTTTCCGTCCGAAAATTTTGACCATGACCTTGAGTTTTTTCTTATCCGGATAAATCTCTTCAATCTCACCGTGGAAGCCGGTGAATGGTCCGTAATTAATCTTGACGGTTTCGCCAACAATAAAATCAATTTCAAATTCTTCCGGTTGTTCTTGCAGTTCGTCCGCTTTGCCCAAAATTCGGCTGACTTCCGCCGTCCGCAAAGGCACAGGAACATTGCCGCCCAAAAAACCGGCCACGTAATTGATACTTTTCAAGAAATGCATCACTTCACCAACCAAAGCAGCCTCGATAATAATATACCCCGGAAGAAAAGCCCGTTCTTTATACACTTTCTTTCCGTTCCGGTTTTGCACCACTTTTTCGGTGGGAATAATAATCTGCGTGATATACTCTTGCAGGTTATGATTCCGGATTTCCGCTTCAAGGTATTCTTTCACTTTGTTTTCTTTGCCGGTAACGGCGCGGAGAACATAATATTTCTTTTCAATTTCAGACATCGTCTAATTAATAGAAAGATTTAAAAAAGAAAGACACAATGTTCTCAAAGCTGAAATCAATAGCAAATATCACCACCGACATAATAAGGGAAGCCGTCATAACGACGACGGTGCTACTTGACAATTCTTGTCTTGTTGGCCAAGAAACCTTATGCACAAGCTCGCTATAAGATTCTTTGAAATAATTAATAAGCTTCTTCATTTATTTATCTTGTTTTTGCACGGGTTGAAAGGCTCGAACTCTCGACCTACGGTTTTGGAGACCGTCGCTCTACCAACTGAGCTAAACCCGTATGTTTTTAATTACGAATTTTCAATTACGAATTACGAATGAATTATCTCCCACTCGTAATTCGTAATTTTTAATTCGTAATCTGAAATTATTCTATAATTTCAGTTATCTGACCTGAACCTACGGTGCGACCGCCTTCGCGGATTGCAAAACGCAAGCCTTCGGAACAAGCTACCGGATAGATCAAATCCACTCTGATTTCCAAGTTATCACCCGGCATCACCATTTCAGTACCTTCCGGCAAAGTGATTTCACCCGTAACGTCCAACGTACGGATATAAAATTGCGGACGATATTTGTTGTGGAACGGAGTGTGACGGCCACCTTCTTCTTTCTTCAATACATAAACCGAAGCTTTGAGAGAGGTATGAGGTTTAACCTTGTTCGGATGGGTAATAACCATACCGCGTTTTACTTCGTCTTTGTCGATACCACGGAGCAACAAACCTACGTTGTCGCCGGCTTGACCTTCGTCAAGAATTTTGCGGAACATTTCCACACCGGTAACCACCGATTTCTTGCCTTCGGCACCCAAACCGATGATTTGAACTTCTTCGCCGGTTTTGATGATACCGGTTTCGATACGACCCGTAGCAACGGTACCGCGACCGGTGATCGAGAATACGTCTTCAACAGGCATCAGGAAAGGTTTGTCAACATCACGCGGAGGCAGCGGAATCCATGTATCAACGGCATCCATTAACTCCATGATTTTATCTTCCCATTCGGCTACACCGTTCAATCCACCCAAAGCAGAACCTTGGATAACCGGAGTGTTGTCTCCGTCGAATTCATAAAAAGAAAGCAGTTCGCGCATTTCCATTTCAACGAGTTCCAACATTTCGGGGTCATCAACGATGTCCACTTTGTTCATGAAAACCACCAATTTCGGAACATTCACCTGGCGAGCCAAAAGAATGTGTTCGCGAGTTTGAGGCATCGGACCGTCTGTAGCAGCTACTACGATGATAGCACCGTCCATTTGAGCAGCACCCGTTACCATGTTTTTCACGTAGTCGGCGTGACCCGGACAATCCACGTGTGCATAGTGGCGATTTGCTGTTTCATATTCAACGTGAGCGGTATTAATAGTAATACCACGTTCTTTTTCTTCCGGAGCATTATCAATCGAATCGAATGAGCGTACTTCAGAAAGACCTTTTTTTGCCAATACCGTAGTAATGGCAGCGGTCAAAGTAGTTTTACCGTGATCTACGTGACCAATTGTACCGATGTTAACGTGAGGTTTCGACCGGTTAAAATGTTCTTTTGCCATAATTTAATTGTTCTTATTAATGAATGTTATTTTATCCTTTTAACTCTCTTTCTTCTTCGTTTGTGAGCCGGTGCCGAGAGTTGAACTCGGGACCTCTTCCTTACCAAGGAAGTGCTCTGCCACTGAGCTACACAGGCAACAAAAAGAGCGGAAGACGGGACTCAAACCCGCGACCCTCAGCTTGGAAGGCTAATGCTCTATCGACTGAGCTACTTCCGCAATTTTCTGGTGGGCAGTGATGGATTCGAACCACCGTAAGCGTAAGCTATCTGAGTTACAGTCAGACCCATTTGGCCACTCTGGTAACTGCCCATTTTAATTCTCCATTACTCTTGAGCCTCTTGTCGGATTCGAACCAACGACCCCGAGATTACAAATCACGTGCTCTGGCCAACTGAGCTAAAGAGGCATTTTATACGTCAAACAACCGCTTTAGACCCAAATTAAGTCAAAGCGGTTGCAAAAGTACAAAATATTTTTGGATTGACCAAAATTTTCGCCATTCTTTTTTATCTATTTTTTTGCGATCTGTTTTTCCTTGGTTTTAACCACCTGCCGTTCCAGCTTTGCTACGCATTTGTCGATGGCTTCTTCAAAGGTATTGGACACTTCCTGAGCAAAAAATTCGTGCCCGGGCGCAAATACTTTAATTAAAGCGTCTTTGTTCTCGTTCGATTCGGGTTTTACCACTTTTAACGAAACTTCGGCCAACGAAATGTTGTCGTTGAATTTTGCCAACCGGCCGACTTTCTTCTGGATAAATGCTTCCAATTGTTGACTTGCTTCAAAATGAATAGCTTGAATCGTAATTTCCATAATAATCCTCCTTTTGTTTTTTAGGCTCGTGGATGAGCTTGGTGATACGTTTTTTTTAATTCTTCAAAAGTTGTATGGGTATAAACCTCCGTTGATGACAGACTTGCATGCCCCAACAATTCCTTTACAGCATTCAAGTCGGCTCCGTGGTTTAACATACTCGTTGCAAAAGTGTGCCTTAACACGTGGGGACTGCGTTTCGACAAATTCGGAACATCCGACAATCGTCTTTTGACAATCGTATAAACAATGGTCTTCGATAAGGGCTGACCGTTTTTCCGCACAAAAAAGGCTCTTTTGTCCGGATTTTCGATTTGCTCGTTGCGGACGGACAAATAGGCTTGCAGATTTTCCTTCAAAAGGGTGGAGAAAGGCACTAACCGCTGTTTGTTTCGTTTTCCGGTAACCCTAATTAGTTGCGCACCGAAATCAATGTCTTCGTCTTTCAATCCGATTAGCTCGGCGCACCGGATACCGGTACTGTAAAAAACATCGAGCAACACTTTATCGCGTTCATCTTCAAACGAATTTTCGGTTTCCAATTCCAAAAACAGTTTCGCCATTTCTTTGTCGTTAATAAAATAAGGGATAGGCTTGTTGGTTTTCGGTCCCACCAACCGCTTGACCGGATTGCTTTCTACCTTATTATATTTAGACAAATACCTGAAAAACGATTTCAAAGAACTCAATTTGCGATTAACCGAGCGAGGCGAATACCCTTCTCCCATCAAAAAAACCAGCCAACGGCGTACTATCACTGCATCAACCGCCTGCGGGTCCAATGGTTCTTCACCGCAAAAAAACTCCTTAAACTGCTGTAAATCATTCTCGTACGCCTCTACCGTATGTAGCGAGTAATTTTTTTCATATTGTAGATATTGCAAAAATGATTCGAACGGCATAATCTTCGTTTTAATGCAACGAAGATAGATAATAATTTTGAATTTTCAAAACGTAGCGCAAGGTTTGCCCACGCAAATAAAAAAAGAGACTGCCCAATGCTTTTTGGACAGCCTCCTATCGGGAATTTGATGTTATGCGAACGTTCCCGAGATTATCTCACGATAATTTTGTGCGTTGTTGCACCTGTTTTCACTAAATACACTCCTGCCGGAACATTCAATTCCATTTGGTAGAAGGTGCTGTTGATGTTCTTCGCTTCCTTGATTTTCCGTCCCTGAATGTCCAGCACTTCCACCGATTGCAGGTTTTCCGAAGCATAAATCAGCAGTT